>JAJPXZ010000155.1 GCA_021205245.1 Planctomycetaceae bacterium
TGCCCACCCTCCCTCATTAGAAACGTGGGCGCGGCCGAAGTCAAAGAACAAATCATGACCACGGCGCGCGCCCGATTTCCACGCGTTTACTAAATACGCGCCACGCCACTCTTTCTGGCGGCTTCGGCCACCGCTTTCGCGACAGCGGCGGCGATGCCGGGCGTGAACGGCGTTGGCAGGATATGGGTGGGGCTCAGTTCATCGCCGACCATGGCGGCCAGCGCCTCGGCGGCAGCCACGTTCATCGCTTCGTTGATGTCTGAAGCGCGCACGTCGAGAGCGCCACGGAAGATTCCCGGGAAGGCGAGGACGTTGTTGATCTGGTTGGGGAAATCGCTCCGACCGGTGCCGACGATAGCCGCTCCGGCTTGGAAGGCGAGGTCGGGCATGATTTCCGGCGTTGGATTCGCCATGGGGAACAGTATTGGTTTGTCCGCCATAGACTTCACCATCTCGGGCGTCACCGTGCCGGGGGCGGACACGCCCACGAACACATCGGCTCCGCGAAAAACATCGGCGAGGCTGCCTTTTTTGCCGTGGGGGTTGGTGTTTTCGGCAAGGCGCTGCTTAACCGGATTCAGGCCTTCGCGGCCACGATAAATCGCGCCTTGGCGGTCGCAGAGGACCACTTCCTTGACGCCTGCTCCGGACAGCAGGTGGGCAATGGCGACGCCTGCCGCACCCGCCCCGCTCATCACGACACTGACGTCCTCGAAGCGTTTACCGACAATGCGAAGCGCGTTCTTGAGAGCTGCCAACGTGACAACGGCGGTGCCGTGTTGATCATCATGAAAAACGGGGATGTCGCAGCGTTGCTTGAGCTTTTCCTCGATCTCAAAGCAGCGCGGCGCGCCAATATCTTCCAGGTTGATGCCGCCGAAGCTGCCAGACAGCAGGGAGATTGTATCGACAATGGCGTTGACTTCCTGACTGCGGATGCACAGCGGAATGGCGTCGACCCCGCCGAAATCCTTGAAAAGGAGGCATTTACCTTCCATAACCGGCATACCGGCCTCCGGGCCGATGTTGCCCAGGCCGAGGACGGCGGAACCGTCCGTTACCACCGCCACCGTATTCCAGCGGTTGGTGAGATCATAACTTTTATTTACGTCCTTATGGATCTCGAGGCATGGCTGGGCCACGCCCGGTGTGTACGCGAGGGAGAGATCCTCCTGGTTCGCCACCTTTACTTTCGAGCACACCTGGATTTTACCTCTCCACTGGTAGTGCATCGCCAACGATTCGGCTCCATAATCCTTCGGTACCGCCATGATAATCTCCTTATGCCGCGCTCGGACTGTGGTGCCCGGCGTTACTTTATATGATTGTCGCCTTTGTCAGGGTTATTCCTTCCCCTGCCGCCCCACTTGCGGTAAAACTACGGGAAATCGAATCGTCTTGAGAGGGGAAATTCCATGCCAATCACCACGGCCAGCCTCAAATTTCTTGATCAGGTCCACAAACAAAATAGCAAACAATGGTTCAACGACCATAGGGACGAGTATACCCGATTCATCGAACAGCCTATGCTGGATTTAGTTCGCGCGTGGGCACCCATCGTTTTGAAGATCGATCCGTTCATCAATGTCGAGCCGCGCCGGGTCTTGACCAGACTGCATCGGGACACCCGCTTCTCGCGCGACAAAACCATGTACAAACGGGCGAGTTGGTTGATTTTCCAACCCCGCAAAGGCATGCGGGGGCCAGTCTCATTTTTCGAATTCACGCCTGCTTTCCACCGCTATGGCTGCGGCGATAACGCTGCGCCGCCGAGGGAGAGGGTCAAGGTACGCCAGTTGATCATCGCCGGCGATAAACGCTACCGGGCGGCGCAGAAGGCGCTGGACGCGCTGCCGCACTGCAGCATCTATGGCGATAACTACAAGCGGCCGCGCTTTCCCGAATACAGCGAGAAAGAACGGAATTGGCTGGAGCGCCGAAGCATTACGGTTATGTACGAGACAACGGAAATGGACGGCCTCTTTTCGCCCGACCTGGCGGAGACGGTTGGCAAAACGTTTCGGAAGCTGGCACCGGTGTACCAGTTCCTCGTCCATTGCAACGAATGGACGCCCGAATGAGGGGGGCTCGCGCCCTGCGCGCAACGGGAGAACGATATGAATTATAGTCTCACCAAAGCGACTACGCCCACCGGTTTGCATGATGATGAAATCGCGACGCTTTTGGCCGATCACCTCTCCACCCGGCCAAAGCCGCGACGCGCCCTTATCATTCCGCCCGACATCACCCGGCTGAACTCCCACGCCGGACCCATTACCCGTATGCTACTGGACCTCTTGGACGGCGCGGATATCGATATCTTGCCCGCTCTCGGCACGCACATCCCGATGACGCCTGAAGAGATGGACCGCATGTATCCAGGCGTACCGCATACGTTGTTCCGCGTCCATAATTGGCGCGAGGACGTGGTTCATTTGGGCGACGTGCCAGCCAGCTTTGTGAAAGAGGTATCGGCCGGGCTCTCCGACCAGTCCATCCGTGTCGAGGTCAACCATAGGCTGGTAGACGGCGGGTACGACGCCATCTTCTCGGTCGGCCAGGTGGTGCCGCACGAAGTGGTCGGGATGGCCAACTACAACAAAAACCTTTTTGTCGGGTGCGGCGGCAGCGGCATGATCAACGGCAGCCATTTTCTGGGAGCCGTCTACGGCATGGAAAACATGATGGGCCGGGATCTGACGCCGGTTCACCGCGTCTTCGATTATGCGGAACAGCATTTTTGTCAGGACATCCCCGTTACCTATATCCTCACGGTCACCGCACCGGACGCGAGCGGCGATAATGTCCGCTCGGTTGCCGTCGGCCGCGACAGGCAGATGTTCTCCGACTCCATCCGCATCAGCCAGGAAGCCAACCTGAATTTTCTCGATCAGCCTCTCGAGCACGTCGTCGTCTACCTGGACCCCGCTGAGTTCCACACAACCTGGATAGGCAACAAGGCCATCTATCGCAGCCGTATGGCTATCGCCGACGGCGGTGACTTGGTGATCATCGCGCCCGGCGTTCACCGCTTTGGCGAAGACCTGGGGAATGACGCGCTGATTCGAAAATACGGCTATGTAGGCCGCGATAAGGTATTGCAGGCGGTCCGGGACAACGAAGACCTGCGCCAGAACTTGAGCGTCGCCGCTCACCTTATTCATGGTTCCTCGGACAGCCGCTTCAGTATCACTTACGCGCCCGGCCACCTCAGCCGCGAGGAGGTGGAAGGGGTCGGCTTCCATTACCTGCCGTTGGACAAGGCCCTTGCCCGCTACGACATACAATCGATGCGGCTCGGTATGAATTCCGTCGACGGCCGGGACATCTATTACATTCCCAACCCTGCCCTTGGGCTGTGGGCCTACCGAGGCCGCTTCGACAATGCCGCGCCGGGAAAATGACAACCGACAAAGAAACGCTCCTCCGACCGGAGGAGCGTTTGTCGTCCAATGCACGGGTTTTATTTTTGGACAATGAGCCGTCCCGATTTCGGGTGGAAGAAGGTGAGCATATCTTTCACCGTGTTGTCGAGGTGGGTACGCATGGCGGCGACCATATCCTTTTGCGAACGCTGGTGCAGGGCGTCGAGGATGCGGGTGTGTTCCTCGACTGTCTCCCGTTGCCGCCATAAGGGAGATTGGCGGCTCGCGTAGATGCCGAAGGTGATGATGTTGGCGTGCAACCGTTCGAAATCGCGGATCATTTTCCGGTTGCCCGACAGGGAGACGAGGAGCATGTGGAATTGCTCGTCGAAGTGATAGTGCGCGGTGTAATTGCACTCGTCAGCCAGGGACAGCGCGCTCTTCCGCATCACGTCGTCCAGCTCCTCCTCCACCTCGGGATGGTCGTCGATTTTCTTGACCGCCATCTTGCAACAGTGGGTTTCGTAGAGCAGGCGGATTTCAAACGTATCGACCAGATCCTGGGCGTCATAGGTTTTGACCCGCATGCCGCGGCGCGGCACCACCTCCACCAACTCCTCGCTGACCAGCCGGTTGAGGGCCTGCTTGATGGGGGTGGCGCTTATCTTCCATTGCTCCACCAGATCGTTGACCACCAGCTTGTGGCCGGGCGGCATGTCGCCCACCAGGATGCTTTTGCGAATCTCCTGGTACGCCCTGTCGATGAGCGAAGGGTGATCAAATCCGAGGTCTTCCATTACAATTCCGTCCCTTTTTCCTCGGATGATACCGAAAAGCCGGGCAGCACACTATCACAAAACCTACTCGATAGCCTTCTGGATGCGCTCGTACAGCCCCGGCGACCACTTTGCCTTCAGCGCCGGGTAATCATACAAGCCCTGCGACGCTTCACGAAATTCGTTCGTATCCACGCGGATAATTTCGACGCCTTCCTTTTCGAACTGTTCCAGCACCTCTTCGGCGGCGTCGAGGGTGAGCTTATTATTGTACAGGCCGGCAACGTCGCCTGTCTCCATGAGGATGCGCTGGTGTTCGGGCGACAGCGAATCGAAGAAAAGAGTGCCGCAGATCCATGTGGTGGTATTGCGGACATGGCCGTCGAGGGTCAGGTATTTGGCCACTTCGTGGAATTTACCGTTGTAGAGAACCGGCAGCGGGTTTTCCAGCCCGTCGATGACGCCCTGCTGTAGCGCCGTATAGACGTCCCCGAGGGGCAGCGGCGTCGGCGATGCGCCGATGACCTCGAAGCTGGCGATCTGCATAAGGTTGTTCGGGACGCGAATCTTCATACCGCGAATGTCGGCGACGTTCCGGACCGGCTTGGTCGTCAATGTGTGGCGCTCGCCATAGATCCAGTTGACCGTCAACAGCTTGATTCCGTTCTTCTCGAGCTTGTCCGCCTGCTCCTTCCACCAGTCCGACTTCGTCAGCTTCCAGCAGTCGTCCCAGGTGTCGAACAGGTAGGGAGCGTAGACAATGTTGAAGTCGGGCGCGCCCCGGTCGGAATAGAACGACCCGTCGCAGAGGGTGACGACAGAGTCGCCCGCGACCATCTGATCCATGAGATCGTTTTTCGACCCGAGCTGGCTGGAGGGGTAGAGCTCGACGGTGATCTCGCCGTTGCTCCGTTCCTCGATAAGCCGTTTCCATTCGCGGCAGGCGAGGTCGATGGGTTCGCCCGGGTGGTTCTCATAGCCGATCTGCATCTCGACGGCGTAAGCTGGAGTGCACGCGAAAGCGACTGCGCCGCACAGGACGATTGCCGTAACATACTTTGTGATGGTTGAACGCATGGTAAACTCCTCTGAAAGGTGAAAAATGGCTCAATAGGACGCGCATTCCCGGTAGGTGTCGTACATGGCCAGGATGTTGTCGAGGGGGACGCCCGGCATGATGTTGTGCACCGGGGCGAAAACATAGCCGCCATCACGACGGAAAAGGTCGATGTTTCTCCTGACCTCGCGTTTGACATCCTCGACCGTCCCGAAGGACAAGACCTTTTGGGTGTCAATGCCGCCGCCCCAGAAGGTGATATCGTCGCCGAATTCCCGCTTGAGCCGCTCCGGTTCCATGCCGTCGGCGGAAATTTGCACCGGGTTCCAGGCGTCAACTCCGAATACAATAAGGCCTACGATGATTTCACTTATTGCTCCTCACGAAGGCAGGACAATTTTTCAGCCGGTGCGCGCCTTGATATGGGCATAGAATTCCGCCTGCCGGGGCTTAATCATTTTCCTGTACGTCTCGGGCGAAATAAGCAGACTGCTTTGGGTGCCGAGGTCGTCCGCCACTTTGACGATGTCGACATCGTCGCCGACCTTGTCGAGAATGTAGTCGGCCAGGTTCTTGAAATGGCGGAGAATCTTGTCCAGGAGAGCGTCGGCCATGCCGTCGTCGGAGATGAGATCCATATAAAAGTTTTCGTGGCCGCGAATTGCCGACGGCAGCCCGAACATGGATTCGCGGAACCCTTCCAGCACCAGGCAGAATTCGCCCTTGAATTGGGCGATGCGCTCGTCCAGCCCCGCCAGCATGCGTTCGTTCGGGCTGAAGAACTCGTAGGCCTCGATATCTTCCGGTTCCTCGGCGTCGGCGAGGGGATGCTTGGCGAAGTTGAAATAATACCCGTCCGGATTCTTTTTATAGCCGAGTCCCCACTGGTCGTAGAAGATGTCCTCCTCCGCGTCGTGCCGCCAGGGGTGTACTTCGTCGAAGTAGAGAGAGCGGGTATCGGCTCCGAAATGCTGAAGAATGCTCTCGTCCGGCACCGCAACCCCGAGGCTGTAGCCCCGGACCATGGTGCCGTTGTCCTGCAGGCCGAGGCGTTTTTTCAGCGCGTCCTGAATCGTCACGTGCATACAGGTGTTGTTTATTGCACCGATATCGAGAGGGATACGATCAGGGCTTATGTGGTTGAGGGCGGTCATGACCCGTTCACGTGAGTTCACTTGCTTCTCCTTGGCTGCATTTTTTAAGTTTTAAATCTAAAATCTAAAATCCGTCTTTACTATACAGCCCCTTACCCGATTGTGCGGGAAAAATTCCGTTTTTTTCCTCGATTTACTCGACCGTGGGGTAAAATCCGGTAGGGTTATGGTACGAAACCATCGTTCCGGTTGGGTGATGGACGTATAAGCAGCCAACGGGATTAATGAGCGCCTGCGTGAGAAGACTTGAGTCGACAGTATGGGAACCAGGAGTGGGAGGGGTAATGGATAGGCGAATTACGGTAATTGTGGCGCTGTATATCGGGTTCTTCGCCGTGTGGTGCGTTGGTCTCGCACTCGGCGAAGCGTGGACAGGACCGTCTCAGCCATTCGTGGCTGGAGTGCCGCTGTGGTTCATGGTCGGCTGCGTCGTGTCGTTTGTGGCTGTATCGGTCGCGCTGGCCTATTGCCTGTGGCGGCGTTACCTATGAGCGTCTTTGTCGACGGAGTGAGGAGCCAGCCGGTCGTCTATGCCGTCATCCTCTTGTTTCTTCTGGCCATGGTCGGCATCGGCGTCTGGTCCCGGCGGGCGCGGACGCGGTCGCGAGGGGTTGGCGGGGTGCGGGTGTTTCTGGAGGAATATTTCCTCGCCGGACGGAACCTCGGCGGCTTTGCCCTGGCCATGGCAACCATCACCACCTATACGAGCGCGTCCAGCTTTATCGGCGGGCCGGGTATCGCCTATTCGCTTGGCCTTGGCTGGGTGCTCCTCACCATGATTCAGGTGCCGACCGCCCTCCTCACCCTGGGCGTGCTGGGGAAGCGCCTGGCTGAGTACAGCCGCAAAACCGGCGTCCTCACGGTCAGCCAATACTTTTATGGACGGTACGGCTCGCCGTTCCTGGTCGGGCTGACAAGCGCCTTGATGATCCTGTTCTTTATCGCCATCATGCTGGCACAGTTCATCGGCGGGGCAAGGTTGTTCCAGGCCATTACCGGCCAATCGTACATTGTCGGACTGGTCCTGTTCTGCATCACTATCGGCGTCTATACGACGGTGGGCGGCTTTCGCGCCGTGGTGCTGACAGACGTGATCCAGGGAGTGGTAATGCTGACCGCGTCCATCGCCATTCTGATCGGCGTCATTGCGGCGGGTGGCGGTTTGCCGGCCATTTTAGCGCGGCTGGAGGCGATTGACCCGGGACTGCTCAGCCCCACCGGAGCGGGCGGGAGCATTCCCGTACCGATGCTGTTCTCCTTTTGGGTGCTGGTGGGGATTGGCGTGCTCGGGCTGCCGCAGACCATCCAGAAATGCCTTGCCTTCAAGGATGACACGTCGCTCAGGCGGGCCATGCTGTACGGAACAGTCGTTATCGGCTTTATTCTTTTTACCACGCACCTGGCAGGTGCACTCGGGCGCGGCGTGATTCCGGACCTGCCCGCCGGCGACTTGATTATGCCGACCCTCATTATGCGGCTGATGCCGCCGTGGCTGTCGGGGCTGTTCGCGGCCGGGGTGTTATCGGCGGTTATGTCGACGGTGAGTTCAATGCTTATCATCGCCTCGGCGACGCTGATTCGCGACGTCTATATCGCCTGGTATTTAAAGGGTGATATGGAGAGGGCGACGCCCCGCTTCACCATGCGGGCGAGCGTGGGTATCACCGGCCTCTTGGGAGTGATGGTGTTTATTCTGGCGTTGGAACCGCCCCACCTGCTGGCGTGGATCAATCTCTTCGCCTTTGGCGGACTGGAAGCGACCTTCTTCTGGCCGATACTGCTTGGCCTGTTCTGGCCCAATGCGAACAGAACCGGGGCACTGTGGTCGGTGGTGGCTGGAGTGGCGTGCTTTATTGGCCTCACGGTAACGAAAACATCCCTCTTCGGGCTTCACCCCATTGTCCCGACCCTGGTTTTGGCAGGCTTCGCCTTCCTGGTCGGCAACCGGTTCCGGGCCGAGAAAAACGCTTCGGTATAATGCTGGGTAGTATTTTAATCTCTTGTCCGGCTTGGCCTATGCTCGGCCCCGTGGACCCTGTAACTCACCATAAAAAACCCGTTTCCCTGCCTATGGCGGAGAGACGGTTTTTTATTTTCTGCATTATCTTACCACAACTGGGTAAAAGTTCTACCAGCGATGACCCTTCATTTTTGAGGCGGGGATAAGCTGCTTTTCCTCGACCTGGATCTTAATCTTCCGGGTCTTGGTGACCGGCACCTCATACTTTTCCTTGTACGGGTCGAGGTAGACTTTCTGCCGTTCCTTTTCCTTGGTCATCACCGGCATCACGCCACGGGACGGCGTGACAGGACGCGCCAACCTGGCGGAATTCGGCTTCACTGTCTTGACCTTGACCTCGTGGATGGTGCGGGTACGTTTTTCCATCGCGGTATAGACTTCGTCGGCGACGATAGTTTTTGTCACCGGCACTTCATAATAGACGTCTTCCAGCGGACCCTCGGGGAAAACCAGGGGCGCGACATAGCTGGTGGAGATGACGGACGAATCGGTCACCACCGGACAAGCGTCCAACGCTTCGGAGACAACCGGCTCGCTGACAGCTTCGGCCACCACCATCGGCTCAGCGGCGACCTCTTCCACCACCTCGGCCAAACCCTCCACCATCTTGGCGGCAGCCGTTTCGTTGGTCGCACCGGCATCGGCAGCGCGGCTGACGCTCGCAAAGAGGATAAGGGCAAAAGCCAACACAACCAACAGGCATTTATTCATCGTGCTTTACTCCTCAGATACTTTTGTTTTCGTCATTTGGGACGGCGAACCGTCCGGTTCACACCGCGTGCGGGTCCTAGAAGTTCAGGCCAGCCTGAAGCGAGTAGTTATGCAATATCGAACCCTTGGTGTAGGTCAGGTCGTAGTTCCCCGCCAGGTAGAAGCGTCCGCGACGGGAGAGTTCGATAGTGCCGCCGATTTCTGCTTCGTACTTGCCGTGCTTGGTGCCGTACGAATTGAAGGTGCGGTCCGGGAAGGGATTGCCGGCCCATTCCGCCACCGCAATGCCCTCACGGTCACCGAAGTAAGGCGAGAAGCTGGCGCGGACTTCCGGCGTCAGGACCCAACCGCCGAGAGCGAAGGGACGGCTCAGGCGGACGGTGACCGGCGTCTTGAAAATGGTGCGGTCCATGGATCCCTTGTGAATCTTGAGAAGGGGCGCCATGCTTTCCCGGCCGAATTCGGTAAAGTCATCGTTGGTATAGTGCATGATTTGCGCGCCAGCGGTGGCGACAAAGACGTAGTGGTCCAGGAGCACGCTCTGGAAGCCGAGTCGCAGACCGCCCGCGTACGTATGATCGTTGAACTCGCCTTTGGCCCAGCCGGTGTAATAGCCGTTACCGAAGCTGACGGTGCGGTTCATCGTCTGTTCGCTATACGCGTAGTCGAAATAGCCTTCGACAAAATACCGGTCCCAGAAGTGCATGCCGACGAGCGCTTCCGCCATGTAGGATTTGGTCTTGCCGACGCTGGGGAGGTTGTCCCAGGTGGACTTGGAGTCGGCGTAGCCGATGGTGAGGCCGCCGTAGAAATTGTTGAATTCCTTGATGACGCCGAGTGCGCCGCCCCACGACTCGAGGTCATAGCCGTATTCGGAGCCGGAGTTGCGGACATAGCCGGACTGGCCGAAGCCGGACGCCCAGAAGCGGATGGGGTTTTCGACAAACGGCAGTTCTTCCTGTTCGATGATGGGAACATGCCATTCCATGCCGTCCTTCATGATGACGCCATCGTCTTCCGCTTTTTTGTGCAGGTCGGCTTCGACCTGGTAGAGGGCGGAAATGGCGTTGCGTTCACGGTTCCTGATGAACTGGCTCATCACGTTGAAGTTGGAGCTGGAGACGTTGGCATAAGACTCCGCGTGCATCATCCGCAGGCCGCGGCGCATGTCCGCACCGGACTGGATATCAAGCTGGACGCCCCTGAGAAGGTCTTCCCAGTCCTGCATCCATCCTTCACTCCAGTTGGTCGCCGCTGCCGGGCGGGTGGAGGGATCGCGGTACCATTCCACCATGTTGCCGCTATAACCACTGCCGCCATATTCCAACTGGTCCTCATGGACGAGGCCGTCTGGCCCCCGAATGTGCATGGTGGGATCTTCCGGTAACCCGGCGATATCGCCGGCGTAATCGCTCGGCAGGTTGAGGATATCGGAGTTGGTTAGGAATGGGTAACGGATTTCATCCAGATACTTGCCCGGGAGGATATTATTCCGCTCAGTCTCGTCGATGACGAAACCGCCGTTTTGGGGGTGATCCGCAAGCAGCCGGAACCGGAGGACGATGTCCTTCTCATCCGGAGTGTACAGGAAGGTCCACTCACCCAGCATATCCGATTTAAGGATATTGCGGTTAAAGAGATGGTTAGCGTCGGCCATAAGAGCTTTGCTTGAATCGCCATCGATGTGCAGCGCTTCAATCGCATTATCCGCGGTGGCAACCCGGTAGTAATAGGTCTGGGTAATGTCATTGGGCAGCCCTTGATACAATTCGAAGTCGAGTTTGGACTTGAGTTCGTAATCAAAGCCGAAAACCGGGTCGTATTGCGCCTTCATACTCTGGGCGTATTTGCTCGCAACTGTTGTGGAGAGTGGTGTATCCACCGAGCCGGCGCTCCAGATTGTCGAGAAGTCGAAGCTATTGCTCTTGACTGAATCCGAGTAATACAGTTTGTTGCGAGCGCCGTCTATGTCAACTTTGTTTGCATCGTTGTCGTAAATGGCGTCATAATCATGGAACAATCGAGTGGAGAGGAAGGAGGTGGGCCTGAATTCAATCGAATCCGAGCTTTCAAACACAACTCCCATCAGTTTTTTGACCGCATCCTTGCTCTTTTCGCCAGGACCAAACTGAAACAGACTTGCGTTATAGGGTTGGAGCGTGCCGCCCCGCTGGGTAATCCAGCCAGTGGAGGCATCCACCGCACCCGCGTCGAGAATAACCTTGCCATCGACGTTTGCCCGCATCGGCGTGTGGTCCAAAGCCGACGAGTAGTAACCGAAGCCGTGGAGGTAACCCTCGCTTTTAACCGTCGCGACAGCGGTATTTGCTCCAGACGATCCATAGATGGTGGTGCGGTCGAGCGTGACATGGCCGCCGCCCTGAATGGTCAGGTCGTCAATGATGTTGCGGGTGTCGGACGCGGTGCTGGCACTTCTCCAGTTGTTACTGTTTTCATGGATTATGAGGTTGCCGCCGCCTTCGACAAGGACGTGGCTGGCGCTGATCTGCGCTTCGAACTGGCTGCCGCCGGAGGTGATGGCGTGGTTGCCATAATTATAGTTGCCATTGATGCCGGTTGCGGTGCCGACCGAGTGGGCGGCAAATTCGTAGCGGTTGGCATTCAACATATCGTTGTCGTTATAGTCCATGACGCCAAGGGTCACCGTGGCACCGCCCTTTACCGTCACTAGACCGCCGGTCGGAGTCGCACCGGAGGTTTCCCCCACGTTCAGGATTGAATATGCCAGATAGTCGCCCGTGTTGTAAGTGACGGTGGTACCGCTGTTGCCCAAGGCTTCCTTGTTGGCGGAGTTGCTGTCGCGAACATTGAATACCTGCGAGGAATTGCTGGTCGGCGAGGTGACATTTATCGTGCCGCCGGAGTAATACAAATGGCCGGTGCCGCTGTTGGTGTTGATATACCGGGTGGTGCCGCCGGTAATGTGGTAAGAGGTGGTGCCGCCGACTCCTGCGCCCCGAATCGATTCGCCGCCCGCCGCACCACGATCGAGATTACCCGATTTAATGTTCACTGTATTGGTAGCGCTTATTGTATCGGGATGCGTCAGATCGAGCAGATTGGAGAAGGTGTAATTGGCGAATTCGGTTATCCCTATATTTGCTTCGGTCCAAACGCCTCCGTTGGTGCTGTTCAGGTCAAAAGTAATGGTGTTGGATTTCTTTCCCTGGATATCAAGGACACCGGCGGATGTGATGTGCGCACCGCCAAGAAGATTGAGGACATTATGATCGGTGGCAAGGATGATCGTCCCGGAAATGGCGTTGGTGTTGCTCTTATACATTTCCTTGATGGTCATCTCTGTCGTACCGGTACCGGTCGTGTGGATGGCATCAGTGGTATTGTTAAGGTTGGCGTCACGGCTGATAGTATATATGTTTTTGGCATTACCGTCGGCGACGCTGGTGAGGTGGCTCGTCGACGAGAAGTTGCCGCCGCTCAAGCGCCATTCGGTATCGGCTCCGGCGTGGCTTGCGGTGATATCACCGGTAATGTTTGCCGTTTTTGTCCAGACTTCTATAAGGCCATCGTGTGCGTGGATAGTGCCATCCATCTGGGCATCATCATGGATTTTGACATGCGTATCGCGCTCGCCCCCGCCGCTCGCCATATCGACGACGCTGGTGGAGGTTATCGTTCCATCCTCCTGATCATAGATGTTGTTCGAGCCTGCGGTGGTGATATTGGTCGAGGTATTGCCTCCTGAGATAAGCACCTGGTTATCACCGCGGCCGTTATTCTGCAATCCTGCGGTAATGATGCCGCTATTGGTGCCGTTCGAGATTGCGACAATATTCAGGCCACCATCCGCATCGATATCGCTGGAGTTGGTACCGCCGGCGATGGTAATCTTGTTTTTACCTTCACCAGAGGCATTGCTGCCAAGGTCGATCTTGGTGCCGGTGGTGCCGCCGATGATGGTCAGTTCATTTTCGTTGCCCTGGGCATCGATACTGCCGCCATTGTTGGTGCCGCCGGATATGTTGATTTTATTCTTGCTGCCTTCGGCGACGATGTTGTCGTTGTTGCTCCCGCCGTCGGTAATGTTGATAGTGTGCTCGTCATTCTTGAGCGTGATGTCGTTTGTATTAGTGCCGCCCCCGATGTTCACGGTGTTCTTGTCGCCTTCGGCGATGATAGTGCCGTCATTCGTGCCGCTGGCGATTTCAATCGTGTTATTGCCGAGGGTGCCGGTCTTCCCCAAGGATATGGTGCCGCCAGTCGATTGACCATCCAATTTTACCTGGTTGCTGCCGCCGGTGGCGGTGATTTCACTTCCGGTTGCCAGAACACCGGTGCCGGATATATCTATCTTGTTATTACCGCCGTTGGCGTTGATTTTTCCGGTGCTATTGATGGATCCGGCGGAGACATCGATAACGTTGCTGCCGCCGCCCAACGAAATGGTGCCAGCGTCGTATGAGCCGCCATGGATATTGACCGTGTTATTGCTGCCGGTAAAGTTTTTGTCCCCTGTAGTAATGCCGCCATCGATATCGAGCAGATTGTTATTACCGGTCGCTGTAATGACATTCGAATTGGTGCCGCCGTGGACATATACTTGATTGCCGCCTGCGCCAAGGTTGATATTGCCGGAGTTCGTGCCGCTATCGATCGTAACAGTATTTTCACCGCCGGCGGCGGTAATGTTTCCCGTGTTTGTGCCGTTGGTAAAGGTAATGTCATTGTTGCTGCCGGCAGTGTGGATATTGGTGGCGTTATTGGTGCCGGAAATAAGGTTGATGTGATTTCTGTTACCATGTGCGTTAATGTTGCCGGTATTATTGCCGCCCTGAAGGTTGATGGTTTGGTTGCCGTCGCCGGACATGCCATTGGTCCCCAGCGTAATGGCGCCGGCCATGGCACCGCCGTTCAGGTTTACTTCGTTGCCTGTGCCATTAGCAGAAAGCAGCGCCCCGTTTGCGACACTACCCGTATTGCTGACGGTAATATCGCTATTGCCGCCGTTGGCATTTATTCTGCCGGTGTTAGATACCGTGCCACTCGAAATGGCGACGTGGTTGGTGCCACCACTCGCATTGAGCGTCCCGTTCAGAGTACCGCCCGAAACATTGAGATTACTGCTGCCACCATTGGCATTGACCGTTCCACTGATGACGCCGCTTCCCGACACGCCAACCGTATGGCCGCCGCCACTGGCGGTGACCGTGCCGGACAAGCTGCCGGTTCCACTGACAGCGACATTGCTGGCTGCACCTGCTGTAATGGCTGAAACTGAAGACCCGCCTGCAGAAACGTTTAACTTGGCACCAGCGCCTAAATTAAGGCCCGTGCCGCTAATAGTTCCGCCAGTAATGTTGACCGTGTTGTTGCTGCCAGTAATGGTGTGTGTGCCGGTAGAACTTGAGCCGTTGGTATAGTTTGTGCCGGATTGGACGTTGAGCGTATTGTTATTTGCGGCCCAAACGTACGTATTAGAGGTGCCCCAGGGTTGGGTGACCCACCCATATGATGGAGTATAAGATGGTCCCGGACCCACTCCATTTTGCCCATAGATTTGAATGCCACTGCCACTGGTTATACGACCATGACCATTGGTAGTGCTGTCGTAACCATTCATATTTACAGTCGACTGTACTGTTTGCCCCGCCTGCGCCACACCAACCATCACGACACAGCAAACGACTGCTGCAAGAAACTTCCTGTACATCCCTTCCCCTCCCCGTTGGCGATCCGTCGCTCGTGATGTACCGAGCGCGGAGGCGGGAGGGGGATCAGAAATCCCAACTCACGCCGTATCGCCGACCCTGGCTGACCAAACGAAGCGTGTGCGGAGGTCTGCGGGAAGGGTGCCTACTGAGAAGCAGCATTGCCAATGGTCGCTGTTCAAACCATCCGAGCGAGCACCGATAAAACTGTTTCCAAGCAAAATATGGGACCATCCCACAATCCTCTCGCGTCTCAGAAAATTCGTCAGCATGCATTTTCCCGGGAAGGTGGGGGGAAAAACGCCTGCTCAGTAACTGTGTCGTTAGTCAAGGCGGATTTTAGAGAATAGGGTCAAATTTTCGT
>JAJPXZ010000187.1 GCA_021205245.1 Planctomycetaceae bacterium
TAGCAGCGCGCAGTTAGGACGCGCCGCAGAGAGCGCTGGTCAGGAGCACCAACGCCGCTGAAACAATCGCCATCCGGCGGGTCGCATGCATGATTTGTCCTATTCTGTTTCCAGGGGATTGTGAAAGGGCGGAATTTCCTTGTAAATTAACCCAGCCTCGTCCACGCCCATCTGTATGCCCTCGATGCGGCAATCAAGATCGGCATCGAGGATGGCGCGGAGGTCTTCGTCACGCCGCCCGAACGCCCAGAGGAATAACTGGATGCCCATCACCGCCGGAGCGAAGACGATGCCTTCGCCTCGTATCGCGCCCGTGGTGTTTTTCGTGAATTGGGTCCGGAGATATTCGTCCGAACCGGTGTTGGACCCGTCGACGAGGAACTCTTGCCCAAGGGCGTAGAGCATTTCGGAAATAAGCCGGGGCATGCGGGTGATTTCGTCCCGGTTGTAATCCATGGCGAGGATGTAGTAACCGGCCGGGATAAACGTCGCCAGGTGGAAGCGGTCCTCGAAGTCGACCGTGTGGGTATTGCGGGTATTGATAAGGAGCAGGCGCAGCGTCGTATAAAACAGGTAGTGGCTGCGGAGATCGTATTCGCCCAGCCGTCCAAGCATATGCATCTTGCGGGCGGCGCGGTCGTCCAGGGAATTGACCGATCGGGCGCAAGCGAGGATGCCGCCCCAATAGGCCGACGACACCGCGTCCTGGACATACGACCCCGGTCCGAGGAGGCAATCCACCACCCGGGGCGGCACCGAGCCGGGTTCGGCCACGGCGACGCCAAGCCGCTTGAGGGCAATCTTGCAGATGCGCACCACATTGGCGCGGCGGCGCTCCGGCATGTCAGCCACCGCGTCGCCGACATAGTGCACCGATTCGCCCAAGAGGGCCGACAACATATTGCGGAGGATATCCGCCTCTATCTCTTCCATGCCGGAATGATCGTGAGCCATGGTAGCCCTCCTTTTTCCAGCCAGGTTTTTTGAACTGCGTGTGGACTGCGTTTGCACTGCTACCGCAGGGTCAGGCGCTTGTACTTGCCGCGACGGTGTTCGAGACGGTCCGCGTTGCCGGCCCGGAGCACCTGATCCTCGTACAGTTGGAAATTGCCGTTGAACCACTTGATTTCACCGTTCCCCTCGAAGATCAACAGGTGCGTGCAGATCCTGTCCAGGAAAAAGCGGTCGTGGGAAATCACCATGGCGCAGGCGGGAAAAGCCGCCAGGGCCTCTTCGAGAACGCGCATCGTGTTGACGTCGAGGTCGTTCGTCGGTTCGTCCAAGAGAAGCAGGTTGCCGCCGGTGCGGAGCAGTTTGGCGAGGTGCACGCGGTTCCGTTCGCCGCCCGAGAGTTGGCCGACCTTTTTCTGTTGCTGCGGGCCACGGAAATTGAACCGCGAGACATAGGCGCGCGAGTTCATACGTTTGCCGCCGAGTTCG
Source organism: Planctomycetaceae bacterium (assembly GCA_021205245.1). Classification (GTDB taxonomy): domain Bacteria; phylum Planctomycetota; class SZUA-567; order SZUA-567; family SZUA-567; genus JAJBSZ01. Next base: position 1,441 of record JAJPXZ010000187.1, read on the forward strand.
ATTTCGTCCATGCCGCCGGAGATTTCCTCGAAGATCGAGTTGTCGTCGTTGAGAGCGTCGCGGTTCTGGTCGACATAGGAGAGGACGACGGTGGAGCCAAGCACCACCTGACCGGCATCGGGTTTTTCCTCGCCCATAATCATGCGAAACATCGTCGTCTTGCCGGCGCCGTTCGGGCCAACAATGCCGACGATCGCCCCTTTCGGCAGGTTGAAGGTACAGTGGGAAATGAGGTCCGACCCGCCGAATCCCTTCGTCACATCGGCGAACTCCAACACCTTGTCGCCGAGGCGCGGCCCGGGCGGAATTTGGATAAGGACATCGCCCTTATCCAGTTCGAACGACTCTTTCATGAGCGCGTCATAGCGTTCGATACGGGCCTGGCTCTTCTTCAGCCTGCCGGCCGGCGACGCGCCGATCCACTCGCGCTCGCGCTTCAGCAGGCGCTGGCGGTCCGTTTCCTTTTTCTCGGTGCGGCGCAGGCGTTCCGCCTTCTGGTCCAGCCAGGAGGAGTAGTTCCCCTCGTAGGGGATGCCGCGTCCGTTTTCGAGTTCGAGAATCCACTGGGTGATGTGGTCGAGGAAGTAGCGGTCGTGGGTGACGATAATGACCGTGCCATGATACTCACGCAACTGATCCTCGAGCCAGGTAATTGTCTCGGCATCGAGGTGGTTCGTCGGTTCATCAAGGAGAAGCAGGTCGGGCTTTTCCAAAAGCGCCTTGCACAATGCGACACGGCGGCGCTCACCGCCCGAGAGGGTGGCGACGTCGGCGTCGTCGGGAGGCAGCACCAGCGCGTCGGAGGCGATGTCGAGTTGGCGGTCGACCTCCCAGGCGTCCTTGGCGTCGATCTCTTCCTGCAACCGGCCCATCTCGTCCATGGCCTTGTCCATCTCGTCGGGCGAAAGGTCTTCCCCGAGCTTGGCCGATACCTCTTCATAGCGGGTAACGAGATCCTTTAGGTGCTTGACCGATTCCTCGAGGTTTTCCCGCACGTTCTTGGTCGGGTCGAGGCGCGGCTCCTGCGGAACATGGACGACCTTCATGCCTTTGGTGAGTCCGGCTTCGCCGGTAAAATCCTTGTCCTCGCCCGCCATGATGCGGAGCAGGGTCGACTTGCCCGCGCCGTTCTCGCCCACGATGCCGATCTTGGCGCCGAGGTAGAACGACAGGCTGATATCTTCAAGAACCGGCTTGCCGCCGTAGGTCTTCGAAACGTTCTGCATGGTAAAAACAAAGGGTGGCATCAATTACTCCTGATGATTCTTCGATTCGTCTAGCGTAATTCAGCGCCGGGGAAGGCGGCGAGAAGCGCCTGCACGACGCTGTCGCGGACCGCATTCGCTTCGGCATCGGTGAGTGAGCGGTCGGGTGCACGGAGCACCATCGAGAACGCCATTCCCTTCATGCCCGGCTTCAGGCCCTTGCCGCGATAGAGGCTTTCGAACGCGAGTGAGTCGAGCATATCGGCGTTGTCGCGCGCGACTGCTTCTATTTGGCTCCACAGCACGTTTTCGGCGATGGACAACGACACGTCCCGGCGCACGCCGGGGAAGCGCGGCAACGGCTGGTAACGGCGCTCCGCTTTGGGCGCGGCAGCGAGCCAATCCACCGCGGCCTCGCCGACGGCGGGTGCGAGGGTGAGGTCAAAGCGTTCGACCTGATCGCGGGCGACAAGGCCAAGGACGGCGATCTCGTCGTCGCCCACCTTCATCGCACCGCCGCTGCCTCGTGCCATTCCGGCCATATCCTCGTGCGGTTCGACCTGGATGCTGCCAGCAAGCGTCAACTCGCGGCACACGGTCTCGATTGCGCCACGGACATAATCGACGCCACGGTCATCAAGGACGGCGAGGCGGGTATATTCAACCGGCCCTTCGGGACTGCGCAAATACACCCGGCCGATTTCGAACAAACGCACATCCGACTGCAAGCGGTTGGTGCGGCGCACCTCGAGAAGCGACGGCGACAGGGTCGCCCGCATGACCGGCCGTTCGGCATTGATGGGGTTACTGATGGCGTAGGACTCGATGCCGGGGGCAAACGCCTCCGCCCATTCGCGCGGCACAAACGAATCGGTAATGCATTCGTGATAGCCGAGGCCAGCCAGGGTGCGCCGGATGGAACGGGCGCAGGCGGTCTCGGGCATCTCGTGGGCAAGGGCGAGGGGCTGGGTGATCTTTTCGGGAATGCGTTCATACCCGGCCAGGCGAATCACCTCTTCGATCAGGTCGGCTTCGCGTTTCAAATCCTGGCGGAAGGTCGGCACTTCGACGGTGATGGAATCATCGTCCACCTGCTTTTCGATGAGGCCAAGACCTTTGAAAATCCGCCGCACTTCTTCGCGTTCAACAGACACGCCCAGCAGTTTGTCGCAGCGCGAAAAGCGCATCGACACCTGCCACGGGCTGCCGAGATTCGGGTTGGTGTCGATGACGCCGGTCGCCAGTTCACCGCCCGCGAGTTCGAGAATCAACGACGCGGCGCGCGCCGAGGCGCGTTCGGTCATGCCCGGATCGATGCCCCGCTCATAGCGGTACGACGATTCCGAACTCATGCGCGTCCTTCGGGCGGCGCGGCGTACCGACCGGGGCTGGAACCAGGCCGACTCCAGCAGCACGTTGACAGTGCTGTCGCCGACCTCGGTGTTCTGCCCGCCCTTGACGCCGGCGAGGGCAACCGCCTTTTCGGCGTCGGCGATGACCAGCATGTCTGGTTCAAGCTTGGCGTGTTCGCCGGTGATGGCGTCGAACTCCTCGCCCGGCTGGGCGAGACGGAGGACGATACGCTGCTCCGCCAGCTTGTCCATGTCAAAGGCGTGGAGGGGCTGGTTCATCTCGAAACAGACGAGATTGGTGATATCGACAATGTTATTGATGGAACGCTGGCCGATGGCGGTGAGGCGATCGCGGAGCCAGTCCGGCGACGGTCCGACCTTGACGTTCCGTATCACCCGCAAGGTATAGCGCGGGCAGTGCTCGGCCGCGCCCGGCATGACGGTGACGCTGGTCAACCCGTCGACCGGCGCGCCCGTTTCCTTGAGCGTCACGGCGGGCGTGTTCACCTTCAGGTTGAAGACGGCGGCAATTTCGTGGGCGACGCCGAGGTGGCATAGCCAGTCGGGACGGTTAGTGGTGATGTCGGCATCAAGGGCGAAGTCGCCTGCCGTAGCGGGCGTGACGTCTTCGACATTCAACCCAACCCGGGTCAGCACGTCGGCCAGCTCCTGCGGCGGCAATGTCGCGCCGGTAAGTTCCTTGAGCCATTTATAGGAAAGAATCATGGCGGTATCCTTTTCTAGAATTGCCGCAGGAAGCGGAGGTCGTTTTCAGAGAAGCGGCGGATGTCGTCGACGCCCAGCATGAACATGGCGACCCGCTCGATGCCAAAGCCGAAAGCGAAGCCGGTGAACAGCTCGCTGTCGATGCCGAGGACGTCGAACACGTTCGGATGGACCATGCCGCAGCCGCCCAGTTCGACCCAGCCGGAGTTTTTGCACACCCGGCAGCCCTTACCGCCGCAGAAGACGCAGGAGATATCCAGTTCCGCCGACGGCTCGGTGAAGGGGAAGAACGACGGGCGGAAACGGGTGCGAGTGGCTTCGCCAAAGGTCTCGCGCGCGAACAGGGCGAGGAAGCCCTTCAGGTCAGCCATGGTGACGTCGGTGTCGACCGCCAACCCCTCGATCTGCGAGAATCCGTAGTGGTGGGTGGCGTCCACAGAGTCGGGCCGGTAGGTGCGCCCGGGCGAGACGATGCGGATGGGCGGCATCCCCTTGCCGCCGCCGTAGCGGCGCACGTGCTCTTCCATGACCCTGGCCTGGACGGTCGAGGTCTGGCTGCGGAGGATGGCGTCGTTCTCGAGGACGAATGTATCGGCCTGGTCGCGGACCGGGTGATCGTCCGGCATGTTGAGGGCGTCGAAGTTGTGGAAGACATCCTCAATTTCCGGACCCTGGCGGATGGTGAAGCCAAGGCGCTCAAAGATGCCGCAGAAGCGTTCCATCGCCTGGGTCAGCGGGTGGAGCGTCCCCAGGGGCTGGGTGCGCCCGGGCAGGGTCGGGTCGGGGAGCGGACCCGAGACCGGCTGCGCGTCCGCAAGGGTCGCTTTTTTCTCGTCCCAGGCTGTTTCCAGCTCCACCTTGACGGCGTTCAGGCGCTGGCCGACAGCTTTCTTGTCGGCGGGCGGAACCTCCTTGATGCGGCCCATGAGATCTTTAAACGAGCCGGAACGGCCAAGAAATCGAACGCGGACCGCTTCCAGCAAATCGGGTGAGTCGGCTGCGGCGATTTCACGGAGTGCATCGTCGCGGAGAGCGTCGAGATCATCGTGGAGCGACATCGGATACCTTTCGGACAATGAAAAAGCAAGGCGGCCGCACCAGGGCTTCCTTGCTGTGCAGAACATACCAGGATTTTTCGTCCTGTCGCGGATCGGCCAGCCGGATCAAACCGTAACGGTTACTCCAGCGGGAAGGGAACGGCCGCAAAAAGACCTGCGGCCGTTCCCGTCACCCCCGGCACAGCGTCGCGAGCGTTTGCCCGTGAGCGGCGAGCCGGAGTGACGGACGGGGAAGAAGCGAGGCCAAGAGGAGGCGAAGATACCGCACCCCAACAACAAGCCACCCTTCCACCCCTCCCCTATCCTGTCGCCGATTCTACGCCTTGGCGGCGGCCATGCGGTTGGCAGCCTTGGCGAGGCGGGATTTGCGGCGGTTGGCGGTGTTCTTGTGCAGAATGCCCTTCACCGTGGCCTTATCGATGGCCTTGGTGACCTTCTTCAGCTCTTCACTCACAACGGTCTGCTCGCCGGTGGCAACGGCGCCACGGTAGGCCTTGACCGCCTTCTTCAACTTTTCCTTGCGGACGCGGTTGCGGGCGGTCCGCTTGATGGTCTGACGCATACGCTTCTTTGCGGATTTGATGTTGGGCATTTTTCTCTCTTTTGCAAAAACGGTACAAAAACCAGTTGAGTAAATTATATATAGTCGAGACGGCCGCGCCGTCTTTTCCCCTCACTTATTCGCCGGATGCTTCGGCCGCTTCAGGTGCCGCGGATGTTTCTGTAGCTTCTTCAGGTGCTTCAGGTGTCGGCGCTGCCGCGCGCGCCGTTTCTTCGATAGCCGCGACGGCGGTGCGGACCGCTTCGCCGACCGCGTCGGTGGCGTTCTTCACCGAGGCGTCCAGTGCGGCGCGGGCATCGGCGACGTGACCGGTGATGGCGTCGGCGATTTCGTTGGGCGCGCCTTCGGCATTGGCGAGTTCGTCCAGTTTGCCGACAGCTTCACGAGCGGCTGCTTCAAGCGCGGTGCGCGTTTCGGCGGCAATCCGGTCAACTGTATCGTAACCGCTCGTCGCGCTTTCGCCAACCGCGGCGGCGATAGCCTCATTGTCTCCGGCAGCCTTCAAGGCGGCGTCGTTGATAATTTGCATCGCGTCGGTTGCCGCGGTGGAGACGGCTCCCAGCGCGGTTTGGCCATGCAGATCGATAACCTCGCGGGCGACGGCGACGGACTCGGCCTTGGTGATAATCGCTTCAAGAGCAGCCTGGGCGGTCGACCCGGCGGATGCGATGGCGTCGGCTCCGGCGGTGACTGATTCGTCCAGGGTGGCGCGGGCCGACATAATCCGGCGCGTCAACTGTTCAGCCGCGTCTTCGGCGTCGGCCGGGACAGTATCGAGATCGGCAATCGCCGTCGAGGAAGCCTCTTCCACCGCACGGCGGGCATTGTCGCTTGCATCAATAACGGCGTTGAAACCGGCCTTGACCGTGTCTGTAACAACGGCGCGGACAGCTTCCGATTCCTGACCGGCGGCGACGGCAAGGGCGTCGAGACGGTCGCGGGCGGCGGTCGCACCAGCCTCCAGCGCGGCATCGGCGGCACGAGCAGCGGCAGCGATGGCGGCGCGGGCGTCGACCAGCGGGTCACCGGTTGGTATAGGCGCTTCGGTGCCGTCGGTGCCTGCGGTCGGGGGCGCTATCGCCATGACGGCTTCACGCTCCTGGTCGGTGATGGGCGTTTCGGTAACGGTCGGCTCGCCCAATTCATGTCCGGCGAGGCGGTCCCGCAACTGCACCAGCGCGTAGTCGGCCGGCAGGGTCACCGCCTGGGGCCAGAAACCGCGCGCCGACCCGACGATGCGGGAACGGGAAATAATGTCGTTATATTCCATCTCCGCCGCTTCGAGGCGACGGCGATATTCTTCCGGATTGTCGCGGACCTGCTCGGCGTCGGCTTCCAGCGCCTGGGCGAGGGCGAGCTTGGCTTCGGCAAAGGTCTCGGAATCATTGGCGGCGATGAGTTCACGGAACTGGCTCATGGCGTCGCCGATCTTGCCTTGCTGCAACAACGCCTGGCCGAGAGCCAGCTTGGTGCGGGACAGCATCGGGCTACGGGGATACGCGCGGATAAACTCACGCGCGGCCTGTTCGGCGACCACATATTCCTGGGTGTTGTACGCGAAAGCGAACTGCAGCAATTGCGCCTGCGCACCAGCGGGCATGCCCTGGAAATCCTTGGCCTGTCGCCCAAAAACAGCCATGGCATCGGCGGTTTCGGGTGTCGCCTGCATGTCCATAATGGACTGGAAAACCTGATCCTGGGCAGCGCGTTCCCGCGCGGCGTTGGAACGGCGGACATAACTGAAAATTGCGATAGCCGCAAGCGCGACAATAACCACCGCCAGGACAACCCACTTGATCCTGTCGGCCTTCATCGCGACGGTGTTGGACAGTTGCTCGAACTTGTCCGTGGTACCCTGCGGCGCATCGGTGGTGTTTTCCGCCATAACGGATCGCTTTCAGTCTATGCGGATGCGGAATACCGCCTGCGCGGTGACGCATCCATCATGGAAACGATATGCATACAAAAAGATGCCCCGACCAGGTCGGCGCAACAAAACAACCGAGCCGCAATCCCGGGGGGTCGCGGCTCGCCATCCAAGAGGGCATATTATAAAAAGGCGGTGATGGAACGTCAAGCATCTTTCCCCGTCAATATCACCGGAGAAGAAGTTTCCGGACTGAGTTGACACTCCCCGCCGCTTAGCGGCGAACCATCTTGACCGGGGTGGCGTTGGCGACGTTGTCGCGGACGGGGCAGCGCCGTTCCACAATCTCCAGCCATTTGGCGATTTTTTCTTCCGGTTCGTCCGAATCCACCGTGACGATCATGCGGATCTCGACGCATCCGGGCCGCGCCGTCGGGTCGTCTCCCGACCTGCTCTCCGGGCTGAGGTCGCCTTCCACCCGGCAGCGGATGGAGTTGATGGACAAGTCCATCTGCCTTGCCAGCGCCTTGCCGGTGCCGATAAAGCAACCCGCCATCCCGGCAAAGAGATAGTGCATAGGGTTGGGGCCAAGGTCTTCGCCGCCCAGGGCCAGCGGTTCGTCGACGACTATCTGGTGCTGGCCAGCGCGAACGTAGGTTGCGGATTTGTTCTTTTCCCAATTTGCTTCGATGCGGAGGGTGATCATGGCGTGCCTTTCGGGTTGAAGCCGCTCATAAAACAGTATAACCGTTCCGGGGCACAATACAAGAAAACCCCTCCGCAGGCAACGGAAGGGCTTCAATACGTAATCCACTTATCGACCACCCGTCTCTACCCGGCCGCGCTGCCTTTTTCCGGCTCGACCTCGGTACGCACGCCAACCGCCTTCAGGCGGACCGATTTGCGCATCCGTTCGATATTTTCGCGGATGGTGGCGTTGACCCGCATGGTGACGCTTTCGCGGGCGGTACGAAGGGCGCTCGCCACCGCAGGAGCGCGCGATCGGCCATGGCCAATCAGGCACACGCCGTTTACGCCCAGAAGGGGCGCGCCGCCGTAGGAGGCATAGTCGAGCCGCTTCTTCATTTTTTGCAGTTCGGAACTCAGCAACATCCCGGCCGCCTTGGTGTACCAGGTGGCGTAAATCGCTTCCTTGATCCAGCTGGACATGGTCGAGGCGAGGGTCTCGGACGCCTTCAGGACGGCGTTCCCGATAAAGCCGTCGCAGACCACCACGTCGCAATTGCCGGAGAAGATGTCGCCGCCTTCGACATTGCCGATAAAGTTTATCGGGGCCTGCTCGAGCAGCTCGTAGGCTTGGCGAAGTTCGACATTGCCCTTGCTCCGCTCTTCGCCGACGTTCAGGAGGCCGACGCGTGGCAGGCTCAAGCCAAGGACCTTGGCGCTATAGATCGACGCCATGACCCCGTAGGCCACCAGGTGCTGGGGCTTACAGGCGATGTTCGCACCCATGTCGATGACGACGCTGGGACGCTCGGGATTGCGCGTCGGCATGGCGATGGCAATGCCGGGACGACGCACGCCCGTGATAAGCTTGAGGCCGATGGTGGCGGCACCGACAGCCGCGGCCGTGTTGCCGAGGGCAACCATGGCGTCGACCCGGCCTTCCTTGAGCTCGGCCACCAGGCGCATAATGGAGCTATCGCGTTTTTCCCGCAGATCCGCGACCTTGTCCTCCATCTCCATGACCTGGGAGGCGTGGACAAGCTCGAGCCGTTGGGACAGGCCGATACCCTCTTCGATCATCGCATGGTTGACGCGATCCCGATCCCCCACCATGACCACGGTTGATTCGTGGTCCTCTTCGAGGAACATCTTCACACCCTTGACAATGGGGGCGGGACCGTTATCGTTGCCCATCGCGTCTATGGCGATACGCATGGTTTTTAGCTACCCGGCTGGATTTTTTCGACATCGCGGTAGTAGCCGCAATTGTCGCAGACGCGGTGCGGAAGCTTCTCATGGTTGCAACGGGGGCAGGTGTAGAAACCGACGCCGGCAAGTGCATCGTGGGCGCGGCGGGAGCGTTTCTTCTGCTTTGAGGTTTTGTGGCGTGGGACTGCCATCGCGTTACTCCTTCACGGTATTGGAATTGCATGGATATAAAATAAATGCCGCGCCGGAAGCGCGGTGACGCCGACCCGGCACAACAACCGGGCAGATGGCAAAAGATGAAATTATCCAGTGCAAACGGAAGTTGTCAAGCAAAATGTCACGCCTTCCGGTTGGGGTTGACAGGAATCACCTCCAACCGCACCCCCTCGCCCTGCAGCCAGCGGGCCGTTTCTTCCGGCACCACCTCGCCCTCACGGAGCAAAAACCACAAGCCGCTGCCGCTGCCGCTGAGGCGGACCGGACGGCGAAGGTCTTCCATTAATTTGTCGCGAATCCGGGCGAGGGCGGGGATGGCGGCGAAGACCGTCCCTTCAAACCGATTAAACGCTGCCGCCTCGATACCGTCGACGTCGTGCCGTTCCAGTGCGGCAATAAAGCTGTCCGGAATCCGCGCCTGACCCGATGGCGGCAGGCGCAGACCACGATAGGCCGCCGCCGTGTCGGAGTGCAGTGGCGGGAGCGCCAGCCCCAGCCGCAGCGACTCCGGCAGCCCCACCCGCAGCGGCGAGACGACATCACCAATGCCCCGGCACAGGCAGGTGCCGCCGTAGAGAAAAAACGGCACGTCCGCACCAATTCGCGCCGCTATGGGGACGAGTTCCTCCCTGCCAAGGCGGAGGTTCCACACCTCATTCGCCAGGAGGAGAGCTCCGGCGGCGTCGGACGAGCCGCCGCCCAGGCCCGATCCCGCCGGGATATGTTTTTCGAGGCAAAAACGAATGCCTTCGGTGATGCCGCACGCCTGCCGCAGCGCCTGGGCAGCCTTGACGACCAGGTTGTCGTCGCCGCACGACAGGGACGCGTCGGTGCATTCCAGTTTGATGTCCGACCCGGGAATCGACTCAGCCGAGAGCGTATCGTACAGAGGGATTTCGCAAAACACCGATTCGAGGTTGTGATACCCGTCTGGGCGTTTTTCCACCACCTCCAAAAATACATTTACTTTGGCAGGACAACGACGTTCTAGCATGCCGCCTCCCGGAGGACATCCATACAGGCTTTAAAAACCTTATCCACTGTCAGGTCGAGCATGTAGTTTGCACCTTCGTGTTTGAGATCGCGAAGGGACGAGGTCAGGTGCAACGTCTCGTAAACGGCGCGACCGGGCGGTCGGTAGGGCTTGACCCGCTCGGGGTCGGTTATCCCGAACAGGCCTATTGCCGGACAGCCGACAGCGGTGGCGGTATGGAGCGGGAACGAATCGCAGCCGACAAACAGCCTCGACCGCCGCGCCAAATGCGCCACGCCGGTGAGGGATAATTCGGGAGCGAGATCGAGGACAATCGTGAACGCACCAGCCACCTCGGCCGCGCGCGAACGCTCGTTCTCTCCATGACCAAGCATAAGGGACCGCATCCCGGTCTCGCGATGAATGGCGGCGGCCAATTGACCATACCGTTCCAGCGGCCACAGTTTGGCTTCGATGCTGCCCCAAGGACCGAACAGGACGGTTTTGTCCGCTCCCACCGCAGCGTCGACCCGGCCGCGCTCTTCCGGCGACGGCGGCGGGACAGGGAATTCGACTTGCTCCGGCAGCGGCAGGCCTGCTCCGGCAAGAAGCGAGAGGGTGAAATCGACGACATGGGTATGGGCGAGCGGCACGTGGACGGTATGGAGCCAGGGGGAAATTTCACGCGCCTGGCGGCTCCGGGCAAAGCCGACGCGAGTTTTCGCACCGGATAACCACGCCGCCGCCGCACTTTTGGTCAAGCCCTGGACATCGAACGCGATATCGAAGCGTTGCGCCCGCAGGGCCTGCCGGACCGCCATGACTGTTCGGGGCGATTTTAACCAGCCGCGCGGCAGGACGTAGGTCCAGTCGACGGCGGGGTTGTTTTCGACCAGAGGGGCGGATGGTTTTTCCACCACCCAGCCGACAAAACTGTTCGGATTGACGCGCTTGAGGGCGGCTGCCAGCGGCAGCGTGAGGACAGTGTCGCCTATTGCCGAAAGACGGACGATAAGGTAGCGGTTTGCCGGCATTACTTCCCCTGCTCCCTATAATACATTTTAACCAGCAATGACGCACCTTTCGTTATCGTCTTCGGATTATTTCTTCTTTGCCTGCATTTCGAACATCTTGCCCATGCGGCGGCAGGTGATGTCGGAGAATTTCAGTTCCCGCAGTTTGTCCACCACCGTTTTTGCGTCGACCGGGCCCATCTTCATCACCGCCTCTTTGGCGGCGGGCAATTCTTCCTTGAAGACGATGTCGCCCAGCTCTTCGGCCAGTTCCGACGCCTTGTCGATACTGCCGGCGGCGAAGTTGAGGATGGCCTGGTTCTGGGCCACATTGACGCTCTTTTGAATCGCTCCCCGGGCTGTCTGACGGGCGCGGGTGGAGGTGGTGAAGACGCCTCGCACCATCTGCAGCGCCTCGGCGTTACGGCCGGCGCGGCGCAGCATGGCGATAATGAGGTTCATGATGTTTATTTCATAGCGCACATCGGCGTTGGCCGAGTGGTTGAGGATGTCGCGGTAGCGCGCCAGGGCGACGTCGAGGGCCGGCGCTTCCTCGGTCGGGATGCCTGGCCACAACTCCTGCAAACTGTCCAAATATTCCTTGAACGAAGCAAACCCTTCGGGAACTTTTTCGTCCTCGATAGCCAGCGACTCTTTTTCGCGGTAGAGCCAGGCCAGGCGCAGGTAAAAGCGGGCGAGCTTGGCGTACTGGCGCATGTTCAGGGACAGTAGTTCCTGCTCGTGGATGGCGAGGAGGTGGGCCAGAATGGCGGAATCGATATGGTAGATATCTTTTTCAAAGTTAATCTTTTCGCCCATGTTGGCGATGAGCGAATTGGGCATACGTGAATGGATGAGCAGCTTTTCCTTGATCAGTTCCAGCTTGCCGCCCGATTTGTCCTCGCCCCGGAAGGTCTCTTTTTCGTCGCAAAAATGGCAGGTGGGACAATGCCAGATGTGGTACAGGTTTGGCCGCACCATGGCGAATTCGGGGTTTTCCCAGCTATAGACAGCGACGTGGGAGTCTTCTTCGACCACCTCGTCCTTGTACATGCGTGATTTGATATACCGTTGGGTCGAGTCAATGCCACAAAATGGGCATTTAACCTTGACCGGAACGAAAGGAGTTTCCTTGGCCATCTCGAATTCCTCCAAGCCGTCGGGCCGTCAGTGGATGCACTGATTATTCCAGAGAAGAGGGCGCCCGTAAAGGGGCGCCCTCCAATTTTATCGTGGAAACGGCGCTTTTCCGCGTCGCTCTTACTCGGCCGGGGCCGTTTCGGGAGTAGCTTCAGGCGTCACGGCAGGCGCGGGAGCAGCCTCGGCCGCTGGCGCGGGAGGCGTGACCGATTCGGCGACAGGAGCGGCCTCCTCGGCGGGCCGGAGCGGTTCGACCGGCGTCTCAGGGGCGGCGGGCGCTTCGGGACGGAGATCGCTCTCGAGCACGACCGGGCCGGCGGCGGCGCTGGCGTTTTCCTCGACCACGCGCTGCGCGGCGGGGATGGGCAGGCCGACCGGGATGGATGTGTCAACGCGTTGGTAGAAGTACCAGTTAATCGCCAGGCACATAACGACGAAGAAGGTGAACAGGTAGGCGGTCATGCGCCGGAGCGGATTTTTCGCGCCCATAACGCCGTCCATGCCGGCCGACATGCCGGTGAGTCCGCCGCCCTTGCCTTCCTGGAGGAGGACGAGACCGACGATAAGAATGGACAAGAAGAGGAAAATAAGAATGAACAAAACGCCCACGTGAAAGTCCCTCCTGGTCTGTGCCGGCAACGGCGTGCAGACAAAAAAACGGGTCGGCGATTTCTCGCCGACAGACGCCCCATCCAGGCATATATGAGCCTGGCGTCGGAATTGGAACATTATAGGTAATGTCCCCCTATGCGGCAAGAGAAAAAGCATGGTATGGGGTAAAGATACGTGCCAAAGTCTGATGCGGGGGATGGGTTGGCATTTTTACAGTCCTGAGGTCAGTACTGCCCTTGTGAATGACCGCATTGTGTACTGTATTCGGTTGTCAAAGGGCTTGGGGCGGGTCGGGCCGGAACACGTACCGGAGTAACCCACCAGAGGGATGACGGCGGTTGTCTCGGGTTCACGTCTGCTGGGGCGTCCTTCCCCGAGGGCCGTCAGCCGCCGTGGCGGTCCGGTCGTTTTTGCGACGAGTAACGGCAGGATGTAGCGACGACGGCGCGGCGGCGGGTGCGGATTGGACAACGGTTGCCGCGTCCAGGTCCAGCCACGGACCTGGCAGGGGCGAATGCGCCTGGGACGGGGAATGCGACGACGGGGCCAGGTTGCTATGAGGTCCATCACGTTACGCTGCGCTTCACGGAGATACGCGATGATGCGGTCCCAATTCTTCTGGCTGACGACGCGTACGGGTCTGTCCATCCAGAGGTCTTCTATATAGAACCAGCGTTCGTGCCGACGCGGCACGTCGCCCGCGTCGTAGGCGAGGCCGTGGGCGAGGGACTGGATCGCGCCTGGGGGCGGGAATGGACGTGGGTAATGTTTTTGGCGTTTGAACCACATGGGATCCCTCCTTTCATAACCGTATGATAGGGGTGTTCACGCACTGGTGTGATGGCAACAGTTTTTTTTTCGATTTAAAGAACGGGCGGTTTGGCGGGGGGCCATGGCCCTTATAGACGCTGTGGGTTTCAACCGCTGGA
>JAJPXZ010000198.1 GCA_021205245.1 Planctomycetaceae bacterium
CTGCCCATCCGCACCGTTCCCACGTCGTCGCCCACCCCCAGCCGCACCCCCCATTTGCTGCCGTAGTCGTCCCACAATCGGGCAAAGGTCGCCTCCGGCATCAGCATGGTGACGTCGAGGGTCGTCCGATCGGGGATGAAGCGCGCTTCGATGTCGGATCGCTTCATTTGCCCCGCATTCCCGCCATGGCCCGAATCAGCCCGGCGGTGGAAGAGTCATGGCCGGAGAGGTCGGTCTTCTTGCCTTTGAGGATGGATTTCTCCTCGTCCAGGATGGTCTTCGCCAGAACCTTTCCGAGTTCCACGCCCCACTGGTCGAAGGAATTGATGCGCCAGATTATCCCCTGGACGAAAATCTTGTGCTCATACATCGCCACCAAGGCTCCGAGGATGCGCGGGGTGATTTTCTTGACCAGGATGGAGTTGGTCGGCCGGTTGCCTTCGAACGATTTGTGCGGCGCGAGCTCGCGCGCTTCGGCGGCGGATTTACCGGCTTCGCGGAGTTCCGCCTTGGCCTCGGCGACGGTCTTGCCCCGCATCAGCGCTTCCGTTTGGGCGAAGAAGTTCGCCAGCAGTTTGACATGGTGGTCGCCCAGCGGATTGTGGGAAATGGCCGGCGCGATAAAGTCGCACGGGATGAGCCGCGTCCCCTGGTGGATAAGCTGGTAGAAGGCGTGCTGGCCGTTGGTCCCCGGTTCGCCCCAGAGTATAGCGCCGGTGTCGTAGTCGACCATGTCACCGTCGCGGTCCACGTGCTTGCCGTTCGATTCCATGTCGCCCTGTTGGAAATAGGCGGCGAAGCGGTGCATATATTGATCGTAGGGCAGAATCGCCTGCGACGCCGCCCCCCAGAAGTTCTGGTACCAGATGCCCAGGAGAGCGAGGATAACCGGCGCGTTCTTGTTCAACGGCGCGGAGACGAAGTGCCTGTCCATGTCGTGCGCGCCGGCCAGCAGTTCGTGGAAATTGCGGTAGCCGATGGCGCAACAAATGGACAGCCCGATGGCGGACCACAACGAATACCTGCCGCCGACCCAGTCCCAGAACTCGAACATGTTGGCCGAGTCGATACCGAACTTCTCCACCGCTTCCTTGTTGGTCGAGAGGGCGACGAAATGCTTGGCGATCGCCTTTTCGTTCTTCAATTTGGCGAGCAGCCACTTCCGCGCCGAAAGAGCATTCGTCATCGTTTCCTGCGTCGTGAAGGTTTTGGACGCGACGATGAACAGCGTCTCGGACGGGTCGAGGTCGCGGGTCTTCTCCACGAGGTCGGTGGCGTCGACGTTCGAGACAAAACGCACCGCCGGACCGTTCGCGTAGGGCTTCAACGCTTCCGTGACCATCACCGGTCCCAGGTCTGAGCCGCCGATGCCGATGTTGACGATTGTGCGGATGCGCCTGCCGGTATAACCCTTCCACGATCCGTCCCGCACCGCGTTCGAGAACGCTTTCATCTGCGACAGAACCCGGTTGACGCCGGGCATGACGTCCTGGCCGTCGACCTTGATGGGGCGGCCGGAGAGGTTGCGGAGGGCGACGTGGAGGACAGCGCGGTTTTCCGTGAAATTGATCTTGTCGCCCGAGAACATGCGTTTCCGCCAGCCTTCGACATCGGCTTCGCGGGCGAGGTCGAAGAGGAGCGGCATGGTGTCGTCGGTGATGCGGTTTTTCGAATAATCCAGCAGGATGTCGCCCAGCGACAGGCTGTACTTGGTGAAGCGTTTTTTGTCAGCCGCGAAAAGGTCGCGCATCGTGGTGCGTTTGAACGATCGCTGGTGGCGGGCAAGGGCTTTCCAGGCTTTGGTCTGCGTCAACGGCTTCATTTGGTGTCCTTTCGGTTGAAGACTCTTAATAGGTTTTCCCGTCCACCCCCCACATGGCGCCCCGGAACGAGGTAAAGGCCAGGTAGACGCGTTTGCCCGGGATGCCAAGGTCTTCCTCCAGCACGGCGCACACGGCTTTGGCGATGTCTCCGGCCTTGGTCTCGTCGAAGTTGATGCCCTTTACCTCCACGTGCGCGCTCGGGCCGTCGACGCCGGCGAAGATCATGCCGACGCCGCCCTGCAATGCAGCCTGGCAGACTTTTTCCGGTTTGCCGGTCGTTTCCGCGAGGGCGACGGAGAGGCGCTTCAGGGTCGCGGCCATTTGTTCGGGGCCGGGGGTGGCGGTGGTGTCGACCTTCAGGTATGGCATGGTTTTCTCCTCTATTGGACGGTGCCGTTGACCCGCCACATGGAGTTACGCTTTGAGATGACGGCAATATAGATTTGATCGCTTTGGATGGTAAGGGCGTCTTCCAGCACCGGGCAGATGGCATGGGTTAGTTCCGGGGCGCGGTCCTTATCGATTTCGACATTGCGGATTTCCACATGGGCCAGATTATCGCCCGATGCCGCCATGCGCATGCGCCTGTCGCCGGCGACCTCCACCAGAACCTCGCGTTCCTGCTCGGCGGTGATGTGGGCCACGGCGGCGGCCAGCTTTTTCTTGATGGTTTTGACGCGGTCTTCACCGACCGACATATTTGTTTCGAGACGTACGAGAGCCATGTCTGGTTCCCCTTACTGATACGGTATCCGGGTATACTCGGGTAAATAACCGATAATAAACGGATTGCCCATTTTGTAAACCAAAAACGGTCCGCCGCGCACCGCAGACAAATGGAGTGGAGAAGGGGAGCGTTTCCGGCCGATAATACGTGGAGTAACCGGTTGCCGACGGACGGCAGCCGTTGTCCCTATGGAGATGCGGGTATGGCCGACACTATCTTGCTTTTGGGCCACGACAAAGTCCACGGACTCGCCCTCGCGCGCGTCCTTGTCTCACTCGGATACCGTCCCCTGGCGGAGGATTGGACAGCATTTGTCCCGCGCCGGCGCGGCCGCGACCGCCCCCTCGCCATCATCGCCGACATGGACAACCCGTCCGCCAAGCCGTTGGCCGAATTCATCCCGAGGGTGAAGCGGCTGTGGGGCGCGTCGTACCCGGTTGTCGCCACCTCGTCGTCGAAAAATTTCGGCATTACCGCCGCCTATATTGAAGACGGCGCCGACGATTATTTCAGCAAGGGCGCTCCCGCCGGTCTGGTGGAAAAGAAAATCCGCCGCTGCGTCGACACGCTCGCCAGCCCGACGATATCCGAACTCTGCGACGAACTCCCGACCGACCTCCTGCGCCTGTTCCGGGATAATTCCACCCTGGTTGAATTGGGCGATATCGCCTCGGTCCACGCCGGGATCGCGCCGCGCCGCCCCTGGTGCCGCCGCATGGCGCCGCCGGACGACAATTGGCGCGGGGTTATTACCGGGGCGGGCATCGACAAATTCGTCGCCGGCAAACCGGCCGAGTATATGTTGTGGTCGCGGTTGCATTTGTTCCGCGTTCCCGGGCCGGGCGAGTATTCGGTCCCGGAAAAAGTGGTGCTCCGCCGCGACGGCCCGCCGCTTCGGGCGGCGGTGGACAAGTCCCGCGCCCCGGTCGGCGCCGACGCCTACTCGATTGTCCCGCGCGAGGGGGTCGGAGCCGGGTGGCTGGCTTGTGTCCTAAACAGCCGCCTCCTTGATTTCTACTTTAACCGTTTGGCCAAAAACGACGACGGCCGTCTCCGCCTCGACGTGGTCAGGCGCACGCCTGTTCCCCGGCCGACCCCCGACAGCGTCCAGGAACTGGGCCGCGCGGCGACCCTGCTGGCCCATTTCGGCCCGTCGCCGCAATCGTGGATAGACCGCCAGTCCAAGGACGAGCTGTGGGAACGGATGGAGGAGCGGGTGTTTTCCCTCTATGGAGCGGACCGGGGCGCGCGCGAGGGTCTGGCCGCCCTGCATTTTTAAGGTGGGGTTGGAAAAAAAACTTGTGTTTTCCGGCGATATAGTTTTTATTGGGGGCTGACTATTGCTCGGCGCGGTAAACGCGCCGGGAATTTTTATGTTAGCATCACAGTCCAGCGAAATGTGGCGGCGTCTCGCGGGTTCCTGCCCGAAGACGCCATTCGGTCGACACCAATCAAGTGCAAGAAAAGGGATAGCTATGAGCATGAGCCGCGATGAAATCAAGGAAAAGGTCATCGACATCACCTGTGATCAACTGCAGGTCTCGCGCGACCAGATCAAGGACGACTCCGCCTTTGTCGAAGACCTCGGCGCAGACTCCCTCGATATCGCCGAACTCGTCATGGAATTCGAAGACGAATTCGACCTGGAAATTCCCGAGGACGAACAGGGCATCAAGACCATCAATGCCGCCGTTGACTTCATCCTCGCCAAGGTCAACAAGTAGAATTGCTCCATTGATTTGAGGTTGCCCGACGGCAACGCCCGAATCTCTTCCGGTATCGCCGCCGCCTCGCCGGGCATGGCGGCGACGCCGGTCGGGATCGTTGTAACGCGAGCGCATGCATTATTAAGCTCGGCCCGGCACCGGGTTCCCGCCTCACGGGAGCCGCACTGAAAGGAATACGCAGAATGCCCGACGCGCAAAAGCGCCGAGTCGTCATCACCGGGATGGGGTGCGTTACCCCCCTTGGCAACGACCTCGACACCACGTGGAAAGCCATTCTCGACGGCAAAAGCGGCGTCGGGGAAATCACCCTTCTCGACCATACGCAGTTCAGCGTCCACTTCGCCTGCGAAGTCAGGGGTTACGATCCCAAAGAGTATATGGATCCCAAGGAGACAAAGCACACCGACCGCTTTGTCCATTTCGCCATAGGGTCCGCCAAGATGGCGGTGGGTCAGGCCGGCTTCGCGCCCGGTTCCTTCGCACCCGAACGCGCCGGCGTCGTCTACGCTTCCGGCATCGGCGGCATCCGCTCCATAGAAGAACAATTCGAGCGCTATATTCAGAAAGGGCCGCGCCGCATCAGCCCCTTCACCATTCCGCTCTTGATGATAAACGACGCCGCCGGCCAGCTCGCTATCGAGCTTGGCTTCAAGGGTCCCAATTACGCCACCGTCACCGCGTGCGCCAGTTCGACCCACGCCATTGGCCTGGCTATGCGCCACATCCAGTGGAACGAAGCCGATATCATGGTTGCCGGCGGTTCCGAAGCGGGGATTTCCGTCCTCGGCCTCGGCGCGTTCATCAATATGGGCGCATTGTCGAGCCGTAACGACGACCCCAAGACCGCCTCCCGTCCGTTTGACAAGGACCGCGACGGCTTCGTCATGGGCGAAGGTTCCGGCACGCTCGTCCTCGAAGAACTCGAACACGCCAAGAAGCGCGGCGCGACCATCTACGCCGAGGTGCTTGGCTACGGCTTCACCGACGACGCCTACCACATCACCGCCCCGGAAACATCGGGCGAAGGCGGCGCGCGCGGCATGGCCCTGGCTATCGAAAGCTCCGGCCTCAAGCCCGAGGACATCGACTACATCAACGCCCACGGCACCTCCACCCCCTTCAACGACCGCACCGAATCCGCCGCCATCAAGCGGGTCTTCGGGTCGAACGTCGACAAGGTCGCCATCAGCTCGACCAAGGGCCATATCGGCCACCTCTTGGGAGCCGCCGGTTCGGTCGAGGCGATTTTCTGCGCCAAGGCCATCCAGGAAGGCGTCGTGCCTCCTACCATAAACTTCACCACTCCCGACCCGGAGTGCGACATAGACGTGACCCCCAACGAAGCCAAGAAAAAAGATATCCGCTACGCCTTGTCCAACAACCTCGGCTTCGGTGGCCACAACGCCACCCTGTGCCTTGGCCGGTACGACGGATAACCAGGTGCGCCCAGGGGAGGAACGTTTAGTTTGACATTCAATCGCCGCCCGCCGATGCGAATCTGGCGGGCGGCGATATAAGCGATTTGCGGTATTCAGACGTATTTTGACTATTCCATAGCTAATGCTGAGGGCGTGGACCCCGGCCGAACCGCCCGTTTATCGCCCGGTTCGCCGTGGAGACGCCGGGGTGACGTGGTGGGTTGGATGTTCCGTTTCTGTAACGAGAAACGCGTCTCCGCCCGGAACGGCCGCACCCCACCCCATCCGTCATTCCGGCGTGCGGACATCCACCCGGGGTAAAAACGGGCGGTTCGGCCGGAATCCACGTCAGGCGCGTTTGCTGCGGGTAACTCAAACAAGGCGGTAAATAAGCAGCGTGCGTGTTGTTGTAAGGATTGATCTTTTTCTCGTATGGCTCGCGGGAGTCGGCGTTCGACCTGTCCCGGCGAATCTTTTTTTATCCACCCGGTTTTAGCAATTGGAGGCTAACCCAATGCTCGATTACTTCCTTACCGAAGAGCAGCAGATGATGGTCGAAACGGCCCGTGAAATCGCCGAGAAAAAAATCGTCCCCGTGCGCGCGCAGTACGACGAGGAACAGACCTTCCCCACCGACGTCTTCAAGGCTATCGCCGATGCCGACCTGACCGGCGTCTATATCCCGGATGAGTTCGGCGGCTGCGCCGGCGACACCGGCATCATGAATATGTGCCTGGTGACCGAGGAACTCTCGAAGGCCTGCGGCGGCATCTCGCTCTCCTTCGCCGGCACCGCGCTTGGCACCCTGCCCATCATGATCGCGGGCGACGACGAACAGAAGAAGCGCTGGCTGCCCCGTATCGCCTCCGGCACCCTGGCCGCCTTCGGCATCACAGAGTCCGACGCCGGTTCCGACGCCGCCTCCATGCGCACCACCGCCGTCAAGGACGGTGACGACTATATCCTGAACGGCTCCAAGATGTTCATCACCAACGGCGGCGAAGCCGATATCTACTCTGTCTTCGCCATGACCGACAAGTCCCGTGGCGCGCGCGGCTGTTCCTGCTTTGTGCTGGAAAAAGACATGCCCGGCTTCACCTTCGGCAAGAAGGAAGACAAGATGGGCATCCGCGCCTCGGCGACCCGCGAACTGATCTTCCAGGACTGCCGCGTCCCGGCCGCGAACCGCCTTGGCAAAGAAGGAACCGGCTTCATGACCGCCATGAAGACGTTCGACAATTCCCGTCCCGGCGTCGGCTCGCAGGCGCTCGGCATTGCCGCCGGAGCGCTCGACCTCGCCGTCGACTACGCCCGTACCCGCAAGCAGTTCGGCCGTCCCGTCATCGCCAACCAGGGCCTGCAGTGGATGCTCGCGGACATGGCGATGCAGATCGAAGCCGCCCGCGCCCTCATCTACGCCACCGCCCGTTGGATCGACTCCGGCGCGAAGCGTCCGACCATGGCCTCGGCCATGTCGAAGTGCTACGCCTCCGATGTCGCCATGAAGGTGACAATTGACGCCATCCAGGTGTTCGGCGGCGTCGGCTACACCAAGGAATACCCGATTGAGAAATACGCCCGCGACGCCAAGATCACGCAGATCTACGAAGGCACCAACCAGATCCAGCGCGACGAAATCGCGCTCGCCCTGATTAAGGAAGCCGCGCGCGGGTAATTCGTGACTCCGGGCCAAGCGGCCCGTCGATACATTGAACCTGCCCACCCTTCCATCCTTTTTCGGGAGCGAAGCGGTGGGCATTTTTAATTCACAATTCACAATTCATATTTCACAATTTGGTTATGCAATGCGGCAATGATTCAATTTCAACGCCCGCGCATTGTGAATTATTTCATTGTTCCATAATTGTGCATTGTGAATTATGAATTGTGAATTAATTGAACAACGCGGCACGTAAAGAAGAGGAGTTCACCGTGAACATCGTCGTCTGCATAAAACAAGTCCCCGACACCACCGATGTACGCATCAACCCCGAGACCAATACCCTCATGCGCGAGGGCGTGGCCTCTATCATCAATCCCTTCGACGCCTATGCCATAGAAGAAGGGGTGAGGATTCGCGAGCGTTTGGGCGAAGGCACGGTGACGGTCGTCACCATGGGTCCGCCCCAGGCCGACGCCGCCCTGCGCGAAGCCATTTCGCTGGGCGCTGACGAGGCGGTCCTGCTGTGCAGCCGCGCTTTTGCGGGCGGCGACACCTGGTCGACCAGCCTGACCCTGTCCCTCGCCATGAAGAAATTGAACCCCGACGTCGTCCTCGCCGGCAAACAGGCCATCGACGGCGACACCGCCCAGGTCGGCCCCGGCATCTCCTGCCACCTCGACTGGCCCCAGGCCTGCTATGTCTCGAAGATTCGCGAGATTGGCAAGGGCAAGGCTGTGGTTGAGTGCTTGATGGAGACGGGCAAGGAAGTGCTCGAGGTCGAGCTACCCGCCGTCCTCACCGTCGTCAAGGAGATTAACGAACCGCGCCTCCCGTCCCTCAAGGGCAAGATGCGGGCGAAGAAGGCGGTCATCACCACCTGGAACGAGCAGGACATCGAAGCCGATCCGCAGAAGGTCGGCCTGAACGGTTCGCCCACCGCGGTGAACCGGGTTTTCTCCCCGCCCCGTCGCGGCGGCGGCGAAATCATCCAGGCCGAGACCGCGTCCGAAGCGGCCAAGATCGTCGTGGCCAAGATCAAGGAATTGCAGATCGCGTAGGTCCGCGATCTCTTCCGGAATCGCGTCGGCAACGGTTTACTCTCTTCATGTAATGCGGTCGAGATCTCGGCCTGCTTAAGTAAGGAATCATCATGTCGGAAAACGCACTGATCATCGATCCCGAGAAATGCGTCGGCTGTCAGGCCTGCGTCAAGGTCTGCCCCTTCGGAGCCCTGGAAATGCAGGGCAAGCTGGCGGTGGTGAACGACAATTGCACCTTCTGCGGCGCTTGCCCGCCCAGCTGCAAATTCGGCGCAATCACCCTGAAGCGCGCCAAAAAGGTCGCCACCATCGACCTCGACGCCTACAAGGGCGTCTGGGTGTTTGGCGAACAGATCGACGGCGTCATCCAGGGCGTCGTGCACGAACTGATCGGCGAAGGCCGCATCCTCGCCGACAAGCGGGGCGTCCCCCTGACCGTGCTCGTCCTCGGCCACCAGATGGACGACGCGGCGAACGAACTGCTCGAATACCCGGTTGACGGCGTTATCTATGTCGACGACCCGTCCTTGAAGCACTACGCCAGCGAACCCTACGCGCGGGTCGTCTCCGACCTCATCGGGCAGAAGAAGCCGGAGATATTCCTGGCCGGCGCGACCGCCATCGGCCGCTCGTTCCTGGCCCGGGTCGCGGTCGAGGTCCACACCGGCCTCACCGCCGACTGTACCGGCCTGGACATCACGGACGAAGGATTGCTGCTCCAGACCCGTCCCGCCTTCGGCGGCAACATCATGGCCAGCATTCTCTGCGCCAAACACCGTCCGCAGATGGCGACCGTGCGTCACAAAGTGATGCAGGCCGCGCACAAGACCGGAGGCCGGGGCGGCAAGGTCGAGAAGGTGACGCCGCAGTCGACCCTGCTCCGCAGCCGCACCACGCGTCTCGACTGGCTGCCGGAGCTGTCCGACACCGTTAACCTGGTCGACGCCGACATTATCGTTTCGGGCGGGCGCGGCATGCAAAAGCCGGAGAACTTCCACCTGATCGAAAAGCTGGCCAAGTGCCTCGGCGGCGCGGTTGGTTCCAGCCGTGCGGCAGTCGACGCCGGTTGGATGCCGTACAGTCACCAGGTCGGCCAGACCGGCAAGACGGTCCAGCCCAAGTTGTACATTGCCTGCGGCATTTCCGGCGCGGTGCAGCACTTGGTGGGTATGGGGTCGTCCGACACCATCATCGCCATCAACAAGGACAAGGACGCGCCGATCTTCTCGGTCGCGACCTACGGTATTGTCGGCGACCTGTTCGAGGTCGTTCCGGCCATGATTCGTGAACTTGGGGGTGAAGCGTAGGCTCTTTTGTTCCGTTTTTGATCTGTCTATGGGAGCGTCCGTCTTGGTGCGGACGCTCCTTTTTTACCGTTGGCGAGGGACAAGCGCCGTCCTCGATCATGGTGCTAAGAAAGCTTGTCCTCGCACAAACGGAGGGAGGGAACCCTTTTTGCCAAGCGCCGCAAAAAGTGTTCCCTCCCTCCGGACCTCCCTCCTTCGCCAAAAGGGCTACGCCGTTTGGGATTTGCCTATTGGCTTCGGGACGCCGATTGATCGTACGATTGCCGGCGACGTTGCTCTTTAACCACGATACTCCGCTGATCTGTTCTTCGATATCAAGCGCGAGATGTTTGTGTTCCGCCATTGTTTCTCCTCGCACAGGTTTATACTGGTTCCTTCTCTTTTCCACGACCGAAAGCCAATCGCCCCTAGGCATTGGTTTGCATAAAAAAATGGGCGGTCTGTGCCTCTTCCCGTAACCCCGGAGGAGGTGTTGCTCGGGTGGCCGTGGCTGGTGACGCGCCAGACTCCGCTTGCCGGGCTCGAGGCCCTAAACCGTGTCCGGAAATGTCGTAATTACGCTGCCGTGAGAGTGCGGTAATCAGAGGGATTTCCTTGATGGTCCAAGCGGCCGTGGTTTGTCGCCCCCATGGCCTGTATTGCCGGTATCCTCCGGGGCCTTGGGATCGACCGCCCAAAAACCCGTCGAATACTATTGACCTCAGTGCCCGGTGGCCGTTCCTAGGTTTCGGCCCGCCCTGGCACTGGTCGGCTCTGCGCGCTGGAGCCGGTGTCATGAACTGCATGGTATCTGCGTTCACGCACTGTGACGAAAAATCGAAGATTTTTTCGGGTAGGTCAGGCCCGGAGCGGGAGCGTGTGACGGCTGCCCCGGCACAACTTCACGCCCCTCGCCCGGTTCGGCGTTCAGACGCCGGGGTGACGTGGGTAGGAGGTATGGGGCGACGTACTGTGGACGAGCGCGTGCGAGGCGAAACGGTGGCGGGCCAAAGCGTCCCGCGCTTTATATCAAAGAACGGACCGCCGGAGTATCGCGGTTTATAAAACCGTCGCCGGTAATCGGACGATCAACCGGCACACCTAAACCGGTAGGCAAATCCCAAACGGCGAAGCTTTTTGGCGAAGGAGGGAGGTCCGGAGGGAGGGAACACTTTTTGCGGCGCTTGGCAAAAAGGGTTCCCTCCCTCCGTTTGTGCGAGGAAAAACCGTGTTAGCACCCTGATCGAGGACGGCGCTTGCCGCCACACCAACGGTAGAATTCACCCGCAAACCTCGCGCACGGCCTCAACAATATCCAACGCCGCAGGCGGACAACCCTGGATATTCCCAAGCGTCCCGCGCGCGCATTTACCAATGCCAATCCCGTCCACTTCCTCCCCTTGCCAGCCCTGGCCGATGTAGATGGCCGGCATGGTCCGCGATTCGCCCATCTCCTCCAACCGCTTCATCGCGTGGATGGCGTTGGCGTAGCAGGCGGAACAGGCCTGGTCGGCCTTGAGTTTGCGGCCAAGGCTTTGCACCTTGTTGGTGGGCTTGGCGGCGACGCCGCCGGGAGTGGGCTGGTTCAGATGGACGATGTCCCGCTCCTCAAGCCCCATCTCGCCCACGCCGTATTCTTCAGCAAGGGGGAGATCGCCGACCATATCCGGCGACAAGCCCATGAGCGAGCAGACATAGGCGTCCAGCTTGACCGGATCGGCGCCTAGCAGCATGCGGTTGGCCTGGACCGGATTGCCGCCCTCTTCGAAATCGAGATCGCCGCAGATGCCGTCGACAAGGGTGACGTGGGGAATAATCGCTGTCGCCAGCGCGGCGATGCATTCGTCCAGGCCTTCCCGGTGGAAGCGGCGTTTCTCCGCGTCGGTAATGCAGCCTTTCATGTTTTTAAGGGCGCAGGTCATGCGTGTTTGGCAATGACCCTTGAGGACCGGCAGGTTGATGAGGAAATCCGATTCGAGCGCGCGTTGGCACACGTTGATGCGGCCGGCCGGCGTTTCCTTCGGGACAGCCTTGTCCTTCTTGAGATCGTAGAGCGGGACGTTGTAGCGTTTGCCCACCTCGGCCATGCCGCAGGCGGCGAAGGCGCGGCCGGTGTCGTCCCCGACCCACGAGCCTTCGATTATCTCGATGTCGCGGTGGCCCTTGTCCTGCAGAAGCTCGATAATACCGGCGAGGATTTCCGGATGGGTGGTGGCGCCGCCGGAGGCGGGACGGCCGACCACCAGATTCGGCTTCAAGGACACGCGCGCGCCGGACGGGATGGCGTCGGCGACCTCGGCGGCCTCCATGAGCTGTTTTGCCATGGCTGCGGGATCGTCGCCATATACTGCGTAAATCTTCCCTCCCTTTGACGGAAAGCGGGCTGCCATGGAATCTCCTTTGCGTTGCCGTTGCCGGATCGAGTGCCTGATACAATGCCTTATGGCAGGGGTCAGTATACGGATTAGACCCGCCCGAGCGCAAGCGCGACGGCATCCAATCGACCCATGCCGGAATTTTTGCTTGTTGAGACCGGTTCCGACGATATGATTAAGAGAAAGGGGAACGTTTGCCCATTCATAGCCTTTTGGCCATGCCGAAGCGAGCCGCTTCATGCTGACAACTGGTATCACGCCGGGTTTGCCTGTCGCCGCGACGATGGACCTGCAATACCGGTTGCCGCCGCCACAACAATTGCTCTTCACCCCCACCATTCTGATATCGGTGGTGGTGCTTGTCGCTGCCATTATCATCATGGTTTACCTGTCACGCCGCGCCCGCATCAAGGCGCGTCAGGAAGCACGGCGCGAAGCCTTGAAAATGGTCGAGCGCATCCTGCTGAAGCGTGGCGGCAACCACGACGACGCCGATCGGATGCTCTACATCTTCCGCAGTCATCCGAAGCTGGATCCGTCGTCCATGATTATGGTGCACGATCAGTTCCGCGAATCAATCGTCCCGCTTCTGCAGGAAAACTTCGACGAAAAATTCGCCGAGCGGATGGAAAAGCTCTATTTCCCGCCGCCCAAAGACACCCGGCACGCCCTATCGGGGCAAACCAAGGACGTCAAGGCGATGGTGGAGGATCAGAAGTCCACGTCCTCGGGCCAGACCGCCGCCGCCATCCTCGATCTTATGGACGCCACCCTGAAGCCGGGAGTGCTTTCGCGCCTCGCCTTCGACGGGGTCGAAGGCGGCTACGAATGCCTGATCATGGGCCACGACCTGCACAGCATCAACGTCACCCTTCCCGCGCACAACGACAAGCTGGTCGCGTCGATTCGGCCCGGGCAACGCATCGAGGGAACGCTGGAAAGCGGGCCAAGCCTGATGGCGTTCACGTCCGAAGTGATTCAGGCCGTCGCCGGAACCATGCCCTACCTGCGCATGGCGCCGTGGAGTTCGGCGTGGGAAATCCGCAAACGCGACTCGATGCGGTTGCCGATATCGCTTGAAATCGATTTTCAACACATCTCGACCGCCGCCGCCGACAGCATCAAAATGTCCAGTCTCCACAAGGAAATCGGCACGCTGCGTCCGGGCATGCTTATGGACGTGTCGTTAGGCGGTTGCTGCATCGAGACGCCGTCCGACGCCGTGTTCCATGTCGGCGACATGGTGCGGTTCGCCAAGTCGCTGGTGTCGGGCAATCCGCCCGCGACCCTGTTGGGCGCGGTGGTCAATATCGACTCCATCGATCCGGAACAGAACGAAGGGTCGATTCAACGTCTGCATATCCAGTTCCTGGTCATCGACGACGTATCGCAACGCATCCTTGTCCGCACCTTGCGGCAGCTCCAGGATGTGGCGGAACGGAGCGAATGGATGCAGGCGCAACAGTTGTTGCAAAAGATGCGCCGGGCCAGAATCCAGAACATCGGATCGCCCGCCGCCGCCGGGCTGCGCCGGGGCGACACGGACGTCCTCGGCACCGGTACGACGGCAAAGAAACCGCGCTCCACCACCAATGTCAATCCGCCCACACGCGGCATTCCCAAAGTGGGGGCGCGGCCTTCGACCCGCCGGTTGCCTGGCGTCAAACAGACGGCGACCCGCGCACCAGCCAAGCCGTCCGACTCGTCCCGCACCACGCCGCCGGCCGCCGGTACGGTAAAACAGACCCGCGCACCAGCGCCGACCGCCCCGACCGCGTCCCCAGCGACCGGAGCAACGCCACGGCCGCCGGAATCGGTACGGAATGCCCCGACAGCCAATCCATCGCGGCAAACGACGCGCGCACCAGCCCACCCGGGTGCACCGTCGGCAGCCCCGGCGCGGCCGTCCGACTCGTCCCGCACCGCACCAGCAGCCGGTTCAGTGAGGCAAACCCGCGCGCCGGTCCGTCCCAACGCACCGACGCCTGGCACGCCGACCCGGCAGGTGGATTCGTCCCGCACCGCGCCTGCCCACCCGGCAGGACAGCCGACGCGACCGCTCCAACGGCCTGATTCATCCCGGACTGCACCGCCCAACCAGGCCACCCCGGCCCAACCGGATAAACCGGCCGATTCAGCGCGTCGCCGTCCGCCGCCGCCGGCACAGCCGCCCGGGGCTGGGCGCTAGGTTTCGTTTGAATAATTTACTATCGGTTTTTCAGGTCCTGCAACCGTCGGAGGCGCGGGCTTTCGTCGCCCCAAGCCAGTGCCAGCGTATCAAGCACGCGCTCGTATTCATCGCCGTCAACGTCGCGGAGACGGGTTGCCAACAGGTCCATCGCATCGTCGCCGCCGTTCAACGCTATGCCGAAGATCGCACGGCGGCGGTCGTCCCATTCCACCGCGTCTTCCCAGGCTTTGGCCAGGACGTCCAGACCGGCCCGCACCCTGCTTTCGCCAAGGGCGGCGGCGGCGTGGTCGCCCATGATTTCGTCCTCGAGGTCGGCCGCCACCACCGGGACGTTCCGCTCGCCTCCCAAGGCGAGGAGGGCGGCGTAGACCTCGGCCAGTATCTCCGGTTCGTCCCTGGCTCGCAAACGGGCGCGAAGCAGCGCCTCGGCACCTAACGACCCTTCGTAAGCCGCAACCCGGGCGGCATCGAGGCGGGCGGCGTCGGCCGAGTCCCAGAGGAGGTCGGCCAACAGCAGCAGGCTGTCGGGGTGGCGGAGCCGCACCAGGGCAGCCAGACACCGGGCGCGCATGGGCGCGGTGAGGTCCATGCCCATTTCGGTCTGCACATAGGAGACGCCGCGCAGGAACGGTGCGGCATCGCCCGATTCCATCGCGTCGAGGCAATCGGCAATGGCGCGTTTACCGGCAGCGCCTTTATCGTAGCGGCCTGGTTCGTCGCAGCAGCGGCTGAAGGCGGCGGCGAGGTCGGTCTGGAACTCGGCGGTCCAGTCGTCGTCCACGCGTCCTGAAGCATCGGTTGCGGCACGGGCGAGGATGGTCGCCGCCCTGGCGATAACCACGCCCTGTCCCCGCTCCAGTACATCCCGAAGGAGAGCGCGGGCGGCTGGGGTGCGCGGATCGCCCGCAATAGCGTCAAGGCGGGAGAGAAGGATGGATGAAGGATTCTTCTTGGCCATGCGGCTTCCAATTTTCCTGCAGTCGAGTTATTGGGTTTTTCGTTTTTTCCGTTTGGTCGGAGGCGGTTCTGTTTCGTCGTCGAATTGGAGCAGGGATTTTTCCAGGTTGATGCGGCCGTCCCGGTGGAAGCGGACGCCCTCGGACCTGAGGAGACGGCGCTGACGCTCGGCTCCGCCAAAGGCGTGACCGGGAGCCATCTCGCCCAATCGGTTGACGACCCGGTGGCAGGGCAGGCGGCGCTCGGGCGGCGACGCCGCCATGGCAAAGCCCACGGTGCGGCCTGAATAGAAGCCGCCCAGTCGCTTGGCGATTTGGCCATAGGTCATGACTTTGCCCGGAGGGATAAGCTCCACCAGGTCATGGACCCGTTGGAAAAACCCGGTTGTGCTTTTCGCCATTCGAACGCCCTCCAGACCGGGACGATTATACCGGTTGTTATAGTTTTGTCGACGTTGCGCATCGCGCGGACGCAAGCCTTGACCAAAGGCGTTGCGCGACGACAATGGATCGCTTCACGATGCTACCGCAAGGAGAGGGATGAGATGCTCGATCCGCTTAAGAAAAAAACCAGGCTCTATGAAGACATAGTCCGCCAGTTTATGCAAAAGATTGACGACGGTGAACTCAAGGCCGGCGACAAACTCCCCACCGAACGGGAACTGGTGGAACAATTGGGCGTAAGCCGCTCCTCCATCCGCGAAGCGCTGCGGGCGATGGAACTGCTGGGCGTCGTCCAGTCGAAGGTCGGTGGCGGCACCTTTATCAAACATTCCCGCATCGACAGGAACCTGCTGCAATTCGCCGACACCCGCCAGGACGACAAGACCACCCTTCTGGAAACGTTTGAAGTACGGATGGTGCTGGAGGCGTACAGCGCCGCCCAGGCGGCGAAAAAACGAACCGACGAACAGCTCGTCGTGCTGCGGGAATCCATCGACGAGATGACGCGCGACATCGAGGAGGGCAACCGGGGCTCCGGCGCCGACATGCGCTTCCACAGGATTATCGCCGAGATGGCCGGCAACAGCATGCTGTTGAATGTCCTTACCATGATTGCCGGAACCCTGACCTCGTCCATCGCCGTTTCGAACGCCCATGTCGACTCCCGCGACATCGTCGCCGAACACCGCGAAATGTATGAAGCAATCGCCGCCGGCGACGACAAGGCGGCGGAACGGCTGATGCGCGCCCACCTGAAGCGGGCGCACCAGCGCGTGACGTTCCTCCTCGCCGAAGGGGCAATGGGCGGGTGCTGACGTTTTGAGATGGAGTTGCACGCAAGGAGAAGATTATGGATAACGAGAATGGCGACCCGGCGGAACTCGTCGCCGCGTTTCATTTGATGTACGACCGCTTCCCGGGTGCCTGCACGCTTGTTCATAAAACAAAGCGCGTGGCGGCGGTCAATCCGGCGTGCAAGGACATCGGCCGCGAAGTGGGGATGATCTGCAGTAAGCACGGCCCGCCGGAAGCGCACAAGGGCTGCCTCGCCAACCAGGCTGTCGCCGAGCACGCGGCGAAACGGGTACAGACCACTTCGTACGGTGCCGAGCGCGTTATCTACTGGCTGCCGGTGGATGGCTACGACGATTACTACATCCATTTCAGCGCGGCGTTCGAGCCGCCGGCCGAGCAGGCTTAGTAGGGTTAAAAATCCTCGATTACCACTTCGTCGATATCCCCGTCGAACAGGCGCAGCGCCGTCCTGTCGATGCTGCGGCGCTTGACCTTGGTAAGCCGCTCGAATGGCACTACCCGGAGCATACGCCCAGCCAGCTTCCATTTGCCGCAGACCTGGCCGTCAAGCACGACGGTGGGATGGATGATGCCGGTGTTTGTCACCACCTTCAAGCGGTGGGCCTCGGGCACCAGGCGGGTGCGGTCCTTGTACGCGAGGTGGAGCTGGTCGAACCCGGCCAGGAACAGACAGTGCGGAATGTCGCCGTCGAGTCGGAGCGGGTCGATGTGATAATACTCCTTCCCGTCGCACTCGACCGAGTGGAGCGGCAGCTTTTTCATCAACTCCTCAATCGATTTCCGGCGGATGCCGGTAAAGACGACGCAGTCCTCCACCATCGCCGGACCGAGGTGGCGGAAATAGCGTCGGAGCAGTTCCAGCCGCGCTTCCTGCTGGGTGTGCCAGACGACCTCCCGGCAGGGATGGAAATGCTTGCCGGTTCCGGGCGCGTAGGCGACGAGACCGCGAAGGCACATCTCCTTCAGCAGCCCGCCCCAGCCGTGGAAGACATTGTCGAGCAATTCGCCGTCCACGCCTTTTGCCCGGCAGCGGGCCTTCAGTTCTTCGCGGTGGGTCACCCCTTCCTGAATCCAGCCGAGCAGCATCTTTGCCAACCGCGGCTTTTTGCGTGCACTGATGCCCCAGCCGTCGTCCCATTTTTTCGGCCGTCCCAGAGCCGACAGATAAAGCCCCAGCTCGTCCTCCCTCACCAGGTGCAGCGTTCCCCGGAATGTCCAGGTTTTGACCAGCCCCGCGTTCCAGGCGTGCGGGTCGTGGTCGCTCGCGCGGATGCGGAGTGCGTGTTTTGGATAATTGGCGAACTGGGCCTGGAGGCCGCACAGGGACGACACCACAACCTGACGGGGCGCGGGGGAAAGGACGAACTGGTTGTGGAGCGAGGCCAATAAGAGCGCGCGCTTGTCAATCATCGTGTCTTTTTTCCTCTGGAGACGGTTGAAAGAATCATACCGCAAGAGCACAGTAACGAAAAGGGCGGGGCCTGAGAAGGGGGATATCCATGAAAACTGAACAACTGCGGCGCATGCACGAAGGCAAAGGCTTTATCGCCGCCTTGGACCAAAGCGGCGGCAGCACGCCGGCGGCATTGGAGCAATACGGCATCGGCCGCGATGCCTATTACGACGAAGAGACCATGTACGATCTCGTCCACGCCATGCGTACCCGCATCATGACCAGTCCCGCCTTTACCTCCGACTTTATCCTTGGTGTCATCCTCTTCGAAAACACCATGTACCGGACGGTCGAGGGCGAACTGACGCCGCACTACCTGTGGAAGAAAAAGGGTATTGTACCGTTTTTGAAAGTCGACGCCGGGCTCGAGGAGACGGACGATGGCGTTCAGGTCATGAAGACGATTCCGTCCCTCGGTGAAACGCTCGAAGAGGCGGTTAAACACGGCATTTTCGGGACCAAGATGCGTTCTGTTATCCACGCCGCGTCCGAAGGCGCTATCGCCCGGGTGGTGGAGCAACAGTTCGAAGTGGCCGAGACGATAATCCGCGCCGGGCTGGTGCCGATTATCGAACCCGAGGTCGATATCACCATCGCCGACAAGGAGGAGGCCGAGACGATCCTCAAGCACGAATTGAAGAAGGGTCTGTACCGCCTCGGACCGGCCGACCATGTCATGTTCAAGCTGTCTCTGCCGACGCGGGACAACCTCTATTACGATCTGATGGACGACTCGCGGGTGGTGCGGATCGTCGCGCTGTCGGGCGGCTACTCCCGCGCCGAAGCCGATGCCAGGCTCGCCCGCAACAAGGGGGTGATTGCCAGCTTCTCGCGGGCGCTTGTCGAAGGGCTTCATGCCGAAATGCCGGATAGCGAGTTCGAGTATATCTTGTCCAGATCCATCCGTGAAATTTACCAGGCATCCGTTACCTGACAAGCCGGAGAATTTGGTCGGCTGAACGGTAATGGTGCGTCCCGGCAACCGGTTTCGGCAAAACCATCTGCATAATCACTAAGAAAAACGGAAGAGGTGGATGTTTTTAAACGCATTCTAAGCCATAGGTTAAAATGAACGCATTCGCGGGCTTATATATTTTGTGGAAGCGCTTCATCACCCGTTAAGTGTGGGCGCAAATAATAGGACACAAACATTCAAGGTCCAAACCAACGTTTGGAACCGACCCAGGCAGGGACTGCCGGCACGGTATATTTGCGGTCGACCACCATGGCGACGCAATTACGATTATGGAGACAGGTATGTCATTTAAAAGCAAGATTTACGCCATTGTCATGGTGCTCCTTGCCCTGGCGGTCGTCATTAGCGCGACCGGACTCAGGGCGCTCAAAAAGATGGAGCAAGGCATGATAACCACGGACGCATTATCCGACAATGTATCGCGTATCAAGGATCTGAAGTCGGGCATGCAGGACGTGCTTATCGGCGTGCGGGAAATTGTCCTCTCGCCCGAACCGGGAGGCAACCCGGATGAAAGAGAGCGGTTGGATAACAACGTCGCATATGTTGATAATACCCTGCGTACGTTGACGGTGGGAGCGGCGTCGGCATCGCAGTGGACATCGCTGAACGCCGAATGGGAAAAACATAAAGGGATCGTCGGCCGAATCCTTAACGCCAGTATGAACAACGACCACGACCAGGCCTTCCACATCCTGGTTACCGAATGCAACCCGACACGGCTGGAGGAATCGCGCCTTATCGCCGAGGTCGTCGCGAACGAGGAGGCTTCGTCTCAGGACGCGGCGACAACCGCTCAGACCGATGCGGACCGCTCGTGGTGGACCATGATCGTCACCTGCGCCGTCGCGGTGGCGTTGGGAGCGATCCTGTCGATTCTGCTCGTGTCGAATATTTCAAAGACGCTGACGCGGTCCATCGAAGCGCTCCGCGCCCGGTCGGAGGACGTGAGCCGTATCGCCATGCAATTGGCCGGCGGCTCGGCCACCCTTGCCGACGGCGCGACGCAACAGGCGTCCTCACTCGAAGAAACGTCATCGGCACTCGAGGAAATGGCCTCCGTGACCCGGCAAAACGCGGATAACGCCGATCAAACCCGGGAGACGACCGACCTTACCCTCAACCTTATCGACCAGGGCACCGAAACGGTGGACAGCGTGATCAACGCTATGAGCGAGATCAATCAGTCTTCGGAACAGATCAGTGAAATAATCCACACCATCGAAGAAATTGCCTTCCAGACCAACCTGCTCGCACTCAATGCCGCGGTCGAAGCGGCCCGCGCCGGCGAGGCAGGAAAGGGCTTCGCCGTTGTGGCGGATGAGGTCAGGAATCTGGCGATACGGTCGTCCGAAGCGGCAAAGACCACGTCGGAACTGATTCAGGGAACGGTGGAACGGGTCAGGAACGGATCAACGCAGGTGCAGGAGCTGGCGTCCAGCTTCAACCAGATCAATGAAGAATCGCAGAACGTTGGGCAACTGGTCGAGAACATTTCCACCGCAACCCGCGAACAAGCCACCGGCGTCGATCAGGTGAATGTCGCCGTCGCGCAAATGGACAAGGTGACACAAAACAATGCGGCGACGGCGGAGGAATCGGCCGCTGCGGCATCGGAACTATCCGAACAGTCGGAACAGTTGAACACGCTGGTCAGCAACCTGGCTGGGGTGGTCTACGGCTCCAAACGGAGCAAAACGTCACGGCCGGTCGACGACACCCACGTCGAGGCCACTATCGTGCCACAGCAGGAAGCGCGGAGCGATGCGGGCGGAATGTTCGCGCGTGGCTTCAGGCAACTCGGCGCTCCGTCGTCGACGACAGATCCGTCGGGCGGGATGTTTACGCCTGTGTGAGTGGCGCGCCCAAGATTTACAGTTGTAGAGCCGCGCCCCCTGCTTGGCGGGGGACGCGGTTTTTTGTGATGAACCGCTATGCGACGGATTACTCGAAGGCGACGAACTTGTCTTTCGAGACGTGGCAGACCGGGCAGCGGTCTTCGTGGTATTCGCCGACGTGGGTAAAGCCGCAGACGGGGCAGATGTGGACGGGTTGGTTGTCGATTGGCATGTCCTCGCCCTTCAGGGCGTGCTCGCGGGCCGTTTCGAACAGGCCGACGTGGATCTTTTCCGCTTCCAGCGCGTAGTGGAAGGAACGCTCGGCCTCTTTCTCATTCTGGAAGACGGCGGTATTCATGTAGACGGGATACATCTGTTCCACTTCGCCCCGTTCGCCGTCGATTGCCCAGACCAGGTTTTCGGCCACCGATTTAAGGCCGAACTCACCACCGGCGTCCACCTTGTAGCCGCCGGTATTATCCTTCAGGGCGGTGAAGTGGTTGCGCGAATGCACGTACTCGGCGTGGGCGATAGCCTTGTAGAGACGGCCAAGATTGGGGAATCCCTCCTTGGCGGCGTGCTCGCCCCAAATAATGTAGCGCATGTGGGCCATGGATTCGCCGCCGAACGCGCTCCGGAGAAAATCTGCGGTCATCCCGTTTTCGATTGCCATATCAAGCTCCTTGCAGCAACAACCCCCTCGCCTTACTTGTACCATATGATGTCGTGCCGAGTCAATGACAGACTCCGGATACATTAAGCCTAAGCGTTAATGATATTCTCGGAGTGATTTGTCACATCGATTTGACTCCAGAATGAAAATGGTCTCACCAAAAGGTCTCGCATCCACCAGAACAAGCGTAACGAATTCCGGATTCCGGAATGGGTTGGCTCCACGTTTTTAGGAGATACGCGGTGGGCCATCCTAGACGCGAAGCACGTGGTCTCGAATAGGTCTAAATTTCTGTGTATGCATGTAAATATACACTTTATGTTACTCCACTCGACCGATACCCCCACCTACCGGTGTGGAAAAGAGAAGTGCAAGATAATGACACGAAAATGTCAAGTGACGGTATACACGATGTTTGTGCGGGAATTTTTATTTGCATATTGGTTATATCCATACTATAACACCTATTAGACAGCACGCATAACCACTATAACCTTGTTGCATCCTAAACAGGTTATCGACTCGGGGACGTCACTTCACGGCAGCAGGCAATTAAAGGAAAGACAATGAATATCAAGAATTTTGTCCGGCTTGTCACCCTCGGCGGCGTTGTGCTGCTTGTCCTCTTTGTCGCCATGGTGCTCTTGCTGATGCGCGCCTCGACCCAGGCGCGGATGGTGCAACAGGCGCAGCTCCGTTCCCTCGCCCTGTCGCGTGAGACCGCCGACAATTCCTTTGGCCTCACCGCCAATGTCCGGAGTTATGTCGCCAGCGGCGAGGCGCTGTTCAAAGACGCGTATTTCAATATTATCAACGTTCGCTCCGGCCAGACCCCGCGTCCAATCGCCGCCGCCGTCGCGCCGGGGCGCTCGGTGCCGCTGGACGATCTTTATGTCGAAGAAGGCTTCACCGACGAAGAGCGCGGCAATTTGTCCGAGGCCAATCGCCTCAGCGGCGAACTGGCCAAGCTCGAGGTCGAGGCCATGACCATGGTGGAGGAGGCGACGCCGGAAGAGATAAACGACGCGCGCCTGCGTGCCTCCGCCATCCTGCATGGGCCGGCATACCTCAATTCGGCCAAGGCGATTCAGGCACCGGTGGGACAGTTCGAGCGCCTATTGTCGCAGCGGCTGGCGCGACTCGACAACGAGGCCACGACCATGACCCGGTTTAGTCACACTGTCTTGTTCGCTCTTATCGGCGTCACGCTGATTATCGTCGCCGCGGCGGTGATGTGGATGCGGCGGCGGGTGCAGGGTACCCTCGGCCTTATCGCGACCGATTTGGGAGAAAGCTCCCACAATGTCAGCAGCGCGGCAAATGAGATACGGGATTCGGCCGGTATGCTGGCGAAATCGATGACCGACCAGGCCTCGATGCTGGAAGAGACCGCCTCGGCCCTGGAAGAGATTGCCAGTGCGACCCGTCAAAGCGCCGACCAGGCGGAGGAGACCCGCACCACCATGGCCGGGTCGGCTGTCCTGTTCAAGGAAGGCGCCGATCACATGGAAGAGATGACCGGCGCGATGTCCGAGATAAGCGAATCGTCTGAAAAGATCGGCCATATCGTCAAGACGATCGAGGACATCGCCTTTCAGACCAATCTTCTCGCCCTCAACGCGGCTGTCGAGGCGGCGCGAGCCGGGGAGGCGGGCAAGGGCTTTGCCGTTGTGGCGGATGAGGTCCGCAACCTCGCCGGGCGTTCGGCCCAGGCGGCGCGCGACACGACCGAGCTTATCGAATTCACGATTCGCAGCGTCCAGCACGGCGTCGATATCTCCAGCAGGCTGGAAAAGAGTTTTTCCTCCATCGGCGAATCGAACAACACGGTGGGCGGCTTGGTGAACGATATCGCCCACGTCGTCTCGGAACAGGCGCAGGGGGTGGACCAGATAAACGCCGCCCTCGCCGAAGTCGACAAAACGACCCAGAGCGCCGCCGCCGCCTCGGAAAACGAGGCCAGGGCCGCAGCCGGGTTGGCAGGGCAGGCCGAGACCCTCAGCCAGGCGGTGGAACAGCTCCTGGTGCTGGTGGGCGGCGTCAAGGCGACGGCACGGCCGGCCGCGGTTACCGCACGCCGATCGGGTTACAGGATGCTGCCGGCCCCGCGCGACTGAAGTCCGCCCTTGACTGCGGCGCCGAGGTGACGAAACTTGATCCCGGGAGGGACCGGGATACGGTATGAAAACAAAACTCTGCATCCTCATTGTTGCTGCGGTAACGGCAATCACGATTGCGTGCGGCTTCGACATGCCGGACGGGGTGAGCTTCCAGCTTGGCTTTCGCATCCGCGTCATGCCGGGGCAGAAGGACACCTCGCGCCAGCGCGGCCTTATCGTCAAGGCTGACCGCATCTACTCGGACAAGACCCGCCATATCGCCGTGGCCGGGACTATCACAAACTTTAGTGACATCCCCTGCGAAAATGTGGATATGCGCTTCGCCGTATCCAGCTACATCGGCACCGGCTACGACCGGGGCAAGGCGACGGTGGAGCCGTCCACCATAATGCCAGGCTGCAGCGCGAACTTCAGCGTCCACATTTCCCTCGGGAGCGAACGGCCCCGGAACGCCCTCTACACTATTACCGCGACCAGTCCGGTGATATTCCCGGACCTGCCCCCGGACGGCGCTCCGGTGGAGCTGGCTCCGGAAATCTTCGACGTGCTGATTTCACCGGACAAGACCACTCCGGCGGTGGTGCCGGCGGATTAAGGCGCGCCGTACCGGTACCGCTCTATGACGTTTTTTGTTGCCACATGCCGCTTGTTGGTTTACAGTTATCCCCTCGTACCGTGAGTCCTTTCATGCATGAGCCAGCCGCGACGGCTGGCGTCGTGCAGCTATGCTGTCGTCATGTTTCGACATTTTTACTCTAGGGGAGACAGGAAATGCGCCGTAAGTCCATTCTCGCATTGGTAAGTATCGCCCTTCTCGGATGTGTTGCAGTCGGCGCGGCCGAGCCGATTCGCATCGGCGTCATGGGCCCGGTCACCGGCGCTTGGGCATCGGAAGGCCAGGACATGGTTAATGTCGTCCAGACCCTGGCGGCACAGATAAACGACGCGGGCGGCGTCAACGGCAGGCCCATCGCCATCGACATCGGTGATGACGCGGGCGACCCGCGCACCGCCACCCTGGCGGCCCAGCGCCTCGTCTCCTCCGGCGTGGTCGCGGTGGTCGGCACCTACGGTTCGGCCATTGCCGAAGCGGCCCAGGGCATCTACGACGACGAGGGCGTTGTGCAAATAGCCACCGGTTCCACCTCCATCCGCTTGTCGGAAAAGGGCATGCCCCTGTTCTTCCGCACCTGTCCCCGCGACGACGACCAGGGCAAGGTCATGACCACCAAGGTTGCCGAAATGGGCTATGCAAAAATCGCCCTCCTCCACGACAACAGCGCCTACGCCAAGGGCCTGGCCGAAGAATGCAAAACCTTGTTCGAGGCGAACGGAGTCGACATCGTTTTCTACGACGCCATCACCGCCGGCGACCGCGACTACACCACCAGCCTTGTGGCCATGAAGACCCAAAACCCGGACATCATCGTCTTCACCGGGTACTACCCCGAAGCCGCGATGCTGCTCCGTCAGAAAAAGGACATGGGCTGGGATGTGGCGATGATCGGCGGCGACGCCACCAACAACACCGCGCTGATTGAAATCTCCGGCCCGGTCGCGGCCGAAGGCTATATGTTTATCAGCCCTCCCGGCCCGCTCGACCTCACCGGCCCCGCCGCGCAGTCGTTCATGAAGACCTATCAGGAAAAGTTCAACAGCGTGCCCACGTCGGTGTGGTCCATCATGGCGGGTGACGCGTTCCTCACCATCGTTGAAGCGCTGAAGGATATCGACGACATCACCTCGGAAAACATCGGCGAGTACCTCCATAACGAACTGGAGGCGTTCCCCGGCTTCACCGGTGAAATCTCCTACAACGAAAAGGGCGACCGCGTCGGCGATGTCTACCGCCTGTATCGGGTCGACGCCGAAGGCGTGTTCCGGCTGGTTCCCTAATCTCCACGCACTGCGATCCATAAGAAAGCCGCAATGGAAATATTTATTCAACAACTGACCAACGGCCTGGCCGTAGGCGGCATCTATGCCCTTATTGCCCTCGGTTATACCATGGTGTACGGGGTGCTGAAGCTGATCAACTTCGCCCACGGCGACCTCTTCGCCCTCGGGGCATACCTGGGCTTTACCCTGCTTGTCTCTTTCGGCATGGGTGGAGCTATCGGCACCGGGCCGGCGCTGCTGGTCATCGCCGTTATGGTTATGGGCATGTCGGCCCTGGTCGGGTATCTGCTGGAGCGGGTCGCGTACCGGCCGCTCCGGAAATCGGATCGGCTCTCCGCCGTGGTGTCGGCGCTGGGAGCGAGCATCTTTTTTCAAAACGCCATCATGCTCATCTGGGGTGCGCAGTACCACGCGTATCCGGCTGGCATCATCCCGAACATCACCATTCAAATCGCCGGGCAGAGCGTGCCGCTGATCCGTATCTTTGTCCTGGTGTGTTCGGTCGTCGTCATGCTGGTCCTCTACCTCTTTATCAACCGCACCAGAATGGGCATGGCTATCCGCGCCTCCGCCATCGACCAGGGCGCGGCCAAACTGATGGGCATCGATGTGCGCCGGGTTATCTCCATCGTCTTCATGATCGGTCCCGCCCTGGGCGGGCTGGCCGGGGTGATGGTCGGCATCTACTACGGGCAGATCAATTTCAACATGGGCCAGATGTACGGCCTCAAAGCCTTCACCGCCGCCATTATCGGCGGCATCGGCAATATCCCCGGCGCGATGCTGGGCGGGCTGCTGCTCGGGCTGGTCGAGGCATTTGGCGCGGCCTATATTTCACTTGCGTGGCGGGACGCCATCACCTTTGCCGTCCTTATTCTTATTCTCGTCGTCAGGCCCACCGGCCTGCTGCGTGAACGCGTGGCGGAAAAACTATGACGGCACAGCAGCGGAAAATCCTCGCCGTCATCGGCATCGTCATCTTTTTTGCCCTGCCGGAATTGGGCCTCGGCACCTATTGGATTGGCGTTCTGAACCAGGTCGGCATCTATGCGGTGCTGGCGTTATCGCTCAATATCATCCTTGGCCATGCCGGGATGTTCCATATGGGCCACGCCGCCTTTTTTGCCGTCGGCGCATACGCCACCGCCATCCTGAACACCCACTACGGCGTCCCCATTTTCGCGACCATGCCGGTGGCGGGGTTTGCGGCCGGTCTGTTTGCCTTGGCCGTTGCCGCGCCTATTATTCACCTGCGGGGCGACTACCTCCTTATGGTGACAATCGGCATTGTCGAAATCGTCCGCATCGCTCTTATCAACGACATCTTCGGATTGACCGGCGGCGCGAACGGCATTGTCGGCATCCAGCGGCCGGTCCTGTTCGGGCTGCGGCTGACCCGGCCGTGGCAATTCTTCTACCTGATTTGGGGCTTTGTCGCGGTGTCGATGTTCCTGTTCCGTTGGCTTGAACACAGCCGCTTCGGACGTGCCTTGAAGTTCATCCGTGAAGACGTGGTCGCGGCCGAAGGGATGGGCATCAACACCGCCCGCTGCAAACTGTCGGCCTTTGTCATCGGCGCGGTATGGGCCGGCTTCACCGGCACCATCTTCGCGACGCAGATGCGTACCATCTCGCCCGGGTCGTTTTCGTACTGGGAGTCGGTGGTGCTGTTCATGATCGTCATCCTTGGCGGACGCGGCAGTCAGCGGGGCGTACTTGTCGGTTCGTTCCTGGTTATCGGTTTGCCGGAACTGTTCCGTGGCTTGCAGAGCGGGCGCATGCTCATCTTCGGAGCCGCCCTTGTCGTTATGATGATCTTCCGACCGCAGGGCTTGTTCCCCGCGCCCCGACGCCATTACAACTTGCCTGAACCGTACCGGGACAGATACCTATGATCCTTCTCTCCATATCCAACTTGACCAAAAGCTTCGGCGGCCTGGTGGCGGTGGGGGGCGTGTCGTTCGAGGTTACCCAAGGTGACGTCCTTGGGTTGATCGGCCCGAATGGCGCAGGCAAAACCACCGTTTTCAATCTGGTAACCGGCATCACCCCGCCGGATTCGGGCGACATCTTCTTTGCCCAACGCCGTCTGGCGCGGCTGAAACCGCACAAGGTGGTGGAACTGGGCCTGGCCCGAACCTTCCAGACGATCCGGTTGTTTCCGCACATGTCGGTCCTCGAGAACGTCCTCTCCGGCAGGCACTGCCGGATGCGGACCGGTATCGTCGCGTCGATGCTGTCCCTGCCCGGCAAAGCGCTGGAGGAACGGAACGCCATCGCCCGCGCCATGGAGGAACTGGAGTTCGTCGGCTTGGCCGACCGGTGGCGCGCGCCGGCGGGCGGGTTGTCGTACGGCGATCAGCGGCTTCTGGAAATCGCCCGGGCGCTCGCGACCGACCCGCGCATGGTGGTGCTGGACGAACCCGCCGGCGGCATGAACGACCAGGAGACGGTGGAACTCCGCAGCCTCATCCGGCGCATCAAAAAGCGCGGCATCACCATCATGCTTATCGAACACGACATGGGCTTTGTCATGCGCGTGTGCAACAAGCTGGTGGTGCTGGAGAACGGCCTCGTTATTGCGCGGGGAACGCCGGAGGAAATCCAAAAGGATCAACGCGTCATCGAAGCCTATCTGGGAGTGGACGACTGACATGCTGGAATTGAAGGATCTGAGCGTCAACTACGGCCCGGTGGGCGCGCTGCATAACATCAACATCACGGTCGCGAAGGGTGAGCTTGTCTCCATCCTCGGGTCGAACGGCGCTGGCAAAAGCACCACCCTGATGGCGATAAGCGGGCTGGTGCGGCCGACAGGCGGGTCTATCCACTTCGAAGGAAAACGCATCGACATCCTGAAGAGCCACGAGGTGGTGCGCCTGGGCATTACCCAGTCGCCAGAGGGGCGGCGCGTCTTCGGGCCGCTGACGGTGCGGGAAAATCTGCTCCTCGGCGCGTTCACGCGCATGGATGTTGAATGGGTCGACAATCGCCTCCGCTGGATCTACGACATGTTCCCGAGGCTTGAGGAACGCAAGGCCCAGATGGCAGGCACCTTGTCCGGCGGCGAACAACAGATGCTGGCTATCGGCCGGGCGCTTATGGCCGACCCAACCCTGCTCCTCCTCGACGAGCCGAGCCTCGGCCTGGCTCCGCTCGTCGTTAAGTCAATCTTCCAAACCATCAAAGAGATCAACCGCTCCGGCGTCACCGTCATCCTGGTTGAACAAAACGCCAAGGCCGCACTCAAGCTGGCGGACCGCGCCTACGTCCTTGACGTCGGCCACCTGGCGATGCAGGGAGCGGCTTCGGATCTCCTCAACGATCCGATGGTGCAGAAGACATATCTTGGAGGCGTTGAAGCGGGGACGCATTGACGGCGACCGGTGGAGACGGTACCATGCGCTTTGGGTAACCCTTCCACAAGGAGAAGCGTATGCGTTCATCCGTCTTGGCCCCATTGTTTGGAGTGGTTGCGGCTGTTGTCCTGTCCCTGTCGTCGGCGCTCGGCGGCGAAGTCCTCAAAGCCTATGCCGGCACCGAGGAACCGGTCGCGAAGGAATTGTTCGACGCTTTCGAGAAAGAAACCGGCATCAAGGTCGAGTGGGTACGGCTTTCCGGCGGCGAAGCGGTCGCCCGTATCGAAGCCGAAAAAGCCAACCCGCAAGCGGCAATCTGGGTCGGCGGCGTCGGCACCATGCACATTGAACTCAAGAACAAGGGCCTGACCTCGCCCTACGCCTCGCCGGTCGCACGCAATATCCCGCCGAAATACCGCGACAAGGACAATTATTGGATTGGCCTCTATGTCGCGCCGATTTCATTCTGCTACAACAATAAACGCATGGCCGAACTCGGCCTGACTCCGCCCACGACCTGGGCCGACCTGATCAAGCCCGAGTATCGCAAGCAAATCCGCGTCGCCCACCCGTCCACCTCCGGCACCGCCTACAACATGGTGACGAACATCATCCGCCTCTATAACGGCGACGAGGACCAGGCCTTCGCATTCATGAAAAAGCTGGCCGACAATATCGACCAGTTCACGAAGTCCGGCTCGGCTCCGGGCAAGAGCTGCGCCATCGGCGAAATCCCCATCGCTATCGGTTACCGCCACGACCAACTCCGTCTGGTGAGCCAGGGCGCTGATCTCGGCATCGTCGTTCCCTCCGACGGCTCGGGGTATGAAACCGCCTCGATGTCCCTCGTTAAGGACGGCCCCAATCCGGTCGCGGCAAAGAAGCTGTACAACTGGATGATCTCGTCCGAGCATGCCAGGAACGTGTTCAACAACTGGCAAATGATTCCCCTCG
Organism: Planctomycetaceae bacterium; assembly: GCA_021205245.1. Lineage (GTDB taxonomy): Bacteria > Planctomycetota > SZUA-567 > SZUA-567 > SZUA-567 > JAJBSZ01. The sequence goes on from JAJPXZ010000198.1 coordinate 29,739, forward strand.
TCGACAGCCAGGACCCGGACGGATTCTTCCAGTCCCTCAACCTGGTGGACCAGGACGACGTGTGGGACGCGGCGAACAAGATTCGCCTGCTGGACCGGTGGAATCGGGAAATCACCGCGCAATATAACTAACATGGGTGTTGCACGCCATTGGACAATTCAGCGCATTGGCCTTTCCGGGGGGACGCGATGCTGACGCGAAAACGGGTACTGGCTTACATCGCCCTCCTGGTGGCATTCGGTCTCTTCGCTTTCTGGGCCTGGAGCAATCTTTCGTCGGCGTTTGTCGACCTGACGGAGCGCCAGGCCCGCGCCACCACCGCCGCCATTGTCTCGAACGCTCCCACCAACCAGGAAGAAATGGCGGCGTGGCCGAAACACCATTCCGACGCTGATACGCAAATCGCCCTCTACGACGGTTTTCCCGGCTTTGGCGACGCGCCCCTGCACACAGGCACGGACGCTATCGCGTCGTACTTGAATGACCCTGCCAACAAGGCAATGGTCGACAAGGGCGTCGAATCCGCCATGTACGAGGAGATTTTTCAGGTGCCGGGGCGGGTGGCTCTGGATGGGCGGGCGCATATCGTCTATTTCCATCCCGTTTATGACGGGGAGACGGGCGAAGTGCGCGGCGTCGGCGTGGCTGCGGCCGACTTCTCGCGCGGGGCCGAGTACCTGCACCTGATGGGGCTTGTGTTTATCGCCGCTGTGGTCGTGTTTGCCTTTATCGCCGGGGTGTTGAAGTTTGTCCGCGACGCCATCACCGGCTTTGCCGTCGTCGGCATGTTTGTCATCGTCGGCGTGTTTGTCGCCTATCCGTTGTTCGAGGCGGCGCGACTGACCTTTATGTATAACGGCCACTTCTCGCTCGATACGTGGCGCGGCGTCCTCGCGTCGACGCAATATATCGCCGCGCTGAAGCGGAGCCTCTACCTGGGCGTGCTCACCGCCAGCATTTCGACCGTCATCGGCTACCTGTTCGCCTTCGCCTTGTCGCGGACCAACGTGCCGTGGAAACGCTTTTTCGCCGCCATGGCGACCCTGCCGGTGATCTCGCCGCCGTTTACACTCACTCTTTCCATAATACTGTTGTTCGGCCGGAACGGGCTGGTGTCGAAGCAACTCCTTGGCCTCGACTTCGACGTCTATGGCTTGTCCGGACTGGTGCTGGCGCAAACCATCGGCATGTTCCCCATCGCCTTTATGACCTTGTCGGGCGTGCTGGCGGCAATCGATTCGACGATGGAGGAGGCAGCCCTCAACCTTTCGGCCAGCCGTTTCACCACCTTTACAACAATAACCCTGCCGCTGTCTTTGCCGGGCGTGCTGAGCGCGTGGCTGCTGGTGTTTGTGAACTCGCTTGCCGACTTCGCCAACCCGCTCATCCTCGGCGGCAATTACTATGTCCTCTCGGTCGAGGCCTACAACGAAGCCATGGGCATGAACCGGATGGACTGGGGCGCGGCGTTGTCGTTCCTGTTGCTGATGCCGACCATCACCGCTTTCTTTATCCAGCGCTACTGGATCAGTCGGCGCTCTTTTGTCACCGTAACCGGCAAGCCGTCAGGCAGGTTGATTGAACTGGTCGGCAAAGGCGGCAAGGCCGGGCTGGTGACCGTGATGGCGGCCATCTCCATCTTTATCGTCCTGCTCTATGCCACCGTGGTTGCCGGGTGCTTTGTCCGGAACTGGGGCATCGACTATTCGTTCTCGACCGAGAACATCGTCGAGGCGGTGCAACGCGGGTGGGATTCCATAACCGCCACCGTCACCCTTGCCGCCGCCGCCACGCCGGTGGCGGGATTGCTTGCCATGATCGCGGCACTCCTTATGGCGAGGAAAAGCTTCCCGCTGAAGCGGCTTCTTGAAATCCTCATCATGACGCCGTTCGCGCTGCCGGGGACGCTCCTGGGTATCAGCTTTGTCATGGCGTTCAACAAGCCGCCGCTGCTCCTGGTCGGGACCGGACTCATTATTGTGATCAATTTCGTCGTCAGGGAATTCCCCGTCGGGATGGAAGGCGGCATTGCCAGCCTGAAACAGATCGACCCGTCGATCGAAGAAGCGGCGATGAACCTGGGGGCGGATACGTCGGTCGTGTTCAAGGACATGGTGCTGCCGCTGATCCGGCCGGCATTCATCTCGGCGTTGTCGTACACATTCGTCCGCTCGATGACGGCGGTGAGTGCGGTGATTTTCCTTATCTCCGCGCGGTGGCAACTGTTGACCATGCAGATCTACAATTTCTCCGAAAACACCCGCTTCGGCCTGGCGAGCGTGCTGTCGACCATCCTCATCATCATCGTCTTCTTTGTGTTCTGGCTGATGCGGCGGCTACTCCGGAGTTCCGAACACCTGGACAAAACCATCACCTCAAACTGAGTGGAAGGATAGCATGGCTTTATCAAAATCGGTGCTGCTTGACGATGTCCGCAAAACCTTCCGCGAACCAAAGGGCGGGGCGGACGTTCATGCCGTCGACGGCGTGTCGTTCGAAATCGCGCCAGGCGAACTGGTGACTCTGCTCGGGCCGTCGGGTTGCGGCAAGACAACGGTGCTCCGAATGGTTGCGGGATTCGAGATACCCACCGGAGGCCGCATCGCTATCGGCGGCACCGATGTCACCTCCCTGCCGCCGAACAAACGGGACACCGCCATGGTGTTCCAGTCGTATGGCCTTTTCCCGCACATGAATGTCGGCGACAACATCGCCTACGGTCTGAAGCTGCGCGGCGTTCCGGCCGGCGAGCGCGCGAAAAAGGCGGACGAGTTCCTCGCCCTTGTCGGACTGGAAGGGAAGGGCGACCGCTCGCCGTCGCAACTGTCGGGCGGTCAGCAGCAACGCGTCGCGCTGGCGCGCGCGCTTATCGTCGGGCCGTCGGTCCTGCTCCTGGACGAGCCGCTGTCCAACCTCGACGCGCTCCTGCGTGAACAAATGCGGGTGGAAATCCGCCGTATCCAAAAGACCCTGAACATCACCGCCATCTACGTGACCCACGACCGAACCGAGGCGATGAGTTTGTCGGACCGGATTATCGTGATGCGGAGCGGTAAAATCGCCCAGATCGGACCGCCGCCTGAAATCTACGCCAACCCGGCGTCGGTGTTTGTCGCCGGATTTATTGGCAAGGCGGCGTTTTTCCAAGCTACTGTTCAAGATATCGGCGACGCGTGCCGGGTGGAGGTGAATGGCCACAGCCTTGCCATCCCGCGCTGGTCGCCGGAACTGCGTGCAGGAGACAGGGCTAGGGTGATGTGCCGTCCGGAATCACTCACCTTCCTGCCTGCGGGCCAGGGGGTGCTGGACGGGCGGGTAACGACAAACATCTATCTCGGCAACACGCTCGAATCCTACATCGCCACCGAAATCGGCGAAATTCTTGTCCAAGTGGACAATCCGGCCGGCAAGACCATTCCGGCCGAAGGCGAAGGAGTGAGTATCGCCATCCGGCCCGAACTGTCGAAAGCGCTGGTCGACGACGAGGAGGACCGCTAACAGGCAGCCCTGCGGAGAGAAAAGCGGCTGGTAATATTCTTCTCTCTGCGATATAGTGGAGTCATTGTCACACGATTGGGAATTCCACTATGTCCCTGAAGCAGCAAATAGTCCTGATTATCTGCCTTCCGCTCACGCTGATGAGCCTCTGCGTCGGGGCGTATAATTATTACTCCACCCGCAGTTTCGCCCTCGAAAATGCCGAAGTGATGATGGACCTCCTCTCCACCCATATTACGGCGGAGATGGACACGCGCTTCCGCCAAATCGCCCAGATCGGCACGGCCTTGTCGCGTCACTTCACCTCCAACCGCCCCGATAACGCCGACCAAATCTATGCCGCACTCGAATACGCCTACGACAGTTCGGACGCCATCTATGGCGGCGCGCTTATCTTCGACGAATACGCCTTCTCCGACACGAGACGATTGTTCGCGCCCTATGTTCTCCGCCACGGAGCCTCCGGTTTCAACCGCACCGAAATTCCGTACGACTACACCAATCAAGCCGATCCGAAAACCGCCTGGTTCACCGAGCCGAAACGTACCGGCTTACCGCACTGGTCCATGCCCTATTTCGACACGGGCGCGGGCAACACCCTTATGGTCACCTATTCGGTGCCATTCCAGCGGTACGGCATGTTCGCGGGCGTGGTCGGCATCGATGTGAGTATCGGCTGGCTGCAGGACGTGATTGCCAATATCCCCGGCAGCATGGCGAAGTACGGGTATTGCTCCATCGTGGGACCGGACGGCGTCTTCGTCGCCCAGGAGGACGTCAGCGCGGTCGAGAACGGGGTCTCCCTCTTTGACCCCGCCAATATTCCCGAGACGGGCGAAGGCCGGGAACTTTGGGACCGTCTACGCGACGATATGGCCAATAATCGGAAAGGCAAGCTCCGCCTGCATTCGCCCGGCATGGACGACAACGAATGGGTTATCCTCACCTATGTGCCGATGCAGACGACAGGCTGGTATGTGCTGACGGTGATTATGGAAAACCGGCTCATGGCACCCATCTACTACCACGCTGCGGCGGAAGGAGGCATCCTCCTCGTGGCGACGCTCGTGGTGGCGGTCGTGGCTGTGTCGCTTATTCGCCGGCTGGTCAGGCCTATCCGTTCGGCCGCCCAGTTCGCGCTGTCGGTGCGGGACGGCGACTATGACGGGCGCATGGAGGTGCCGAATCAAACAGAGGCGGCGCTGCTGGTGCAGTCTCTGAACGACATGGCTGCGGAACTGGGTCGGCGCGAACGCGAGGCGGCCAACCACCTGGGAGATTTGCGGAAGATATTCAGCCAAATCGCCGTCACCGCCGGCGAATTGAGCCGCGTGTCGGAACACGTCAACGAGTCCAGCCAGGAACTGTCGTCCGGGGCGGAAGAGCAGGGCCAGGTGTTTGACCAATTGGCATCGGCGACGTCGATGATTTTTGATAAGGCCAGCGACAACGCCGCCTATGTGGAAAAGGCCAATGCCATTCTCGGGAATGCCCGAACAGATACGGTCAAAGGCAATGCCGACATGGTCGAAATGAACCGGGCCATCGACGACATATCCAAATCGGCCGAACAGGTGGCCACTATCATCAAGACGATTGACGACATCGCCTTCCAGACGAATCTCCTCTCCCTGAATGCGGCGATTGAAGCCGCGCGTGCCGGCTGGCACGGTAAGGGCTTTAGCGTCGTCGCCGAAGAGGTGCGGCGCTTGGCGCGCCATTCGGCCAGCCATGCCACCGAATCCGACGGCATGTTGAAGGAAGCGGTGGAAAACGCGCGGCGCGGCGTGGAGATGGGCGGTAAGACGGCGGAGATGCTGGAGGCGGTGCAGAAATCCCTCGACACCCTGAGCGAATATATGAAGGACGTTATGCAGTCGTCGTCGGAGCAATTCACCGCCCTGTCGGAAATCGTGACCGGATTGCAACAGGTTCGACAGGTCGCGAGCGGCAATGCCGAGCGCGCCGGCGCAAACGCCCAGGCATCGGCCGAACTGCAGGCCACGGCCGAGTCCCTGTGGCAACTGTTGCAAACCTACCGCAAGGAAACCGGCGTCAGCAGCAGGAATCAGGAGAGGGCGCTTCCGCACTCACAGGATTACTACCCCGGAACGTAGTTACTCGCTCGCGCCCGGCGGCAGATCCCGCCGCGCCCGCAATTCGTTGGCAAAGACCGCCACTGCGATGAGAATACCGGTTATCACCTTCTGCATGAACGGGTAGACGCCCAACAGGTTGAAGATGTTCTGAATCATGCAGACAAATATCGCCCCGCCGACAGCGCCGAATATCCGCCCCTGCCCACCGACCATACTCGCGCCGCCGATGACCGCCGCCGCTATCACCTCCATCTCGATGTCCTGGCCGATACCGGGATAGGACGAACGGATGCGCGCGCAGAGGATAACGCCGCAAAAGCTGGCGAGCAATCCGTTGGCCGTATAGACGAAAAGCTTGAGGCGCGGCAGGTTCATGCCTGCCATACGCGCCGCGCCCTCGTTGCCTCCAAGCGCCAAGAGATGCCTGCCGAGGCGACGATGGGTGAGGATGAGGTAGAACACGGCTGCCACCGCCAGCAGCATAAAGAACGGGATGGGCATCCGCCGAATCATGCCGTTCCCGAGCCATTCGAACCAGGCTGGAAACCCGCCGATACTGGTATCCGTGAAAGCGTAGGCAAGGCCCGCGCCGGCGCTCATGGTGCCGAAGGTGGCGATGAACGGCGGCAGCGCCAACCGGCCAACCAGCAGGCCGTTGGAAATGCCGCCCCCCAGCCCGACCGCCATCCCGGCGGCGATGGCCAGGCCCATGTTGCCGCTCTCCCGAAAGACCACGCCGAGGACCGCGCTCGTCATTGACACAACGCTGCCGACCGATAGATCGATGCCGCCGGTAATGATGACCATGGTCATGCCGCAAGCCATGATGCCCATGGGCGACGCCTGGCGCAGGATGTTGCGGATATTCAGAAAAAGGAGGAAGCGGTCGTTCAGGAGCGAGAACAGGAAGGCAAAGACAATCAGCCAAATCCATATGCCCAAGGTATCGTACACCTTGCCGAACAGCCGCCCCCCGCTCGAACCGGTATGGGTGGTGGAATCGATCACGCTAGTCTCCAATGCTGCGTTTCTTCTGCCACTGGTCCAGGAGGACCGCCAGGATTATGAGCAGGCCAAGAATCGGCTTCATATAGGCGACAGGGATATTCAAAAGGTTGATGGCGTTCTGGACTTCGGCCATGAACACCGCGCCGAGAATTGCCCCGAGGACGCCGCCACGTCCGCCCAGCATCGACGTGCCGCCGATAACGGTCGCGCCGATGGCGTAGAGTTCGTACCCGAGTCCTGCGTCCGGATGGACCTGATTGCCCCGGGCCGACATGATGATGCCGGCAATGGCGAAAAACAACGCCGCCAGGGTGTACACCACCAGCAACATCGCTTTGACGTTGATGCCGGAAAAGCGCGCTGTCTCCCGGTTGCCGCCCAGGGCGAACAGGGCGATACCAAAGGTTGTCCGGGTCAGAACCAGGTGGACCACAGCCGCCAGCACCAACATGAGCAGCACCGGCACGGGAAAACCGAGAATATCGCCCTGACCCACCCAGACGAGCCGCGATGGCAGCCCATAGGTGGGAATGCCGGCCGAAATATACGCGGCAATGCCGCGAGCGGCCGACATCATGGCAAGGGTGGCGATAAACGGCGGCAGCTTGACGAAGGCGATGAGGACACCGTTCACGAGCCCGCACAACGCGCCGGTAACGAGGCAGATAGCCACCGCCGTGACGATGGTCCCCATGTCGTTCGGGAGGTTCAGGGTCAGGGCGGTCTCGCGGTAGAGTTCGACCGGAATGATAGCCATCGCCATTGCCACCGATGATATGCCCAGGATGCTGCCCGCGGACAGATCGATGCCGCCTTCGCCGGTGAGGATGACCAGAGTCATGCCGATAGCCATGATGCCGACGACCGATGACTGGATAATGATATTGAGTAAATTCGCCGGAGTGAGGAACGCCGGCGTCAACAGCGAGACCAGCAGCCCCACCACAACAATCCAGCCGATAATGCCGGCTTCCTTTATCATGGTCAGGCGACGAAGAGTGATAGGCATGGGTGCGGCAATCCTTATAGGAAGGGCGGGACCAGGGAAAGCCCCGCCCTGATGATTTTGTTGCGTGTTCTGTTAAAACGCGTCCGGCAGCGATTCTTCGACATTGTCTTTCGTGATCAGCTTGTTGCCGGAGTCGATGAAGCGGGGGACGTCCTCGGCCTTGACCTTGCCAGACAAAACGTCCAGGGCGGTCTCGACCGCGATCTGGCCAATCTTGATGGGGAACTGGCCGATGTCGGCGGTGATGCGGCCGTCCTTGACCAGGTTCATGCCGAATCCGGAACCGTCGAAGGAGATGATTTTCATCTGGCCTTCCTTGCCCGCCAGTTTGACCGCCTCGACCACGCCGCCGACCATAACGTCGGACGAGCAGAAGATGAGGTCGACGTCCGGGTTGGCCTGGAGGACGTTCTGGGTCGCTTCCATCGCCTTGTCGTTCTGCCAATACCCGGACTGGGAGGCGGCGATGACAATGGACGAGTCCTTGACAACGTTATGGCCAAAGCCGTCGCGGCGGGCGATGGCGGTGGAGCTGCCGGGTGCGCCTTCGATGATCATCACCTTGCCTTTGCCGCCCAGGATTTCCTTGGCGTAATCGGCGGCCAGAGTGGCGGCGGCGTAGTTGTCGGTGGCGACATAGGTGAGGAAATCGTCGCCGTCGGCGGACTGGTCCATGCAGACGACAAGCACGCCTTCTTCTTTGGCCAGTTGAAACGCGGGTACGACCGACTTCGCGTCCAGCGGGCTGATGACGATGATATCGACGCCTTTGACAATCACGTCTTCAATGATCTGCACCATCTTCTGCACGGCGGTGTGGCCGCCGGCCTGGTAAATCTCCGCCTCGGCGCCGAGGGATATTGCATGGTCGCGGGCCGCCTCGGCCAATTTGAGTTGGAAAATGTCGCCGGTGAGGGTCTTGACCACCACCGCGACCTTCGGTTTTTCCGCCGCATGGAGCGTCGCCACTATCGCAATAAGGGCAACTGCCAGTAAGGTCATGAATCGTCTCATTGAAATGTCTCCTCTATACCGTCGTAGTAGATGACCCGCCGAGCGGGCCGTTATCCGTGATTTCATCGCCGCCCATGGCGGAGTTGAGGATTGCCTCGCCGCTGATCGCCTCGCCTTCCAGGGTGGCGGATATGCCGAAGTTGCGCATGACATAGACCCGGTCCGACATGCCGACGATCTCCTGCAACTCGGAGGAAATCATCAGAATCGCCGCGCCTCCCGCAGCCAGTTCGCCCATCAATCTGTAAATGGCGGACTTCGCCGAGACGTCGATGCCGCGCGTCGGTTCGTCCAGGATGATTATCCGGGTGCCGGCGGAGAGCCATTTGCCGAGAATCACCTTCTGCTGATTGCCGCCCGACAGGTAGCGGATCTCCTGATCGATGGACGCGGCCGCGACCCTGAGCTTGTCCACATATTCCGTCGCCAAGAGCCGCCTCGACCGTTTTGACACGAATCCCCGCCGCGACATCTTCCGCATGGAAACGTGGTTCATGTTTTCGGCAATGGACAAGAGCGGCACAATGCCCTGACGTTTGCGGTCCTCGGGAATAAAACCGATACCGGCCTGGATGGCCCGCTTGGGGCTGCCTTTTGGCAACGGGGTTCCAAACACCCGTACTTCTCCGGACCCATAGGGATCGATGCCGAATATTTTTCGGGCCAGCTCGGTGCGGCCAGCGCCGACGATGCCGGCAAGGCCGACGATTTCACCTTGGCGCAGGGTGATGGAAACCTTTTGTCCCTTGCCGTTGTCGAGATCGCGGACGTCCAGGGCGACCGGACCGATGGACGCCTTTTCCTTGTGGAAGAGGTTTTCCAGCTTGGAGCCGATCATCAACTGAATCATGCCGTCGACGCTGTCGATTTCCTCCACCGCCACGGTGCGGATGCTGCGGCCGTCGCGGAGCACGGTAACGCGGTCGCCGATCTCGAAAATCTCCTTCAGCTTGTGGGTGATGTAAATCATGCTCACCCCCTCTTCGCGGAGCCGCCGCACCACCCGGAACAGGTTTGCGACCTGGTTGTCGGTGAGGGTGGAGGTGGGCTCGTCCAGAATAAGGACGCGCGGATCGAGGGAAAGAGCCTTGGCTATTTCCACCAGTTGCTGATCGGCGACGGCCAACGAGCGCACCTTTGCCGCGACATTGATGTTGGCCGCGCCGAGACGATCGAGTTGCACCCGGGCGGCGGCCCGGAGCGCCGCCACGTCGACAAACCCCGCTTTCCCCACCGGCTCACGACCGAGGAACACGTTTTCCGCCACCGATAGATTGGGGCAGAGGCTGAACTCCTGGGAGACTATGGCGACACCGAAGGACAGGGCTGTGTGCGGGTCGTTGTTCGCGACCTCGCGGCCGTCTATGCATATCGTGCCCGCGTCCGGCCCGATAGCGCCGCAGATCATTTTGACAAGCGACGATTTGCCGGCTCCGTTTTCGCCGAGGAGAACGTGGACCTCGCCGGGACGGAGGGAAAAGTCGACATCGTCCAGCACGCGGATGTGCTTGTTGAGGGTCTTGCCGTTCAGGTCATACAACCCCTTCGAGACGCCCCGGAGGGAGATGATGTCGGCGGCGGCTGTGGCGGCGGTAGCGGTGGCGGTCATTCTGGCCTTTCCCTAGGCTTCGGAAAGAAGGGCGCGGGTCTTGTTGAAGGCGTCGGAGGCGACCTGGAGCGGCGGCAGTTTGTTCAGATCGTGACTGAAGGTTTCAATCGATGCGTAGCCGGAATAGCCGATGCGCTTGAGTTCCCGTATCATCTCGAGGGCGGGGGCGGCTCCGTCGCCGGGGAGGACGCGGTCGTAGATGCCCATATCGGCCTTGGGCATATCGGGGAGATCGTTTGCGTGGAACATATTAACGGCGTGGGCGGGCAGGGCGGCGATCTCGCCCAGCCGGGCCGGGCCGCAGTGGAAATTGGCCACGTCGACGGTTATGCCGAGGTTGCCCCGGTTGGCTGCCTGCACCACGGCCCAGGCTTCGGCCGGCGTCTTGACCGAGCACCACTCGAAACCAAGAAACTCGAACGATAGATGGACCCGGGGCTACCAGGCGGTGGCGGCGACGCGGGCGAGGGGGGCGGCGGAACGGGTGATTATTTCGTCCCAGGTGTGTTGCGGCTCGATGACGCCCGGGCAGACGATGATGATTTCCGATCCGAGGGCGGCGGCGGTTGCGGCGAAGCGATCGACCGTGGCGTTTATTCCGTCCTCATAGGTGGCGTCACCCAGGGTGCAGCGCTCGATAGAGTTAATGCTGGCGGCACGGAGACCGTTCTTCTCCAACAGGTCGCGCAGATCGCCGAGACTGCCGTGCTGCAAATATGCTTCAATCTTGGGCATCCGGAGTTCCACCGCTTCGTATCCGGCTTTGGCCGCGATAGCGATGTCGTCCTCTTGGGTGCACAATTCGGTGGTGGAGCCGTTGATAGCCAAACGCATGGTGAATCCTTTTCGAAATGTGTTAGCGGATGTCCACTTCCTCGAGTCGCACCGGCCGGTTTTCCGCCGCCGACTTTTTCGCCGCCAATCCCATCAACACCGCCTGGCGTCCGTCAAAGCCGCCGGACGGCGGGGTGCGTCCGTTCTTGACGCAATCGGCGAAGATGCGGCCTTCTTCACGGTAGGCTTGGACATAGCGGTCCATAAAGAAGTTGAGATTGGGCGGACGGTGGTAGCCGTCGACGTGGGCGTAGGTGAGGTTGGTCTCGAGAATGTTGGACGTCTCGATTTTCCCCTTCGAGCCGAATGCTTCGATACGCTGGTCAAAACCGTACACGGCGCGGCGGCTGTTGTTGTAATGGACCAGGGTGCCGTTCTTGAATCTGGCGATCAGCATGACGGTGTCGTAATCGCCGAAGCTGGCGATGGCTGGGTCGACGTTGCATTCGCCCCTGGCGTAGATTTCCTCGGGTTCGTCGTCGAGCAGATAACGGCTGCAGTCGAAGTCGTGGATGACCGTGTCCAGGAAGATGCCGCCGGACGTTTTCAAATAGTCCAACGGCTGCAGGGACGGATCGCGTCCGGTGATGAAAACCATTTCCGGACGGCCGATGACGCCGGCGGCGATGTCCTGCTTGAGACGGGTGTTGCCCGGATCGTAGCGATGGTTGAAGGCGAGCATGAACAAGACGCCGGACTCCTTCACCACGGCGAGGGCTCGGTCGATGTCGGGGAGGGAAAGGGCCAGGGGCTTTTCGCAAAAGATGTGTTTGCCATAGCGGGCGGCGCACTCGATTATCTCGATGTGCGACTCGGTGTTCGTGCAGACGGCGATGGCGTCGACCGTCGGGTCGGCGCAGACTTCGCGGTAACTGACCGCTGTTTTGGCGACGCCGTATTCCGCAGCCAGACCTGTGGCCTTTTCCTCGACCAGATCGCAGACGACGCCGACGCTGACGCCGGGGACGTCGCGGTGCATTGCCGCAATGTGAACCCGGCCGATACGGCCGGCTCCTATAAGCCCGATTTTCATCTCCTGGGACATTTCTAGCTCTCCATTGGTGGTTGTGGACGCAGGGGACCGCTGCCGACGGCGCGGTGCACCGGGCTTCACTGGGACACGATTGGGTGATCTGGCAAAGTGTGTACGATGGCTATGGGATCGTTGCGTACGTCAGTAGGTGGTTACGACCGGATAGTTTTTGGATACTGGTAGCATACACCACGATTCGGCGTTGTCAAAAGTCAAACAGGAATCAATTTTTGCAAAAACATCCTGACATCCTATTTTATATTCATTCGTGACTGGAAAAATTACAGTTGGAGGAAACGGAATAATAGTTACTAGCAAACATCGGGATCTTTGGGGTGAAAAAAAATGCGGATTTTTTCCAGAGCCGAACCTTTGCGCACGTTCACCCAAGGCGGCGGACAGTGTCGCGTTCGATAAAACGGGGTGGAAACAGTCGGCTGACGTTGGCGAAGGGGTTGGAGAAAAGGGTCAGGAGCGCCTCGGCGGCGGCTCGGCCGAGCGCTTCCTTTGGATGCTCCACCGTGGTGAGGCGGTTGGCGGCATGGTCCCAATTCACATTGTCGAAGCCGACCACCGACAGGTCGTCGGGTATACGTAGGCCGTGCCGTTCGGCAAAGGGCATAAAGCGCCTGGCTATGTCGTCGTTAAAGCAGACGACGGCGCTGCAGTCCTTTAATCGGCTGAGGACGCGACCGGCGTGGGCATCGGTGAACAAGTCTTCGTAGTCCTCTTCGACAAACCACAGTACCCGGTTCTCGTTGACCTTCAGGTCATGGCGCTGCAATTCTGCCGCGTAGCCGCGAAAGCGCCTGATGCCGCATGATTCGTCCGCCTTGCAGATGGCGGCGATGGCGCTGTGGCCGTTGTAAATAAGGTGTCTGACCAGGAGGGCGGCGCCGTCCTCGTTGTCGTTGTCTATGGTGGGAAAGCCGAAACCGGGCAGCGAGGCGTGCAGGAGGACGCAGGGGTATTGGCGTTCGATACGCCCATAGTGCTCGGTGTTGACGAGCGGCAGGCCCGACCGCGCCGGTTCGACAATCAACCCCGCTACCTCGGAGTCCAGCAATTCGGAGAGAATGTGCCGCTCCCTGGCGATTTGGTTCAGGGTCATGCGGATAATCATGTGGTAGTCGTGTTCGAAAAGATAATCGGATATGCCGGCCAGGATGTTCGGGAACAGGTAGGAGTTGACCTGGTTCAGGACCACGCCGATGCATTTGTTCCTCCCGGCGGTGGACTTCTTTTGTTTGTACTCGGCTATCTTGTCGGAAAAGAAAGTGCCGCTCCCCTGGACTTTATAGAGAAAGCCCTCGCCGACAAGGAGTTCCACCGCCTGGCGGATGGTGTTGCGGCCCACGCCAAAGCGTTTGACCAGTTCCAGTTCGGTAGGGATGCGTTGGCCCGCAGCGGCATTGCCGAGCAGCATGTCGCCCTTCAGTTGACTGGCGATCTTCAGGTACTTGTAGTTGGCCATTTCCGCTCCAGCCATGCCGCATAGGAATGAATATGATCCATTAGAACCTCTATCCAGTATAAACCGTGGTCGGCAGAACCGCAAGGTTTTGCCGACCACATTCCGTTTCTTGCAATGCCAGTATGGACTTGGCGGTTGGACCGATTTGCGCATGGACAAATTTTGCGACAATTTATATAGTGTAACGTCTTGTACTCTGTTCGCCTGACCGGATCGGGCTTGTGTCGGGAATGTGGGTGGATTCTTTACATCCGCAAAACGGCATGATGGTCCTTAAGATCGGCGGCGCCAAGCTGGCTATCGCGCGCGGCAGTGGCCAGAGCGTTTGGGTGCGGCCGAAAGGGTGCGCCGCGCCGAACCGGCCTAAGCCAGATACGTAACCCGTTCACCAATGACGAAAAGTCGGCACAGCGTCCGCGAACGAATCGCGCGCGCCTCCACTTTTTGCATCGCTTGAAAGAATTCCTGACAGCCATGGCTCGATGGCGCAAAATGGCATGTATAACCGTCCTCTCAATCGGCTTGGCCCTCGCCGGGCTTGGCTGCACCGCCTTTCCGATGAAATCGCAACAGGTGTGGCGGTCGTTGGTGGATTACGACTATCCGTCCGCGCCTGTCGGGTCGGCCGAATTCGAGGCCGCACTCGACCGCTATACCGGAAGCGTTGCCCGCCCGGTCGAAAAAGCCCGCCTGCTCCAGAATGGCGACGAAGCCTATCCCGCCATGTTGGAGATGATCGAAGGGGCGCGGGAAAGCATCGCCTTCGAGACCTATATCATCGAAAACGACGCCACCACCGATACCTTCTTCGACGCGCTCAAGGCGGCGGCGGCGCGGGGCGTCAGGGTGCGGGTGCTTGTCGACGCGGCCGGATTTCATCGGGGCTTTATTGCCCATCTGGACGAATTGTCCGGAACCGGCGTCGATGCACGCGTCTTCAATCCGTTCTTCGCCTCCTGGACCATCGTGCGCGGCAATAACCGCGACCATCGGAAAATCCTGACCGTCGACGGCCGTCATGCCATCCTGGGCGGCATCAATCTTTCCGACATCCAGAGAGGGGACGGCATCAGCGGCTGGCGCGACACCGCCCTTTATGTCGCCGGTCCGGTTGCGCTGGATGCGGAACGCGTCTTTAACCAGACCTGGCAACAGGGCGGCCGGGGTTGGGTGGGGAAAACTCTCCCGATGGTCAGCCTGAACCCGCTGAAGCAGGCGCTGGAGGAGCCATTTCTTGACGATGACGACGGGTCGGAAATCCGGCCTGACGAAGCTTTGGCTTCCGCCTCGTCTCCGGCAGCGGGAAAACCTACCGTCCGGGTAATCGCCTCGTCGCCGGATGCCCGCAATAGTGCGACCTACGATATGGCAATTATCGGCGTGACCGGAGCCCGGGAACGGCTCGACATCGCGGTTGCCTATTTTGTGCCGCCGCTGGGAATGCGGCGGGCGCTCCTGGATGCCGCAGGGCGGGGCGTGCGGGTGCGGCTGCTCCTCCCCGGCGTGACCGACGTGCGGATGGTGCGGGAAATGGGCATGCGTTTTTACGGCGAACTGCTCCAGGCTGGAATAGAGATTTACGAATGGCCGCATCCAATCCTCCATGCCAAGACGATGGTTGCGGATGGACGCTGGCTGGTGGTCGGCAGCGCCAATATGGACAGCCGCTCGTATTTCCTTAATTACGAAGCGTGCCTGGCCTTGTCCGACCCGAAGGTGGCCGGTCAGGCCCACGAACAATTCGACCGCGATCTCGAGCACGCCACCAGGGTGACGATGGAATCATGGCGGGCGCGAAGCATGAAGCAGAAAATCCTCGAGCCGCTGCTTATTCCGGCTTCGGGGCAGTACTAATCAGCCACGGTCGGGCCAAATCTAACCGCACTACTTTTTCCGCATATTCATGGTGTAACTGAGTCGACGCTTGAACAGGCGGTCGACGCCGAAGCCGGTGGCCTCGCCAAGGGCAGTGACAGTGGCGATGGACAAGCGGTCGGGGTCGCCCACCATTTCGGTCAGCGACAGGACGCCGTCATCCTTCAGGAGCCGGTGGAATTCGTGCAGGTACTCGTCCTGGTGTTTCACTTCGCCCAATACAGTCACTAAAACGATTCGATCGATGGAATGGTCGGGAAACGGGAAGGTATAGCCGTCGCAGCGATGGTACGCCACATCGGCATGGGTGGCATTCCCATCCCGCACCAGCGCTGTGTCGAGACGCCTTTTCGCAATTGCCAGCATTTCCGGTTGGATATCGGCCAGGATCAACCTGCCTTTCCGGAGTGATTTCATCAGGGGAATGCTGAAATAGCCCGGACCCGGACCCACCTCAAGGACGGCCATGTCTTCTCGCAGGTCAAGGCTGGCGAGTAACTCGGCTGGCGAGAAGATCCAGCGCCGCAGGGGAAAAAGCAGGGTAAAGGCCATACGGGCGGGAAATATCCCTTTGCCGGAAAACGAATCCGCCTGCGGAGGGTTGTCGTGTTGTGCCAAAATTGCCTCCTTACTGTGTCAGGACTATCAGTATCGCCGGATTCGACATGGTCGCAATACCTGGCGGAAGATGGGTATTCAGCGCAATAAAAGATGAATGGTTATAATTAAAACTAATATGCAACCACATATATTTATAAAAATAAAAGCGATATATAAAACGCATATACTGAAAATATGGGGTACAATAAGGAAGTATGACCCCCTGTTGGAGATTGAGGAATGTATTCAGACAACGACCGTGATGTCCTCCGCCGCCTTGGCGAAGAGAAATACCGTATCGGCACCCTTCCCGAGCAGCCGGTCAGGGCTGAACGCTGGCGCAAGCTGAACGCGCTGGAAGCCGAACGCCCGCTGATCTGGGTCAACGAGGTGCCGTGGCACGAAATGAACGTGGATGACGAACTCACGCTCCAGTGCGACGATCCGTGGCTCCGCGAAGTGGAAGAGGGTCTGCGTCAGGAACTGTACCAGTGGCGGCATTTCCCCGGTGATATGGTGGTCGACCCTATTATCTATGTTCCTTATGTATGCAACCCAACCAGCAACTTCGGCGATTATGGCGTCAAGCGGGCTATCAAGGATATTGATGGCAGCAAGACCGGCCTCGAGGAGGCGGGACGCAACACCGTTATCGAACATTCGGTGGGCTGGGTCAATGTTATCAAGGAAATGGCGGATGTGGAGGTAATCCATACGCCTGAGGTCACCTTCGACAGGGAGTTGACTGAGCAGCGTGTGGCGACGCTGTCGTCCATAATGGACGGTATTATACCGGTGGTTGGCAGGGGCATGCCGCACTGGTGGTGTTCGCCGTGGGACCAGATGGTGGAATGGTACGGTATCGAAAACCTCTATGTCGACATGTATGAAAACCCGGAACTCATCCACGCGCTGTGCCAGCGTTATACCGCCGCCCTCCTCGAGATGATGGACACGTTCGAGGCGATGCAAATCATCGACGTGTCAAACGGCAACCATCGTGTCGGCTCCGGCGGTTTGGGCATTACCGACCAGCTCCCCGGGCCGGAAAACCGTCCTGATCCGGTGAGGCTCCAGCACCTGTGGGGCAGCTCCACCGGGCAGATTTTCTCCGAAGTCTCTCCCGACATGCACGACGAGTTCTGCCTCCAGTATGAATTGCCGTATCTCGAACGATTCGGACTTAATGCGTATGGCTGTTGCGAACCGCTCCATAACAAGATGCACCTGCTCCGGAAAATCCCCCGCTTGCGCCGGGTAAGTATGAGCCTGTGGATTGACGTGGACAAGGCGGTGGAGGAAATGGGGACCGACTATGTCTTCTCGTACAAGCCGAGCCCGGCCATTTTCGCCTACGGGAAATGGGATGTGGAAGGCGCACGCAAGGAACTCGCACCAGTCATGGATAAGATTCGCGGCTGCCGCACCGAAATCATCATGAAGGATATTTCGACTGTTCTCAACGATCCCAAACGATTGTGGGAATGGACGGCAATGGCGACCGAGATGGCTGGCGAATGCTAAGACACCATCCCGGCGACGCGCCATCCAACCAAACTGGGGGAGGGCTGCGTCGCCGGGGACGATACTATTTATCACGGCCGCCGCGCGACTTTGCTGGCCATCCGCCACGCCCCATCGTCATCCATGACAAGGGTGAACATATCATAAATGCGCACCCCCATCATATCCACTATATCGAGGCTGGCGCAGGCGATGCGTCCCGAAACACTCACGGACGGTATTTCATAGACAATCGGCTTGGGAATACGCACTCCGTTGGTCTGTTCATAGAGAATGTCTATGGATCCGCCGGTCAGTTTGCCGTCCCGAAAAAAGTAATAACTCGCTTCGGGTAGGTAGATCTGTCGCAGCGCGTCGGTATCGCCGCTCTGGAGCGCTGCGATGTAGGCATCAACCACAGCAGTGACCTGGGCAATCGAATCCTCATTCACTCTCTCCGCCTGGATATCGGCGGCTTGAACAGTTCCCATAACCACCACACAGATGGCCGCCATGGCCAAACGCGCACATACCGTTTTCATACGATTATCCTTTCAAAAGGGATACCAACCCTGTTCCATCCCCCATGGGGACGGACCCTTACCCGGCTAGCGGAAACAGATTTATGAATAGTTTACTACGGTGTAAGATATAAGCGGGCGCTCTTCAGAACCTCGTCAAGTGGTGAGCGGTCGCGCTTAACTTTCGCCATAAGTATCGCTCCCTGGGTTGCGGCCATAAGGAAGGTTGCCATATGGGCCGGACTTTCGTTGCCGCGTATGGAACCGTCCTGTACGCCTTTCTTAATGCAATCGGTCAGTGTGGCGTGTATGGCGGCGAAGGCCTCCTCGATGGGCTGGCGGAGGGTGTTGGAGATGGTCGACAGCTCGTGTCCGAACGAGCCGAATGGGCAGCCCCGGGTGTAATCCGAGTCGACAATATCCCGCATAATGCGCTGCATGAAAGCGACAATCCGTTTGGTGGGCGAGAGCGAGGTTTTGCCAAATGTCTCGGCCATATTTTCTTCCAGCTTTTCCCGGTAGCGGGCAATGACCGCCAGAGCGTACTGCTCCTTACTGGTGAAATGATGGTAGAACGAACCTTTCGGCACGCCCACTTGTTTGAGGATTTCGTTTATGCCTGTGCCCTGATAGGAGTGGGCGAGAAAAAGATCCATCCCCGCCTCCACCAGCGCCGTTTTTGAATCGAGCGACTCACGCATTTTCACCCCTCGCTGTTCGGTAATGATAGTGTTATAGTAGACCGGTCGGTCTAGTTGGTCAAGTTTTATTTTGGAGAAGACATAAAAATATCCCCCGCCGCAGGGCAGGGGATAAAATGGACACTCCGACCATGTCGCAGAATTTTTCCACTTTTGGATATTTTTTACCGCAGGTTCTCGACCGCAGCCTTTTCGACTGCCAGTCCCTGGCGGTAGCGTTCCATAAAGCTGAGGAAACCTTTCCGGTCCTCGGCGTTGGGGGAGACGCAATCCTCCTTGAATGCGGCAAACACCTGATCCGCGAGGAAGGACTCGAGCGATTCGCCTCCCTTTTTGCCATGCATGTACGCGGCCAGCAACGCTATGCCCCAAGCCCCGCCTTCGCCCGCCGATTCCATCACCGCGACCGGGACGTTGAGGGCATTCGCCATGATGCCCTGGCCGACGCCTTTGGTCTTGAAAAGACCGCCGTGGCCAAGCATCTTCACCAGCCGCACCCCTTCGTCGTCCAGAATGTCCATGCCGATTTTCAACGTCGCGACGGTGGAATAGAGAAGCACGCGCATAAAGGTGGCGAGGCTCATCGGGCAATCGGGTTGACGGACGAAAAGCGGACGCCCTTCTTCAATGCCGGTGATGGGTTCGCCTGAATAGTAGTTGTAGGAAAGCATGCCGCCGCCGTCGGTCGCGCCTTCGAGCGCCTTACGGTAGAGGGTCTGGTAAAGGCTCGTCTTGTCGACGTCTTTGCCGAATGCGGAAAGGACTTCAGTGAACATATTCGCCCAGGTATCGAGGTCGGAGGTGCAGGAGTTGCAATGCACCATGGCGACTGGCGCGCCCGCAGGCGTGGTGACCATATCGATTTCGACATACCGCTTGGACAGGCTTTTTTCCAGCACGACCATGGCAAAGACCGACGTGCCGGCCGAGACGTTGCCGGTACGGGGCGACACGCTGTTGGTGGCAACCATGCCGGTGCCGGCGTCGCCTTCGGGCGGGCAAAGAGGAATGCCGGCCTTGAGGCCACCGGTGGGGTCGAGCAGAGCCGCGCCTTCCGGCGTCAGGCTGCCAGCCGCGTCGCCGGCGGCGAGAACCTTCGGGAGGACGTCCCGGAGGTTCCAGTTATAGCCTTTCCCCTCGAGCATGGAGGCGAATTTGCCCAACATGACGGCGTCGTAATCATTCGTTTCGCTGTTAATGGGGAACATGCCGGATGCGTCGCCGACGCCTAGCACCTTTTCGCCAGACAGCCGCCAATGGACGTAACCTGCGAGAGTGGTCAGGAAGGCGATGTCGGCAACGTGGGACTCGCCCTTGAGGATGGCCTGGTAGAGGTGGGCAATGCTCCAGCGCTGGGGAATATTGAAGTCGAAGCGGTCCGACAAAACCGACGCCGCCTCTTCGGTGGTGGTGTTCCGCCAGGTGCGGAATTGGGCGAGCTGCTTGCCGTCTTTGTCAAAGGGGAGATAGCCGTGCATCATGGCCGAAATGCCAATCGCGCCGACGCCGCCCAGGGGAACTCCATACTGCGATTGCACGTCATCGGCCAGACTTTTGTACACGCTCCGCATGCCTGTCCAGACGTCGTCCATGCTGTAGGTCCAGACGCCGTTCTCCAATTTATTCGCCCAGTCGAAATTGCCGGAGGCGATGGGCGAATGGTCGGGGCCGACAAGAACCGCCTTGATGCGGGTGGAACCGAGTTCGATGCCGAGAACGGTTTTGCCGTCGCGTATGGCCTGGGTGGCCTTTTCCTTTGTGTTCATGCCGCAACCTCCTCCGAGACGAATGGGGCGGAAAATGGTCGAAAACCGCTGATGGATGGCAGTATTGTATGGTCTTAACCCTGCTATGCACAGCGTAAAAAATACGCCGGCACGAAATGCGCGGACGATGCCGGCGATTCGTGGGAACGGTTTTGACACCGCTGTCATGGTGCTCGTTAATGAGGGCGCGGCGACGGCCACGACGGAGGGAATATTCATGATTTTCGGTCTGGTGCGCGATATCAAAAACCATGAAAACCTGGGCCCGGTTGTCACTATTCCATGATGATTTCGTACCCGGCTTCCTTCAGTCGGCGGAATAATTCCTCGCCGTGCTCGCGGCCGCCGACTTCGCACGCCATGTGGAGGATAGCATCGTTCAGTCCCAAGCCGGGGCTGAGCCGATCGTGCTGCACCATGATGACGTTGGCGCGGCAGGCGGCGACAATGGACGAGAAATGGGTGAGGCTGCCCGGCAGGTCCGACATGATGGTGCGGAACTTGATTTGCCTTCCCCTGGTGATCAGCCCCTTCTCGACAATCTTGTGGATAAAGCTCACATCGATGTTGCCGCCGGACAGCACGCACACTGTCCGCAGGCCGGCAATCTCCACCTTCTTGCTGAGTGCTGCGGCGAGGGAAACCGCCCCGGCCGGCTCGACCACCATTTTATTGCGTTCCAGCAGGAGCAGGATGGACTCGGCGATTTCGTCGTCCGAGACCGTGACCATGTCGTCGACATAGCGGCTGATAAAGTCGAAGGTGAGGTCGCCCGGTTGCTTGACCGCGATACCGTCGGCAATGGTGTGGACGGTGGAGGTCGACTCCAGCCGCTCGGCCCGGAACGACCGTACCAAGGCGTCGGCTCCCTCGGCCTGTACGCCGATGACCTTGACCCGTGGGTTGATGCTTTTTATGTAATAAGCGATACCGGCCAGCAGGCCACCGCCGCCGGCTGGCACCAGCACCATGTCGACGGTCGGCATGTCGCGGAAAATCTCGATAGCCACTGTCCCCTGACCGGCGATGATGTCTTCGTCGTCGAAGGGGTGGACAAAGGTCGCGCCGGATTCCTCCATTATTTCGCAGGCCTTGGCGTAGGCGTCGTCGTAGCACGCGCCGTGGAGGACGACATTGGCGCCGTAGTCCTGGGTGGCGCGGACTTTGGCGATGGGGGTGGCGAGAGGCATGACGATGGTGGATTCGACGCCGAGGGTCGAGGCGGAGAACGCGACGCCCTGGGCGTGGTTGCCGGCGCTCGCGGCCACCACCGACGGCACGTCGCCCCGTTTGGCCAGTTTGGAAATCTTGTTGTACGCGCCCCGCACCTTGAACGACCCGGTCTTCTGCAGGTTTTCGCATTTCAGGAACAGTTCCGCCCCGCTCATCCGCGAAAAAGTTCGGGACGACGAAAGCGGGATGGCGTGCAGCACCTTGTGCAAGGTGGCGTGCGCCTGTTCGATGTCTCTGACGTTCATGGTGGCTCCACAAAGGCTATGGGTAAATGAAAAATGCCTTTCGCCGTCTCGGCGAAAGGCACAGGGGGTTTTGTTTTGTTCGAGCGCTCGTTAGTGAAAAACGCCTGAACCCGCCGTGTGCTTTCGCCCGCAGGACATAATAATAATGGCCATAATGGACGGAATCGAAATTCCGTTTACGGGGTTACGGCGCATCATAATGTCGACGGGCAATTGATTCACGGGTTCTCCACCGGTTTTTCAAGGAGACAACTATACTCTCCTGGAACGAGACATGTCAAGGGTGTTTGTAAAAAAGAAAATGGGGCATAGAAAAATCGGCACCGCCGCACCTGTTGGCTTTTTTATGACTGACGCGAAAATTTCCTCCATACGACACCCCGGCGTCAAAACGCGCATCAGCGGAAAAAACGGGCGGTTTGGCCGGGGTCCACGGGGCTGCACGGTGATTACAGAGACCAACCGCCTGAGTTCGGTGCCTTCACTGTCAATCCCCGTGGACCCCGGCCGAACCGCCCGCTTATTTCGCTGGTGGAGGTCCGCACGCCGGGG
>JAJPXZ010000069.1 GCA_021205245.1 Planctomycetaceae bacterium
TCGCCGATATCGCCCGCAAAAACAACATCGTCATCTTCAACAACGTGACCCACAATACCCACCAGACCGACCCGAGCGTCAAGCAGATCCCCATGGCATCGCTGCACACGCCCGAGACGCCCATGGACCACGTGATTTCGGTCAGCGGCATCTCAAAGGGTTACGGTATGCCTGCCCTTCGCGTCGGCTTTATGGCTGGTCACCCGGGCCTGCTTCGCGGCACGTTCCTCATCAAGATGGAGATCACCAAGATCCACATCAACTACGAAGGGCAGTACGCCGCCCTCGCCGCGATGCAGGACCACGATTACATCGAGAAGTCGACGGAGATCATCCGCCGGAACTATAAGCACATCGAAGAGACGGTAGCGAAGACGGACGGGGTGACGATTCCAGTGAAGCCTCAGTACGGCTTCTGCATGATAATTGACATTTCCGGGACGGGCGTGTCGGCGCAGGAGATTTCGACCGCTCTGCTGAAGTACAAGATAGCCACAATCACCGGTGACGGCCTGGGCGATGTCGGCGCGACCGAGTACATCCGCCTGAACTACTCGCACCCGGATATCAAGTGCTTCGAACTGTTCCGCGAAGCGCTCCCGAAGGCCATCAAGGACGCGCAGACCGGCATGTACAAGGACGGCGTCATCAAGTTCTTCGAAGGCATCGGCAGCGACCGTGGCAACGAAATCGTCAAACTGCTCAAGACAAAGTAAGAGCGGCACGCAAGGGGAGCGCTGTACAGCGCTCCCCACTTATCTGGGGTCAATGAATCCTGATTGCCGGCAAGGGAAGTGAACGCCTCGCGCATCATCCTCCTCTGACAACGCATCCTCCGACGTAGCCAAGGTATAAACGGCTATTTCCCTCTCTTCCATACTTCCCTTCCTCCATTCAGCAAGTGGAGGGTTCGCGCATGTACCGGGATCTGGTACAGTACGGGTATCCATATGATGAGGTTCCAGCCATCGCGCGCGTGGAAATCCCGCAGAACCCTTTTTCCGGAGATGTAAGTATTGTGAGGCATTTCGTCCTACTCGATTTCGGCAGCACCTTTACCAAGCTCTCGGTTGCGGACCGGCAAGCCGGCGATATTGTCCACACAGCCCGCTTTCCGTCCACCGTCCGGAGCGACGCCACCATTTGTCTGGAGCAGTGTTTCGAATCGGCACGCTGCGCGATTGGTGCGGACGCATTCGAACGTTCCTGCAAGCTTGCATCAAGCAGCGCCGCCGGCGGGCTCCGCATGGCGGTTATCGGGCTGTCCCACACGCTCAGCACCAGCGCCGGCCGCAACGCGGCGTTCGGGGCGGGGGCGAAGATCCTCGGCACCTTTGTCGGCAAGCTGACTGAAGAGGATATGGCACGGCTCGAAAAACTGAATGTCGAAATAATCCTTTTCTGTGGCGGGTACGAGGACGGCAGCACCGCATCTGTCGAGCACAACGCGACCATGCTGGCGGCCAGCGCCGTCAGCGCGCCGGTTATTTATGCAGGCAACAGCCGCATGGCGCAGACGGTCCGGAGCCTTTTTCTCCAGGCCAAGAAAAGCTGCTTCATCGTCCACAACATCATCCCCCGGGTAGGCGCACTGGAGACAAAACCGTCGGAGCGCATTATCCGCGACGTGTTCATGAAAACCATCGTCAACATGAAGGGGCTTTCCGGCGTGCAGGCGCGGCTCGACGGGCCGCTGACGCCGACGCCGGCGGCCGTCCTTGAGGCGGGAGAATTATTGTCGCTGGGGACGAGTTCGGAGGAAGGGGTCGGTCCACTCATGATCGTGGATATCGGCGGTGCGACCACCGACGTCCACAGTTATGTGGAGCAGACCGGCTTTCAGGGCGCGCGCCTTATGGGCTCGCCCGAACCCTATGCCAGACGCACGGTCGAAGGCGATATGGGGATGCGGGAATCATCGATTTGCCTGATGGAGGAACTCGGCTGGGAAAAGACGGCAGGCGACCTTGGCATTCCGCCCGAATCCCTGCGCCAGCTTATCCACAAGCGGGTCGAGAACACTAACTATGTGCCGGATTGCCCGCTTGAGCAGAAGGTGGATCACATTATCGCGGCAGGGGCGGTGCACGTCTCGGCGCGCCGTCATTCGGGCCGAATCAAATACGTTCATTCAAGTAATGTCACCTCGCTGCAATATGGCAAAAACGTCTCGCCCATCCGCACGGTTATCGGGACGGGAGGGCCGCTGGTAAATTCGGCCGATCCGGGTGCGATACTCCGCCGAGCCTGTTCCAATCCCAGGGACGCTGACGTGCTCTTGCCCGACAGTGCCGAATTTTATCTCGATGCGCGCTATGTTTTCTATGCTGCGGGAATCCTTCGGCAGCACGACGCCGACCTGGCGATGCGAATCATGAAAAACAGTTTGAGCCGACTGTGACTGAAAGGGGACAGACTATGGCATTGGAGTATAAACGGCGATTCAACGAAAAAGACCTGCCCGACGTCAAGAGCTTGCGCAGCGATGCCAAAAAAGTCTTCGACAACATGCGGCTTGGCGAAACGCTGTTCATGAAAAAGCACAACGTCAAGTCCGAAGGCGAATACAAGAAACATTGCATGGCCCATGGCAAAATCATGAAGCACTCCCACATCGGCTGGAATTCGTGGGAAAGCACCGCCGACGGCTTCCGCAAGATATACGAAGCCCTGACCGGAACAGGATCGAGTATCGACCGTTTCGGCGTCACCCTCGACTGGGTGATGGGCGTGCCCCGCGCTCTGCGCGATGAAATTACCGTCGGCACCGGCATTGTCTTCGAAACAGAGGATGAATGGCGGGCCGTCGGCCAGGTTGTGCCGGTGCAACCGCATTTCGGCGACCACATGATAGGGTCGTTGAACTCGTTCGAGAACGCGCGCCTCGCCCTGTCCGCCGGCGTCACCACCATCGGCAACGTGTCGCAGTATTATTCGTACGAGTATCCCGGCATTGAGCGGGAGTGCGATCGCACCGCCGAAATGGTCCGCGCGCTCATGCTTATGGGTATGTATTCGGAAGTCGGCACCATCGTCCACTCCAACCTCGACGACGGTTTCGGCTCCCAGTTCCACGATCTCGCCAACCTGGTCGGCTGGGCCATGCTCGAGCGCTATATCGTCGAGGACCTGTCCGGCGCGCGCATGGGGCATTGCTTCGGCAACCTGTTCAGCGACCCCATCCTCCGCATCATCTTCAACCGCGCCATGGGCAAGATTAATAAATACCATACGCCCGGTTCGATGATCTACGGCAATACCATCGACTTCGGCATGGACTTCGCCCGCAACGCCGGCGCGCTCAGTTCCTTCAGTCTCGCCGACGCCATCGGCCAGTACAAGTACCCGAGCGGCCACGCGGTCACGCCCATTCCGGTCAGCGAGGCGGCGCGCATCCCGTCCGTCGAGGAGATTATCGAGGCCAACCGCACCGTCGACATCATGGTTGAAAAAGCCCCGATGTACGCGCAGTTCATCAATTGGGATATGGTGGAGGCCGAGTCGGAAATCCTCGTCACCTGTGGCACCATCTTCTTCGAACGCACCCTCAACGCCCTGGACGACATGCATGTGGACATCGGCCATCCGGGCGAACTCCTGGCCATGCTCAAATGCATCAAGCCGGAGCAGTTGGAAATCGCTTTCGGCGTCGGGCGTTCGGTCCGCACGGCAATTCGCGGCCGCGTGCCGGTCCGTCCCACCAACATCATCAAGACCATCACCGACAAGAAGGACAATCTCATCAAGCATATGGATGGGGTGGAAAACAAGGCTCTGGAAGGAATCCGGGTCATAGTCGGCAGCACCGACGTCCATGAGTTCGGTAAGGAGATATGCAAAGCAATCGTCCTCGAGGCGGGCGGCACGGTGTTCGATCTCGGCAGCACCGTGTCCACCGAAGAACTGGTGGACGCCATCCACGAGACGGAGAGCAAGGTGGTGTTGATGAGCACCTTCAACGGCATCGCCCTGACCTACGCCAAGGAGGTGATGGAGACCTTCATGAAGAACAACATCAACGCCAAATTGATTATGGGCGGCTTGATCAACGAGAACCAGGACGGCAGCGATCTGCCGGTGGACGTCTCGAAAGAGGTCGCGGCCCTCGGCGTCAATTGTTCCAATCAGGCTGAGTGCCTGGTGGATTACATCCTCGACGCCACGCGCTCGTACAGCGTGAGACGGCCGGCGGCAGTCGCGGAATAGTCGGACTTTTTGACAAGGGGAAAACCATGTTATCGATCGGTTCGTGGATCATGATTGCCTTTTACGTCATTGTCCTTGGGGGAGGAAGCGCCGTTCTCATCGGGCATGCACTCAAAAACAAGCACGAGGTATAAGAAAGGAGCGGCGCTATGAGTAGCAACGCGGATAAAAGCGATGCGAACAGGGAAAACTGGGGATCCCGTATAGGATATATTCTTTCGCTTCTGGGCATGGCTATCGGGCTTGGCGCCATGTGGCGGTTCCCCATGGTGGCGGCTCAGAACGGGGGCGGCGCTTTTGTCCTCGCCTTCTTTATCATCTGTATTCTCGTCATCCCGGCCGGATTTGGCGAGATCGGCCTGGGCCGGTACACGCGCACGGGTGCGGCCAGTGCGTTCGAGAAAATGACCGGGAAGCGCTGGACGCGGATACTTGGTTATGCGATGGCATTTATCCCGCTTGGCCTGTGCATGTACTACGTCATCGTCATCGGGACCGTTCTTGGGTATCTCTTCTATACCGCCGCCGGCGCGCCCTTCCTTGCCGACCCCGAGGCGTTTTATAATAACTTCAGCGCCAATAAACCGCTGACCTACGGCCTGTCGCTGGTTATCATCGCGATTACGGCGGTCATCTGCACCGGAGGCATCAAGCGGGGCATCGAAAAGATTTGTAAAATACTCCTGCCCAGCCTGTTCATCATTTTGGTTGTCATGGCTATCCGTATCATCACCCTGCCCGGCATCTCCGAGGGCATCGAATTTTACGTCAAACCCGATTTCAGCCAGTGGCTCAGGCCCGGCCTGTGGCTGAGCGCGGCGGGGATGGCGCTGTTCGCCATCGGGCTTGGTCCCGGTTATCTGCTCACCTTCGGCAGCTATTTGTCAGAGAAGGCCGACATCGCGACGGATTTCGTCACCCTCAATATCACACAGCTCCTGATCTGCGTTATCGCCGGCTTCGTGACCCTGCCCGCCGTGATTCTCTTCGGACTGGACCCGCAATCCGGACCCGGTTTGGTGTTTATGGTATTGCCCAAAGTGTTCGAACATATGAGCGGCGGCATGATCTGGATGTTCCTCTTCCTCCTTGCGCTGCTGTTCGCCGGCTTCTCCACCTCCGTCGCGCTGCTCGAGGTGCCGGCCACCACCGTTATTGACGGCTTCAAGTGGAGCCGGAAGAAGGCGGTCGTCATTCTTGCCGTCATAGCCGCCGTCGGCGCGATTCCGTGTGTGTGGAGCGACGCCTTCTTCGTCATCTTCGACTTCTTTATCGCCAATCTGTTGTACGTCATCGCCGCGACGCTTATCGCCATCTACTGCGCCTGGATTTTCAAGGCCAAGCGGGTGCGGGAAGAATGGGTCAACCCGACCTCTGCGGTGAAATACGGGCCGTGGGTTGACGCCCTGTACAAGTACATCGCCACTCCGGCTCTCTTGTACTTCGCAATTACCGCGGTTATCGAAATGTTCGATATGTTATAATGAATCGATGTTGCACTGGAGGACGGCGTGGGACGGGAGACGGTTTTTGCCTCCCTTCCACGCCGAAGGTCTTTGGTGCGGGCCGAGAGGGTACAGACGCCCGCGATACCCGTTCATGCGTTGGGAGAGGCGAACCGCAATGTCCGATATGCCGCAAAGCCTGGAGCGGAATGAATTGACGTTTTCCACCGCGTTCATTGCGCTGGTTGTCGGTGCTGTCGGCATGGGCGCGTCTCCTCTCTTTGTCCGCTATGCCGCAGCCGAAGTCGGTCCGTTCGCGAGCGCGTTCTGGCGAATGGCACTGGCCCTTCCCTTTCTTGCGATTTGGTTGCGTTCGGGCAATAGCGCCGCTTCCGCCACTGCGTCGCCGGTAAAACCCTCCGTCCTGTATCCCGTGCTGGCCGGACTGGCGTTTACCGGCGACCTGTTTTTCTGGCACCTGTCCATCCTGAGCACCTCGGTGGCCAATGCCACCTTTTTCGCCACCCTCATGCCTGTTTTCGTCATTGGCATCACCTGGTTGGCGTTGCGGCAGCCGGTAGCGCGCTCCGCCTTTGTCGGCGTTTTCGTGTGCCTGGTCGGCGGCGGAATACTGGTTGGAAAAACCATGAGCGTCAACCCGGAGTATTTGCGCGGCGACATCTACGGGATTATTACCGCGCTCTTTTTCGGCCTCTACTTCCTCGCCATCGGCCACGCCCGCCAACAGGGCGGCGCGGCGGCGCGGATTACCCTTATCCAAACCGGGGTCACCGCCGCAGCCCTCCTGGTGATAGCGGCGGCGCATTCGTGGTATGCCGGCGTCGGCTTTTTTCCGGTCTCACTGCGGGGCATTGCGGCGCTCCTGGGACTCGCGCTCGTGTCGCAGGTTGCGGGGCAGGGGCTGATGACTGTCTCGCTTGGGCGACTTCCCACCGTCTTTTCGTCGCTGGTGATATTTATCGAGGCAATCGCGGCGGCGATGTTGGGATGGGTCTTCCTCGGCGAGCGTCTTTCTGCCGCACAGGCTGTCGGGGGGATTCTCATCCTGATCGGCATCGCTGTCGCGAAGCCGGGATCATCCTCGTCCGGAGCGGCGCAGCCCGCTTCCCCTCAAACCCCCTCCTGATCGAAACAGTGAATTATGTCGCGACCGTCGAAGAAACGTGCTGCATGGGACGACGCGGGAGGCGCTTCCTCCGCCCGGGCGGTCGAGCGCGCGTACGAATATCTTCGTCAGCAGGCGATACGGTATGGCTTCCGCCCCGGCGAACGGATCAACGAGGTGGAAATAGCCGCGAGTTTGGGCATGAGCCGCGCGCCGGTGCGCGAAGCCTTGAACCGATTGGTCATGAATGGCCTGGTGGCCTTCGAGGCGGGGAAGGGTTTTTTATGCCGGCGGCTGAGCGTCAAGGAAGTGACCGAACTTTTCGAAATCCGATCCGATCTGGAACTGGCCGGCGTCCGGGATGCCGTCGCCACTGCATCGGACGAGGACATACACGTCGTGCAGGCCGGCTGGGCTGAAATCGTCGTGCACCAGGCGGGGCTGGATATCGAAACGCTGGTGGATTGCGACGAGCAGTTCCACCTCGACCTCACCGAGTTGGGCGGTAACGCCGAGCGGGTCAAATACATGCGGAATATCAACGAGCGGATACGCTTTGTCCGGCGCATTAATCTGGAGGAGGAGGGTCGACGGGCCACGATCATCGGCGAGCACAGCCGCGTTCTCGACGCCATTGCAGCCCGCGACGGCAAGAAAGTAGCCGAGCTTATGGCTCATCATCTCTATTTCAGCGCCGCCGACCTCCGCTCCCATGTGCATGAAGGCTTTGCCCGTATTTTTGCAGACGACATGGCGTGAAACGCCGTGGACAATAAAGGCTCCCCCATGACCACAACCGAGTCCCGTTACGTGGACGGCAATGGCACGAGTTACGAAACAAAGCCCGAACATATGACGCAGCTTTTCGGGCGACAGTTGGTGCCGAAGACGCATCCTCGGATAATGTTCAGGGGTATGCTGGATTCCCTCGCCGCGAAAACAATGGAGTCGCAGTGCGTCGTCGCGGAGGAGCAGTACGCGAATGCCGCCGCCGACCTTCAGGACGTCATGGCGGCGATAAGCCGCATCTTGATGTGCGAAGTGTCGGGCATGCCCTGCGACGACTGCAAACTGCTCGGTCTTTCCCACGACGAACTGCGCCTGTATTCCCATAATCCCGCCAAATATTGCGGCGTCGAACATATGGTGCCGCATTATAAAATGGGCAAGGCATTCGTGTCTGTCAACGCACTCCGAACCGCCACCCGCGAGACGGAGATAGCCGCGATTCGCGCCTTTACAGACGAGGCGGGCGAGTTGACGCGCTCCGATATCATCAGGGCGTTGAATCGACTCAGTAGTGCCGTGTATATTATCATGTGCCGTCTCCTCGCCGGGAAATACGACGCACCGCGCTCGGCGGAAGAGGGGCGTCCAGGCTTCTGGAGGGAGAAGGGTACGCCATGACAATGATAACCTGCCTGATTGACGATGCCACACCGTCCCACCGTGCTCTGACCAATGAGCACGGGCTGTCCCTCTGTATCCGCGTCGGTGACAAAAGCATCCTCTTCGATTGCGGGTCGTCCGATGCGCTGGTCCGCAACGCGGCGACGCTCGGGGTGGACTTGACTATGGCGGAGACGGTTGTGCTCAGCCACGGCCATTACGATCATACCGGCGGCTTTCGGGCTGTGGCCAGCTTGGGGGGCGTGTCGCGGCTCGTGACCGGTCCGGGATTCTTTACGCCCAAGTACAGCCGCAAGGGAATGCGCCTGACGCGCATGGGGGCGAACTTTGGGCCGGACTTTCTTGCCGACGCCGGCATCACGCACGAGGTGTGTGGCGATATTTTGGAACTGTGTCCAGGGTGCTGGGCACTCGGTAATCCGGAAAGAAGCCATTCGGCCGAGACAATCCCGGACAGATATGTGCTCCGCCTTGATGGAGAAATACAACCGGACCGGTTTGCGGACGAGATCAGCCTCGCCGTCCGCTGTGGGGACGGCGTGGCCGTTATTGTGGGATGCTCGCATCCAGGCATTTTGAATATTGTCGAAACGGTGGAGAGACGGTTGGCCCTTCCGGTCCATGGCGTGTGGGGTGGTACCCATCTCGTCGAAGCAACGTCGGATCGGATCGATTTCACCGTGGAGACGCTTCGGAAAAAGGGCATTCGTCATCTGGGCTTTTCCCACTGTTCCGGTGAGATGGCCAGGGAGAGAATACAGGCGCATCCCGCCTTTGAGGCGTGCGCACTCTGCGCGGGGGATGAAATCGTCCTGTGAGCGCCATTGACAAGTACGACGAAGCGGTTCGACAATCCGGACGCCTTACGGCCAGACGGACCACGCGAGAATGGGCGGTACGCCTCGTTCTCATGGTTTTCGCGTTGTCGCTTGGGCAATTCGGCGTCACGCTGTTTATTCTGCCTGCCTTGGGCGCGGACCCGTACACGGCGTTTGCCCAGGGCGTCGCCGGCAAACTGGCAATCAGCGTCGGCATCGCCCATGCGTCGCTCACCATAGCGATCATGGTGGCCTTGTGGTTTGTTGCCAGAAAATATGACCTGCCAGGCACTGTGGTCTGTTCGTTCTTCGCCGGGCCGTTCATCGACGTCTACCATTGGCTGCTGGGAGGGTGCATCGGTCCCGCCTCGCCGATTTGGCTCCGGGTGGTTGTGGTTGTCCTCGGGACCATCCTCATCGCCGCCGGATACGCGCTCCTCATCAAGGCGGACGGCGGCTTGGGAGCGGCCGACCTCCTCCCCATCATCATTTCGGACAGGTTTCGCTTCCAGTATCGGTGGGCCAAGATGGGCCTGGACGTGTTCCTGGCGGTCACGGGCAGCCTGTTGGGCGGCGTCATCGGCATCGGTACGGTGATTGCCGTATTTTTGGTCGGCCCGGTCGCGCAGGCGTTGTTTCCTCTTATGGAACGCATCGTGAGGACAGCGGTACGCAAGTTCGCCAGGCGCTGAATATCAACTACCGCCAGGCGCGGCAGAGCGCTGCCGCGGCCCGCTGTAACGTTTGCTCGTCAAGACCGCCATATCCGGCGACGACGGTGTTTGTCAGCGGGGCTTTGTTGTGGAAGAAGTCGGAAAGCCCGAAAACGGTGACGCCTTTTTCGGCAGCTTTTTTGACCAGACTGGCCTCGTCCCGCCCGGTAGTGGAGGTGAGGAGGAGGTGCAGTCCGGCCTGCATCCCGGCGAGTGTTATCTTCTCCTGGTCGACCAGCGGCTGGAGTCCGGCCATGAAGGCATTGCGTCGTCTTTTGTAGATGGTCCGCATGCGGTTCAGGTGCCGTTCGTAATGGCCGCCGCGAATAAACCGCAGCAGCGTCCGCTGCTCGAAGCCGGATACCGTACACGAATAGAGCTGCTTGCGCGGAAGATACACGTCAAGGAGCGACGGCGGCAGAACCATATAGGCAATACGGAGTGACGGCGTCAGCGTGCGGGCGAAGGTGTTGAAATAGACGACGCGCTGGCTTTTGTCGATTCTGTAAAGTGTCGCAGCTCGCTTGACTGCATATCGGTAGTCGCTGTCGTAGTCGTCCTCGACAATATAGCGCTGCCGCCGTTCGGCAGCCCAGTCGAGAAGCTGCAGCCGGCGCGAAATGCTCATCACCTGACAAAGGGGAAATTGATTGGCCGGCGTGACGACGCAGACATCCGCGTCCGAGCGCCGGAGACGTGCCGGGTCCATGCCTTCGTCGTCTACCAGAACCGTTTCGAACGCCGCGCCGCGACTTTGCAGGGTCCGCGCCAGCATGGTGTAGCCGGGTTCCTCGATGGCGAATTTGCATGTCGGCAGCAACTCGGTCAGCATTCCCAAGAGATAAGTGGTGCCGGCGCCGATGACGATCTGGTCTGGTGATGGGCGCATATTGCGGTATTCGCCCAGGTAGTCGGCGATTTGCCGACGGAGCTCCCGGTCTCCCTGCGGATGGAGTTCCCGCACGAGGGTGGTGTGATCTTCGCGCAAGCTGTCGCGCATCAGCCTGCTCCAGGTCGCGAAGGGGAAGGACGCCGCGTCGACCGCGTTGGTGCGGAGCACGTACGCGGACGGTTTGTCGGCTGCGCGCGTGGCCGGTGGTTCCGGGGCGGATATGGGTGCGGGCGTGTGCCGCGCTCTTCGGACAACGGGGAGAACGTAGTAGCCTTTCTTCTCCACCGTTTCAATAAAACCCTCGGCCGCCAACTGGGCATAGGCGTTTTCGACCGTGTTCAGGCTGATGGTGAGGTGCTTCGCCAGGTTTCGCTTCGATGGGAGTTTGTCGCCGACCGGTAGAGCGCCGGATGCTATCTGTTCACGAATATACCGGTAGAGCTGTTCATATCGCGGCTTTCGGCTCGTGTCGTCGAAGCTGAGCGTGAGCATATATCTGGTCCTCTTATGGAGGGGACAAAGGATGCGATCAATCATACCAACCCAGGGCGGAATGGTATAGGGAGAATTCGATGGCCGAGACGCCGCTGTCCTCGATTGCGGTCCTGGAGAGGCTCGGGGCAGAATACGAGAGAATCGATTTTGATCCCGACCCGCACGATCATAGCGCCGTCCGCCTGGCCGCCCTGATCGACGAGCCGCTGGAGACCACGATGAAAACCCTGGTCCTGCGTGGTGACAAGCGGCAATACTTTGTTTGCGTCATGGCGGGGACCAGCACCATGGATATGAAGAAGGTGGCGGCGGTGTCGGGATGCCGCAAGTGGTCCATGGTCAGGCAGGAACAGATGGTGGACGTCACCGGCTATGTCAGGGGGAGTTGTTCGCCGCTCGGTATGCGGGAAGTCTTCCCCACCTTTATCGATGCGACAATCCAACACCACAATCATGTGGTTGTCGGCTCGGGCGCGCCGGGGGTTGTGCTGCGCATGAGCCCGGACACGCTCCGGAATGCCAGTGGCGGGCAATTCGCCGATCTCGTTCCGCCACTCTAGCCTGACCGGCGGTATCGCTCCCCAAACAGAAGCCGGCCGGGTTGTCACACCCGGCCGGTTCCCCTGAAACGGTCTTCTACGCCTTTTCGTAGAAGCACACCTTTCCCGAACCCTCCAGGGAAGAATTCATCAAGGCGACGCAATATTCCATGATTGCCGCGGAAGGCGGTTGAACGCCGCGCAGTTCGTACGTACGCCCCAGCATCGCGTACTTCGGCTCGCCCAGTGCATGGTAGGTCATCAACTCCACCTGTTTGACCGACCTGAGGGGGCGGATGATGGCAGCCAGTGCCTGGAGGTTGTCGTCGTCGTCGTTGCACCCGGGAATGATGGGAATGCGGATAACGATTTCCGGGACGGTTGCGTCGATGGCGGACAGGTTCTGGAGTATCTTCTCGTTCGACAACCCGGTGAGGGTTTTG
Organism: Planctomycetaceae bacterium; assembly: GCA_021205245.1. Lineage (GTDB taxonomy): Bacteria > Planctomycetota > SZUA-567 > SZUA-567 > SZUA-567 > JAJBSZ01. The sequence goes on from JAJPXZ010000069.1 coordinate 12,088, forward strand.
TGGCGTTCGGGATCGGCGCACTTGAGATCGAAGAAGACCAAATCCACATACTCCAGAACCGGCGCGAAGCGGGCAAAATCGCCGCAGCCGCAGGTCTCTATGGTGACGTGGATGTCGGCGTTCTTGCACCGCCGCGCCGCATCGAGGAGGAAATCAGGCTGCGAGAGCGGTTCGCCGCCCGAAAAGGTCACGCCGCCGCCCGAGCGGGCGTAATACGCCTTATCGCGGAGCACGACCTCGACCACCTCTTCCGGTGTCTTATTCTCCCCCGCCATTTGGAGCGCCTTGGCATGGCAGTGCTGGACACACTCGCCGCAGTGATCGCAGCGGGAAAAGTCCACGCTGCGGCTGGATGCATCAAGCGCTATGCAATTGTGCGGACACACAGGAATACACGCGGCGCAGCCGATGCATTTCGACGGACTGTCCGTCAACTCGGCTCCGAACCCTTGCGATTCGGGATTGGCGCACCATAAGCATCGCAGAGGACACCCTTTAAGGAATACCAAGGTTCGCAGTCCTGGTCCGTCATGAATCGAACATTTCTGAATATTGAAGATTGTTCCGGTGTGCATCGTACCCCCTTGGCGGAATAAAAATCGCTGACTGGAAGACAGCGAAAAGAGATGGGTTTTATCCTCCTTCTTGTGCCATGATAACAGTGTACCACAAGACCGTAATTGCGTCGGAAAAATTTAGCAAGAACATATGAAATGCATTCGCGCGATAGAATTTGAATGCCTATAAAAAGTAGAAAGAAAAGGACTTATGGATTCACAAGAGAATTAAGAACAAAAATCAATTTGACAATACGGCATTGTTCATTTATACTGTCGACAGATACATATTACAAAAAGTCGATTCTCTTTGATTGATTTAACTGTCTCTTAAACTGTCGACAGATAATACCTGCACCTGCTTCCCCTTGCGCCGACTTCGGCTCTCATCACCCTCAAACGCTTCGACCCCAACTTCGACTTGTGGAATGTACCAAAACGGTATTGTCGCCGCGATGGCAGGCGTTTCGTCGGCCCGCAGCTCAAAATTTTCGGTTATATTTGCGGAGGAAGAGTGCAATGGGAGAAAAAGTCAACTATTCAAAAGTAGTGACCTTTGGTGGCGCTATTGTGGCATACCTGATTGGGTCGGCGTTCGCGACTGGCCAGGAGGTCATGCAGTTTTTCACCAATTTCGGCGTCTGGCAAAGTATCGGCGCGCTGGTCCTCGGTCTTATTGTCATGGTCTACCTGGCCTGTACGCTAATGAAGGACGGCCACAAGCTGATGCTGAAGAACCCGGCCGATATCTACGCTGTCTACGGTGGCAAATACATCGGCATCTTCGTTAAGGTCTTTAGCGCTGTCTATCTCTACTGCCTGTATGTTCTCATGCTTTCCGGCGCAGGCACGGTGATGCACGAATATTATGGGCTCAACCGCTGGACCGGCAGCGTCATCCTCATGGTTGGAACGCTGATCGTGGTCCTTCTCGGTCTGAAGCGGATGGTGGCTGTGCTTGGGAAAATCGGCCCGATCATCATTATCGTGGCGGTGGCGGTCGGCTTCATCAACTTCATTATGTACATAGGCAATGTCCCCGCGGCCGACGCGTTCCTGGCCTCGGTCGAACCCCCGCCGCTCAAGGCCTCCAGTTCCTGGATTATTTCCGGCGTTCTCAACGGCACCGCCGCCACCATCCTCATGGTTCCCTTCCTGGCCGGTATGGGCACAGAAGCGTCGAGCCGCAAGGAGGCGATTATTGGCGGATCACTGGGCGGCTTCCTGTTCATTCTCGGTGCGGCTGCCATCAACATGGGGCTGCTGGCCTGTATGGAACAGGTTTATCACCTCCAGGCTCCGGCGTTGGGCATGGCCGACAATATCATCCCCGGTCTGGGTATTTTCTATTCGGTCGTCGTCGTCCTGGGCATCTTCACCACCGCCGTCCCGCTGCTCTGGGCTCCATTCATGACCTTGGAACCGGAAGAAAAGTCCGTCAAGTTCCGTGCCATGGTCATTGTCGGCGCATTTGTCGCCCTCTTCGGCGGTCAGTTGCACTTCTCGGTCCTTATCAACATCATCATTCCCATCGCCGGCTGGGTCGGCATCCTCATCAGCCTTTGCGTTCTCTTTAAACACATCACCGGATCAGTGGAACGGAGCGCCGCCAATTTCGAGCGCATGCCCGCGACTCCCGACGATGACGAGGAGGTATTGCAGGGCGAACCGCAACCGGTCATGGCGGGCAAATAAAGGCACTCGCTCCGAGCATCTTCGGTGGTGGCGCACGCCGAAGATGCTCACTTGATAAGAAACCGCTCGAACGGTACAAAAAACTGGAGACACTAATTATGGCTGTTGCATCAAAGAAGGTCGGGTTCATGGGTGCGGGCGAAATTGCCGAAGTGCTGATTTCCAATATCCTCGCCAACAAGCTGGTCAAGGCGAAGAACATCACCATCTTCGACCTCAATCCCGAGCGCCGTGCCCATATCAAGGAAAAGTTCGGCGTCAACGCCGCTTCCAGCAACGTCGAAGTGGTGGCGGCGTCGCAGTATATTTTCTCCTGCATCCGTTCCGAATACGTGGCTGAAGCGGTGAACGAGATAAAGGACTGCGACATGAAGGGTCGCGCCATTGTCTCCATCTCGGCAGGCATTCCCATCATGCTGTTCGAACAGAAGCTGAAGAAGGCCGCCGTTGCCCGTTCC
>JAJPXZ010000124.1 GCA_021205245.1 Planctomycetaceae bacterium
TGATCCAGTCCCTCGCCCACGGCCTCGCCTACGACGCGTGCGACGTGCCGCGTCGTCATGAGCGCTGGTTCTTCATAGCCGATATCTGGACAGACAGGCCCGTAGGCGTTGTCAGCCAGAAAAATTGGGACCGCATCATGGCGTATCTCCGCCGGGCGCTGCGTGAACTGGAGGATCTTATAGCAACCTGGCCCCGGCGTCGCATCCCGCGTCCCCGCCGCGTACGCCCCTGTCAGGTCCGGGGCTGGACCTGGACGCGAAAGCCGTTGTCAAACCCTCACCCGCCGCCGCGTCGGCGGCGGTACCGTATACCGGCACTCGTCGCCGCCACAACCGGCCCGCCGCCATCGGTGCCGGCCCTCGGTGAAGGACGCCCCCGCAGGCGTGAACCCGAGACGGTGGCTGTCGTCCCACTGGTGGGTTACTCCGGTACGTGTTCCGGCCATCCCCGCCCCAAACTCTTTGACAACAGAATCGATAGCTCCGCGCGGGGACGAGCCATGGCATAGCGACACACACAAAAAGGGGAGGGACCATCCTAAGGAGCCGCAACCATGCGAAAGCTCGCGCTCGCATTGATTCTCACCCTCGCCGCAACCGTTCCTCTCGCCGCCGGTGAATCTGTCCGCCTCAACTTCGTCAAGGGCCTCTATTCCGTCAACGTCCCGTCCAATTGGTACGTCGATATCGATGCCTCCGATTCTACCCTCACCATCGCCCAGGGCATCGAGCCGACCGCGCCCCGGGTCATTGTCGCCATCCCGAATCCGAAGATGGCCAATCAACTCGACGACTACGCCCGTCTCGCCGCCACCTCGTTCATCAATGCCCTCGGCGGCGGCAATATCGTCCAGGACAAAGGCGAACGGAATGAACACGGCATCATTTTCCGGGCCGAAGCGTCCGGCATGCCTTTTGTCGGCGCGGTCCACACCATCCGCGACAACGGCTACGCCATCCTCACCATTTTCCTCACCCGGGAAAGTGACTACGACCGGTCCAAGGAATGGGCTTCCGTGGTGCTCGACTCGCTCCGCGTCGACGCCAGGGCTGTCGAGCAGCAAACCGCCTTCATCACCCGCCAGGCCGACAACCTGATCCGCGATCTCCAGGGGTCGGGCGGCACCGCCGTGAACGAGACCTCCGCGCGCCCCACTACGCCTTCCCGTCCCGTTACGCCGTCGGCCCGCATTCAGCCGCGCACTCAGCCGCGCACCCCGGCTCCGCCGACCCGCGACACCGGCGGCCTTGGCAGTTTGATAAATGATCCCTGGCGACGCTGAAGTACGCCCAAAATTTTCACAACTCGCCGTCATTTAATGGATTGACACGGTATTCGAAAATCATATACTGTATCCTTCCTCGCTGAGGTAGCTCAGTTGGTAGAGCACGGCCCTGAAAAGGCCGGTGTCGGCAGTTCGACTCTGCCCCTCAGCACCAAACTACCATTTGAGCCTTCCCCATCCAAGGGGAAGGCTTTTTTCAAATCGGCCTCCCATGCCTCGAACAGCCTTTCACAACGCATTGCAGCGCATCCTCGCCGACGTCCCGGAACCGGGCGTGGTCGTCGTTGCCTTGTCGGGCGGCATGGATTCGGTGGTGTTGGTGCACCTGGTCGCGGCGTGGCGGGAGCACTTTCCGCCCGGAACGCGCATCGTCGCCGCCCATCTGAATCACGGGCAGCGCGGCGAGGCCGCGGATGGGGATCAGGCATTCTGCCGAGACCTTGCCAAGGCGCTCCGGGTTGAATATGCCGCCCGGGCCGTCGACGCCGCTGCTGTCGCGAAGGCCGAAGGCATGGGCGAGGAGGAGGCGGGCAGGGCGCTACGGTACCGGTTTTTCCACGACCTAGCCGGTGACGGCGGGTTGGTTCTGACCGGCCACCACGCCGACGACCAGGCCGAGACCATTCTGCTCCACCTGCGCCGGGGCGCGCACCGGCGCGGCCTGGCCGGCATGCGCGAGATGTCCCGCGTTCCCGTCCCGCCCGGGCTGGCGGTGCAGGTGGGGCGGCCGTTGTTGTCGGTGACGCGTGAGGAAATTGAGGCTCTCGCTAAAGCCGAGGGCTGGCGCTGGCGGGACGACGCGACGAATAAGGACGTCCGCTATGCCCGCAACCGCATCCGCCACCGCATCATTCCCGCCCTTGAGGCGATAATGCCCGGGTTCCGCATTCGCCTGTTGGAGCGTGCCGTCGCCATCGCCGAAGCCGAGCGCGAGATGACCGAACGCGGCGGCGAATTGGCGGAACGGGTGTCTCGGCACGAGCACGGCGGGCGGTTTTTCAGGATTGACGACGACGCGCTGGCCGAACCCGAGCGCCTCCTCTACGCGTTTCGGTCAGTGGTCGAAGGCGAGTTGGGCGTCCGCATCCCGTATGGCGCGGTTTTGTCGCGGTTGGCCGAACTGGCCGAAGGCGGCAGGCTGGGCGAGACGATATGTTTACCCGGACGCCTCCGGGTGCGGCGCGAATCCGACGGGTTGTTCTTCTTTTTCCCCGGCACGGGCGATGCCGACGCCTATGGCGAGGTTATCCTACCCGATCCGCCGTTTTCGATTCAGGCCTATGGCCTCGAGGTAACGGCCGAGTGGGTGACAAGCACCGGGACGGTGCCGGACGACGACAAGGCGGATCCCGAGGTGCAATGGCTTGAACCGTCGTCCCTGCGGTGGCCGCTGCGGCTGCGTGCGCCCCGTCCGGGCGAACGCTTTCGTCCGCTCGGCGCGCCAGGCAGCCGCAAGATTCAGGACATCCTCGTTGACACGAAGACGCCGCGCCGCCAGCGAGGATTGCCGAGGCTCCTGGCCGACCACGCCGGCGGCGTGTGGCTGTGGCCGCTTCGCCTCGCCCACCGGGTTCGGTTGGTTGGCAGACCGGGGCGGGCGCTCCGGGTGGTCATGCGTGAGCGGCAAACGCCGTAACTGGGCTACCATGTTAAACTTAACGTCAAACCCAAGGGTACGGCCGGGGTTGCGGACATAAATAAGTAACGCGCGCGTGGGTGTGCGGGTCAATTTTGCGGCAAATCCGGTTCTCGTGCATTGACTTACAGCCGCAATACGATAAAAGGAAGAGGTATAGCCGCGTTGATGCGGCCATCAGAAAGGGCAGCACGTGTCTATCGACAATGCAGAAAGCCTCTCTCCTACGGATGATGATCCCTTCCAGTGGAAGGTTACCTGCCACACCGCTTCCCCGAACCGGTGCAAGCCGTTGCACGAAAAGCCGCGCTTTGTCCAAAGCGATCGCTCGCGCGAATTTCGCAAACGGTATTTCCCCGGCGTTTCATCCTGCGATTGGAATAATTGGCACTGGCAACTGCAAAACACCCTCCGCACTGTCGAGGATGTGGAACGCGTCTTCCGTCTGTCCGATGACGAGCGCGAGGCCATGGCCGGCGCGTCCGGTCTCCCGACCGCCATTACCCCCTATTATGCCGCGCTAATGGATCCCGATAACGCGGCCGACGCATTGCGACGCTGCATGATTCCGACCACGGCCGAACTGGCTTATTCGCCCGGCGAGGCTGTCGACCCGCTGGCTGAGGAATCGCAAAGCCCAATCGATTGTCTTATCCACCGGTATCCCGATCGGGCCTTGTTCCTGGCGACCGAGTATTGCTCCGCGTATTGCCGCTATTGCACGCGTTCCCGCATGGTCGGCCATTCGCAGCGGAAGCGGTATTGCCACGACCATTGGGAAAAGGCCATCAATTATATCCGCGAAACCCCGGCGGTCCGTGACGTCATCATCTCCGGCGGCGATCCGCTTACCTTGCCTGATGAAGCGTTGGAATGGCTCCTCATGAGCCTCCGCGCCATTCCCCATGTCGAGGTTGTCCGTATCGGCACCAAGACCCCGGCGGTCCTGCCGATGCGTATTACCTCGTCGTTGTTGAAAATCCTGCGCCGCGCCAACCCGCTGTGGATGAGTCTCCACTTTACCCACCCGGGCGAGCTGACGCCCGAAACGGCCGAAGCGTGCGCGCGCCTGGCCGACGCCGGTTTGCCGCTTGGCAGCCAGACGGTTTTGCTGCGTGGCGTCAACGACGAGGCCGAAATCATGCGCAGTCTCATGACCGGTTTGATGCGTATCCGCGTCAGACCGTATTACCTGTATCAATGCGACCCGATAATGGGGAGCGCCCACTTCCGCACGCCGGTTTCCAAAGGCGTGGAAATGATTCAGAATCTTCGCGGCCACGTGTCGGGCTATGCCGTGCCGCACTACGTCATCGACGCTCCCGGCGGCGGCGGCAAGATTCCCATTCTCCCAGAGTATGTCGAAGGAAAGGACGGTGACCGATTGCAACTGCGTAATTACCGGGGCGGCCGCTACAGCTATCCCGATATGCCGGAATGAGTGAGAACCCCACAGAAAACGAGGAGATCCTCTGCGCGCGCTGTGCCAGGCAGGGTACCACCTGTTGTCAGAACACGCGCATATTTCTGACCAGCGGCGATATGGAACGCGTCGCCGCCACCGGGCGGCGGGACTTTCATGAAATCGTCGCCATGACGTGGCCGAAAACCTCGGCCGAGGATCTCGATCCCGCCTGGCGGCGCACCTTTGCCTCGGGCGTCCGCCGCGTCTTGCGTCGGAAGCCGAGCGGCGACTGTCTATTCCTGGGCCCAGCCGGTTGCGAATTGGACCTGTCGGACCGGCCGCTCCTGTGCCGTCTGTATCCATTCGATTACGACGGCAACGGCATCAAGGGGATTCACGCCCATTATTGCCCCTATCCCGAAAACGAGAATGCGCCGCTTCTTCTCGCCCTTCTCCGGATGAACCGGACCGAAGCGGAGGAATGGCGCGCCATGTTTTACGAGGAGATCATCGCCGAGTTCCCGCCTGAAACGGTATCCGAACCGTAGTCCGGTTCTTTTCGGTACTTTCGGATTGTCCTTCCACGCTCCCTGACAGCTATTGTCGAGGGAATGTATTATGGGAGGCACAACATATGGGCAATTTGGAAAACGTGAAAATCGCCATCCTGCTGGCGAAAATGCACGAGGAAATCGAACTGTGGTATCCCGCAATCAGGCTGAAGGAAGCCGGAGCGGAGGTGGTTATTGTCGGCGTAGAAGCGGGCAAAAAGGTCAAGGGCAAGCACGACGTCCCTGCCGTCGCCGACAAGGCGTACAAGGACGTCAAGGCCGACGATTTCACCGGCCTCGTCATCCCCGGCGGCTTTGGCCCCGACTATATGCGTAAAGACAAGGACTGCCTGAAGCTGGTCAAGGATTTCCACAACCAGGACAAGATGATCGCCTTTATTTGCCACGCCGGCTGGCTGCCGATTTCCTGCGGCATCCTCAAGGGCGTCAAGGCGACCTCGGTCATCAACATCAAGGACGATATGGTCAACGCCGGCGTGGAGTGGCAGGACAAATCGCTGGTCGTCGACGGCCACTTCATCACCAGCCGCGATCCGGACGATCTCGGCGATTTCATGAAGGGCATTATCCAGTACCTGCAGGAACACGCCAAATAGCGGCACGCAGGTATTGTAACTCCAAATCATCACCCCCGCGGCCATGCGCTGCGGGGATGTTTATTTCAGTGCGATGAAATTGGGTGAAACAATTGCGTTTTCCCGAAAAACGGCCATACTATTGTCTCTATTTTACGCGTCAACACACCGCCTTCTACCTGATCCGGAAAGGAAATTCGATGCGCAAACCCTTCATCTGCGGCAACTGGAAAATGTACAAGACCAACGCCGAGGCCGTGGCCTTCGTCAATGAAGCCAAGAGCCTGGTCGCCGGCGCTACCGACGTCGACGTCGGCATCGGCGCACCCGCCACCGCCCTGAAGTCCCTGGCCGACGCCGCCAAAGGCACCAACATCATGGTCGGCGGCGAGAACTGCCATTGGGAAAAAGAAGGCGCCTTCACCGGCGAAATCGCTCCCGGCATGCTGGTCGAGTGCGGCTGCTCGTTCGTCATCATCGGCCACTCCGAACGCCGCCAGTACTTCGGCGAGACCAACGAGACGTGCAACAAAAAGGCCAAGGCAGCCATCGCCAACGGCCTCACCGTCATCCTTTGCTGCGGCGAAACGCTCGAAGAGCGCGAAGCCGGCAAGACGACCGCCGTCGTTACCGACCATGTCAAGAACGGCCTCGTCGGATTCACCCCCGCCGAGATGGCGAAGATCGTCATCGCCTACGAACCGGTATGGGCAATCGGCACCGGCAAGACCGCCACGCCCGAACAGGCGCAGGAAGTCCACGCCGTCATCCGCAAGCTTCTGACCGAGATGTGCGGCAAGGACATTGCCGAAGCCACCCGCATCCAGTACGGCGGCTCGGTCAAGCCCGAGAACGTCAAGGAAATCATGGCCCAGCCCGACGTCGACGGCGCTCTTGTCGGCGGCGCGGCCCTCAAGCCCGATTCTTTCGCCAAGCTGGTCAACTTTAAGGCATAATTGCGAACGGCGGGTCTCTTTCGGGAGACCCGCCGCCGCCCATCCTTCCCATGGACAAACCTGAAGACAACGAAATCGACCTCGTCGACGCTCCCGTCGGCTGGCCGCCCGGGCAAGAGACGCCTGAGGACGGCAACGCCACCCATGCGTCGAGCCGGCTGCCCGAGTCGGTCGGCATGGCCGAGGATCTGCCGGATGATGAAGAGTCGGGCAAGGGAATGGGCACGCACCTGGAGGAACTCCGCCGCCGGCTCATCATTTCGCTATCGGTATTTGTGCCTCTCTTCGTGGTCGGTGTTGTCCTCTACCAGAAATTGTGGGACGCTATCATCTACCCGCTCGAACGCGCCGCGCCGCACCTGCTCCGCTTTCAGGCGCTGGGTCCTTCCGACGGTCTCGTCATGGCGATGCGGATAGCGCTCGCGTTCGCCCTGTTCCTTTCCCTTCCGGTATGGCTGTCGCAGGTATGGAACTTTGTCGCGCCCGGGCTAACGGCCCGCGAGCGGCGCTGGCTCTATGTCTCGCTTGGGAGCGGCACCGTGCTGTTCTTTCTCGGCGCATCGCTTGCCTATTTTATCGGCGTTCCGATGGCGCTCGAATTTCTCCTGCCCTTCAACCAGTCGCTCTCCGGCTGGGAAAACGCCTTTACCGGCACCGGCTATGTCGACTTTGTCATTACCTGCTGCGCCGGGTTCGGCATCGCCTTCGAGCTGCCCCTGGTCATGCTCGCCCTGGGCGTGGCCGGCGTCCTCACCCCCGAAGGGCTGCGGGAATGGTGGCGGGTGGTCCTGATCGTCATCTTCGTCGCGGCGGCAATCATGACCCCGCCTGATCCGTTTACGCAACTGATGCTCGGCCTGCCGATGTTGGCACTGTTCGGACTGGGCTACCTGCTGGTAAAGTGGGTCCATCGTGGGGAAGACGCGTAGGAACGCGGGCTATGCCCCCCGACGCCGGGTTTATTTCCGGCCGGCATCCTGCGGCACGTCACTTTGAGACAATTTTATCCAAGATTAAATGAAACGATTTGACCGGTTTCGGGAAAGTTCTTCCTGTTGGGGGAGACACATGTCCTATCAATCCATTACGCCGGGCGAGTGTGCCGCCAAGCTATCCGGGGCCGATCGTGTTGTCGTCGTGTCTGGAGCCGGATTGTCCACCGCCGCCGGCGTGCCTGATTTTCGCGGTCCCAAGGGCCTCTATGTCACCCGTGCCTATGATCCGGAACAGGTGTTCGAGATACACGGATTCGACCGCGACCCGCGCCCGTTCTACGCTTTCACGCGGGATTTTTTATCGCTGCTGGGGACTATTCGGCCCACCTTCACCCACCGTTTCCTGGTGGAACTGGAGCGGCGAAAACCCGAGACAACCATCATTACCCAAAACATCGACGGCATGCACCAGCGCGCCGGTTCGCGCCGCGTCTACCCCATGCATGGCGATTACGAAACCGCCCATTGTCGCGGCTGCGGCAGAGGGTATGAGGGGAGTGAAGTGGAGGCGATGCTGGAGCACCAGGAAGTCCCCACCTGCGACAGATGCGGTGTAGCGATAAAACCGGATGTTGTCTTTTTTGGCGAAAACGTCCGCCACTTCAACGAGGCCCAATCGTTAGCCGGGGCGTCCGATTTGATGCTGGCTTTGGGTACCAGCCTCACCGTCTACCCGGCGGCGATGCTGCCGGAAATCGCCGGCGGCGAGGTTGTCATCGTCAACCAGGGCGAGGTGGGGATGCGGCCACGGCCGGGGGTATTTCTCGCTGACGCCAATCTGGACGAATTCTTCCAGTCGGTGGCGGCGGAACTGGACTGGAGCGTTGAAGAGTAACTGTCATCATGAGGATAGAGAAGAAATCTTTCACTATCGCCTCAAGCCTGGACGACAACAGCCGCTGGTATTATACGATAGCGTCCAAGAACAGCCCCATATGACGACGTTTTTATTTTGACATGGTGCTGGCAGAGGCGAAAATTGATGGTACAATGGATGTAAGCGCGGTTTTGGTCGATAAACAGAGAGGCATACGTCCGGTCGTATGCATCCGGTGTTGTTAAGGCGTCAAATTATCCACGTTGACGCCGCCGCTCGTGGCTCTTATCATTGGCAGTGACAACCCGCATGGCGCGGCTTTTTTTCGATATTTGGCGGGGTCTTCCGTCATGATGGCGACAAAAGCCTCTATCGGGATACCGCGCTGGTAATTGACTTTACCCAAAATCCCCCATCCAGGAACGGATCTTTTCGTGTGTGGATGAGGGTAGCCGGTCCCGAAACGGTCTGAACAGTCGGTCAGGCATAAATGGACCGAAAATCCCCTCCCGTATGGTACGACACGGCACGGCTGAGGGCTGAGGCGGGCGGGTTTCGGAAATTAATTACTTCTATAAAAATACTGTTAAAAATCCCTGATTGGATTACAATTGCGTGTCCTTCAGGGCGGCGAATTCTGTGCGCTGTATACCCGCGTTTTGCCATGGTTTTACAAGGAGAATGGGCCATGTCGTTATCCAAGAGGATTTATTTGATTGTCGGCTTGCTCATCGTGGTGGCTGTTGTCATCATGGGAGTCGGCCTTTACAGCATAGTAGAGATATCGAGCGAAGCCATGGCTTTGGGACGCCAGGGGAAACGCGCGGTCAATATCTCCGCCGTTGACCGCTATCTTATGCAGCGGCGGTTCAATACGTTGCGCATTATTTTCAGTTCCGACGTCAATGAGATGCGCAACCTGATTAATGGACCGTTCAAGGAAGCCGAGGACGGCATGCTGCGCGAGGCGGAAGACTACCAGAAGAACTGGCCCTCCGACCCGGCGATGGTCCAGTCGCTCCGGGCTGACCTGGACAAACTTTTCCAGTATTGGGGCGATTACCTTAAGGTAACTCAACAGATCGCCGACCTCTCCCTTATCAACTCCCAACAGCGCGCACTGGATGCCAACGACGGCCTGGTTGATTTCTGGAACTCCACCGACCAGAAGCTGAGTCAGCTTGCCGATATTCTGGCTGATAGCGACGACCGCGCCGTACGCGCCATCGGCACCGAGGTGCGTGGCTGCCGCCTGAATCTCGCCATGTTCCGCTACGGCCTGCTTCGCTATATCGAGTCGGATAATCCTGCCACCTTCAAGCAGCAGGAAGACGAGTTGATGGTCCTTGTCGCCGGTATCGACGGTCTCACCAAGCGACTGAGCGAGGAATTGCCCCCGGCCGAAGGCGGCTCCATCGCTCGTGAGATTTATCAGGGTCTGATGAACACCGCCACCCCGAACGTCAAACAGATCATGGAACTCGTCAATACCAACGCCAACGGCAGGGCTACCGAGTTGCTTGAGGGTGAAAGCGTCACCCGGCAGCAGGCTGTGGCGCAACAAGCCACCACCATGCTGGCCGCCGTCCGTAACGCACAGGACGCCGCCGTCATTCACACGGAAGAGTTGTCCCGCACCACCACCATCGTCATGCTGATCGTCAGCGTCATCGGCATTATCATCGGCGCGATTCTCTCCTATGTGGTGATATCGGCCATCGTCCGCCGCCTTAATTCCATCATCGCCAGCCTGGGCGAAAGTTCCACCCAGGTCAACCAGGCAGCGGCGCAGATTTCCGACTCGTCGCAGAGCCTGGCAGAAGGTTCGACCGAACAGGCGGCTAGCCTCGAGCAGACCTCGTCGGCTCTTGAGGAAATGGCGTCCATGACCCGTCAGAACGCCGATAACGCCAATAAGACGAACGACACCACCCAGAACAACAACAAGCTCATCGCCACCGGCTCCACCGCCGTCACCAACATGTCGCAGGCCATGGCGGAAATCAGCGACTCGGCCGAGCAGATCAACCGTATCATCAAGACGATCGAGGACATCGCCTTCCAGACGAACCTCCTCGCCCTGAACGCGGCTGTCGAAGCCGCCCGGGCCGGCGAAGCCGGCAAGGGCTTTGCGGTCGTCGCCGATGAAGTCCGCAACCTGGCCGGCCGTTCGGCCCAGGCCGCCCGCGACACCACCCAGCTTATCCAGACCACGATTGAACGGGTCAGGAACGGCTCGGAGATCGCCGGCGAACTCGATGTCTCCTTCAAGGAAATCGAGGAAGGTTCGCACTCGGTCGCGCGCCTCATCGCTGAAATCACCTCGGCCACGAACGAACAGGCCCAGGGCGTCGACCAGGTCAACACCGCCGTGGCGCAGATGGACAAGGTGACCCAGTCCAACGCGGCGACGGCCGAACAAGCGGCGTCGGCGGCCGAGGAACTGTCGGCCCAGGCGTCCGCCCTCAACGGCATGGTCGATGATCTCGTCGGCATGGTCGAGGGCAGGGCCGGCGCCCGTCGCGACACCGGCCCGTCCCTGGCTGGTCCGTCCCGCAAGGTGATGAAAGTCCGCCAGCTCGAGAGCGTGCGTCCCGCTCCCATGTCGTCCCATGCGCCGACCTCAAGTGGCGTGAAGATGCTGAACGCGTCGGAAGTGATTCCGCTGGACGAATCGGATGACTTCTAAGACATTGCAATATGTGACTTAGTGTGACTTACTAATGCAGCGGCCCCCAACTCATGTTGGGGGCCGTTTTTCACAGTATGGGTATAACCCGTCGCGCTGCGCTTTTACCACTGCCGCGTAAACGACGACGGCTCCCAATAATCCGGGCTGGCCTCCACCGCCTCGCGGAAGCTGGTGAATTCCGGCCGCAGCATATCGGGGTTGATGAGCGCGTCGATGGCGAACGCGGACAGCTTGTCCTTCATATATTGGAGATTCTCCGGGCCGAACTCGTTTTCCGAGTGCGGGCCGCGCACAAACACCAGTTCCTTTAAGCCGGTGGCGCGGCGGTAGGTCTCGTAGGTGCCGGGCGCGCTCTCGTGCTCGTCCCACAGGCCCTTGCCGATAAACACCGCCGCCGGCCAGGTGTGGATATTGGCCAGCACCTCCGACGTCGGCCGGTAGACAATGCCGAACTCGTTCCGGTAGATTGACTCCACCATGTTCCGGGACTTGTTGCCGAGATATCCTGGGCCGCCGGCAAAGCTCCCGAGCAGGAAAACCGCCTGGATGTTGTAGTCGCGGGCGGGTGTGAACGACATGTCGCCGCCCATGTCTTCGTAGCCGACGAAATTTTTGTGCGCGACATAGCTGGAAATCATCGAACCGTGCGACGGCCCGCCCACCATCACCGGGAGCTCCTTGGCGCTATAGCCCCGCGTGAGCACGCCCGCCGCGTCGCCGGCCCGCTTTACTACGCCGTCGGGACCGAGGATGGTCAGGCCCTGGCCCGATTCGAGCGCATCCAGCATTCTGAAGAAATCGTCCGACACGGCGTTGACGTTCCGTGGATTGGCCCCGCCGGAAATGCCGTGAGCGCGCTTGTCGACGGTCAAGACGTCGAAGCCGGCCCGCCACAGGGTATAGATATAGTCACGCCACGGTGCGACGCCCCATTTCTCCGACCTGCCTTCGGGATTCGGGTAGGGGACGGGCTTGTATTCCTTGCTGGCATAGTCGTAGAAGTAGAGCGGATCGTCCGGGTGCTGGGCAGCGGTGAGTTCGATGGTATAGCCGGCGAACAGCACCACCAGCGCGTGGTGGAGCCGCCCGTCCGGGCCGCGTACGCCCGAACCTTCCAGATACCAGCCGCGCAGCTTGATCTCGTCCGCCATCCCCTTGGTCTTTTCATAGGAGTCGGCGGGAACGGTGAATTCCACCGTCCAGGCGCTGTTCTCGGCCAGGGCGATGTTCTCGTGATAGGGCGCGCGGCCGAAATAGCCGGGCCGACGAATCGCCGTAATGTCGACGTCGCCGTGCGGGTCGATTTTACCGAACGGGTCGAGGAGGCCGGTCCAGCGGAACTGGTTGTCGATATCCTTTTGCGTGTCGGACAAGGCCTTGCCGGCCGCGCCCGGATCCTTTTCCTTCAGGTCGAGGTAGAGCTGTTTAATCTTCGCGTCGGTGAATTCGTCCACATAGTAGTCGCCCGTGTAGTCGGCGGGCGGCATGAACGAGCTTGGCAGGTAGGGGATGAGGGTGCCGTCTTCCGCCTGGATGGCGGGCAGGTAGCCGTTCCAGCCGTAGCCGACATACGCGCTGCCGTCCTGCGCCGCGGCAACGCTGCACCACGCGGCCAGGAGCAACGGAACCAGTGGGGCCAGTCGCCGAGTTTTCGCCATGTCTCTCTCCTTTTTCCGATATCGCCCATGACGCCCGCACGCGCGGGCGTCGTCGTCTTCCGGCAAGGGAGGGATTCTGGCAACGCTCGCTTAGCCCTCCCGGTGGAAATACATGGGCCGCGACAGCTCGGCCTGATAGGGCGCGATTTCTTCGCGGTAGATGCGGAAATATTCATCCGGCGTGGGAATCTTGCCGAGGCGGGCCACGACGGCGGCGAGGATGCCGGAGCCGAGATACACCTGTGCGCCAGCGCCCATGCGGTTGTTGAAATTGCGGGTGGAGGTGGAGAACACCACCGCGTTGTCTTCAACCCGTGCCTGGTTGCCCATGCACAGCGAGCAGCCGGGGATTTCCAGCCGCGCGCCCAGTTTTTCGAAGCACTGCAACACGCCTTCGTTGGCGAGGCGGTCGTGGTCCATGCGGGTGGGGGCGACAATCCACAACCGCTTGACCCCGAGGCGCGCTTTCGGCCCCATAAAGAGGCGGGCGGCGGCGCGGAAATGCCCGATGTTCGACATGCACGAGCCGATAAACACCTCGTCCACCGGCTTGCCTGCCTCATCCGACATCCACGAGACAAGGTCGGGGTTGTTCGGCGTCGCCAGGGCGGGTTCCCGGATGGAGGCGAGGTCGATGGGGACGGTGGCGGCGAAATCGGCGTTGTCGTCACGGCGGGTGAGGGACGGATTCTCCAGCCACTTTTCCATCTCGGCCTTGCGCCTCGACAGGGCGTCGGCCGACTGATACCCGTCCTGGAGCATGGACTCGATCAGGCAGACATTGCTGCGGAGGTATTCGGCTACCTGGTCGACATCGAGGGCCACGGTCGAGGCGGCGGCCGACCGTTCGGCTGTGGCGCAGGCGAGTTCGAACGCCTCTTCCACGGTCAGCCCGGGCAGGCCTTCCATTTCCATGATGCGGCCGTTGAAGACGTTTTTATTGCCGGTGCCGGGCCGGTCGAGCTGCCCCTGTTCAATCGCCAGGAGCGGGATGGCGTTGACGACGTCCCGGAGGGTAATCCCTTCGGGAAGTTTGCCCGTAAACGATACCAGCACCGACTCGGGCATTTCGATAGGCATAAAGCCCATCGCCGCCGCGAGCGCTACCAGGCCCGACCCGGCGGCAAAGGAGATGCCCAGCGGAAAGCGGGTGTGGGAATCGCCGCCGGTGCCGACCCGGTCGGGGAGGAGCAACCGGTTCAGCCACGAGTGGACAATGCCGTCTCCCGGCTTCAAGGCGACGCCGCCTCGGTCCTGCATGAATTTGGGTAGGCTCGCCTGCATCTTTTTGTCGCGGTCGGTGGGGTAGGCGGCGGTGTGGCAGAAGGACTGCATCACCATCGGTGCGGAAAAGGACAAACAAGCCAGGTTGTTCAGTTCATCACGGGTCATCGGTCCGGTCGTGTCCTGCGAGCCGACAGTCGACATCGCCGGTTCGCAGCTTTCGCCCGGCAGCACGCCGTCTTTGCCGCAGGCGCGACCGACCAGTTTCTGCGCCAGCGTATAGCCCTGGCCGGGAGCCGGCTTCGGGCTGGTGGCGGGGACGAACATATCCGGAATCGGCATGCCCAGCATCTCTGCCGCCTTGGCCGACAGCTTGCGGCCGATGATCAAGTTGATGCGGCCGCCGGTGCGGTATTCGTCCGCGAGGGCGCGGGGGAAGGTGAACGATGCCACCTCGCCGCCGCCGTCCCGTTCGATGCTGCCGCGACCGGTTTTCGCATCCAGGCGCACGACGATGCGGTCGCCGGTTTGCAGCGACCCGATGTCGGCCATCAGCGGCAAACCGCCAGCGTCCTCGAAGCTGTTGTAGAAGATGGGCGCGATGCGAGCGGCCAAGACAACGCCGCCCTCGCGTTTGTTCGGCTGGTGCGGCACGTCGCGGCCCAGCACCCAGACGAGGGAGTTGGTCGCCGATTTACGGCTTGAGCCGGTCCCGAGGGTGTCGGCGACAAAGACGGGGGAGAAGCCGGTCGATTCCGCTTCGGCCCGCATTGTCTGCCTCTGTTCCAGCCCGCCGGGTCGGCGGATGACGCCCCGTGCAAGGCGGGTAAGTCGGCTCTCGCGCAGCCGG
>JAJPXZ010000148.1:0-9652 GCA_021205245.1 Planctomycetaceae bacterium
CGGCCGAGGGGCGCAGCCGCGCGGCGGCTGCGAGATCCGGGTTGCGCCATCCCGCGACTGGAGACAATCATGGCCACGCCCTGCACCGTTGATGTCAATAACGGCAGAACCGCAATCAAGTCCCGTACCGGCATGACCCTCTATGCCGCCCTTCGCTCAAACGGTATACTCCTGCCGACCGGCTGCGGCGCACAGGGAAAATGCGGCCAGTGCAAAGTGCTCGTGAAGCAGGGCGAAGCCGACCTGATGACCGACAGCGAGGTGCGGCTCATCCCCGAAGACGAACGGGCGGCGGGCAAGCGCCTCGCGTGTCAGTTGCGTCTCCTCGGCGACGTCGCGATCGACATTCCCGAATACGTCTTCGACGCCCGCGAACATACGGCGGTGCTGCACGAAATTATCCCGCTTACCTACGACATCAAGCGCTTCAGCTTTACCCTGCCGGAAGGCGATTCCATCCCCCACAAGTCAGGCCAGTTCGTCACTCTGGTCGCGAAAATCCCCGAACAGCGGGTACAGGTCATGCGCTGCTTCTCATTCTCCACCTCCAGCGGGGTGGTGGACAAGGTGGATCTGATTGTCCGTCGCACCCCGAATGGCGTCATGACGCCGTACCTGTTCGAGCAGGCCGAAATCGGCGAGACATTCCGCATCATCGGTCCCTACGGCGATTTTTGGCTGCGCCAGAACGACCGGCCGTGCGTGTGGATCGCCGGCGGATCGGGCTTGTCGCCATTTCTTGGCATGATTCAGGACATGCTGGATAGCGCTGTCCGCAGGCCGGTGCACCTCTTCTTCGGGGCGATTTACCCCAAAGACCTCTACTATGTCGACCTGTTCCGGGAAATCGCGGACCGGAACGACTGGTTCCGGTTTACCCCCGCCCTCTCCGGCGACGAACGGTTTCCCCTCTGCGACGACTACGGCCTGGTGACGGACGTGGTGGCCAAGTACATCGGCGACGCGAGCGGCATGGAGGGATATCTCTGCGGCGGGCCGGGTATGATCGGTGCGTGCGTGAAGCTGCTCACCGAAAAGGGCATGCACAGGGACAACATCTATTATGACCGCTTTTAAACCGCAAGCAAAAGGACGCGCCAACCGCATCCTTGTCTACGACACCACCCTTCGCGACGGCTCGCAAGGGGAGGGAGTGAGCTTTTGACTTGAGGACAAGCTGCGCCTCGCCCACGCCCTGGACGCGTTGCATTTCCATTATATCGAGGGCGGCTGGCCCGGTTCCAATCCGAAAGACATCGAGTTTTTCCAGGCCATGCGGTCGGAACGGCTCAAGCACGCCCGGCTGGTGGCGTTCGGGTCGACCCGGCGGGCCGACAAACGCGCCGCCGCCGACGCGAACCTCGCGAACCTGCTCCGCGCCGGCGCGTTGTTTTTTTATTTTTTCGGATAGGAATGGGATCTACACGTCACCGACGCGCTCCGGGTGGGGCTGGACGACAACCTCCGCATGATCGGGTCATCAGTGGCATTCCTCAAGAAACGTCTCGAGGAAGTTTTCTTCGACGCCGAGCACTTCTTCGACGGCTTCAAGAGAAACGCCGACTATGCGCTGGCAACGCTTCGGAGCGCATTGGAAGCCGGCGCGGACGCGGTGGTGCTGTGCGACACCAACGGCGGCAGTCTGGTGCATGAAGTCGCCGACGTGGTGGGGCGAGTGCGAGAGGAGTTCCCCGGTGCGCTCATCGGCATCCATTGTCATAACGACGCAAACATGGCTGTCGCAAACACGGTCGAAGCGGTACGCCGAGGAGCCGGCATGGTACAGGGCTGCATGAACGGCTTTGGCGAGCGAACCGGCAACGCCGACCTCTGCTCGGTGGTGCCGGTGCTGGAGCTCAGTTGCGGCAAGCGCTGCATCGGGGCGAACAACCTCCGTAAGCTGACGGTGGCGAGCCGTTTCACCTACGAACTGGCAAACCTCGGCAGGCGCGACGGCCAGCCGTTCGTGGGCGACAGCGCCTTTGCCCACAAGGGCGGACTGCATGTGTCGGCAATGCTCCGAAACGACCGAACCTACGAGGCGTTCCAACCCGAGGCGGTTGGGAACAGCCGGCGCATTCTTATTTCCGAACTCGCCGGACGGGCCAGCATTATCGCGCGCTATCCGACGCTCTCGAAAAACCCGGAAAAACAAAAAACCGTTCTCGAAGAAGTGATGCGACTGGAAAACGCCGGCTATGCGTTCGAGAACGCGGACGCGTCGTTTGTCCTGTTGGTGAAGCGAATGCTGGGAGAGTATGAACCGGCGTTTGAAATAGTGGGGTTCCGCGCCTCGACCGAGGAGCGCGCCGGATCGAAGCTGTCCGAAGCGTCCGTCAAGGTGCGAATCGGCGATGTACAGCTCCATACCGCCTCCGAGGCGGAACACGGCCCGGTGGCGGCCCTCGATCTGGCGCTCCGTAAGGCGCTGGTACATGTGTATCCGTTCTTCGACGATTTCCGCCTGACCGACTACCGCGTCCATATCGTCAACGCGCAGGCCGCCGTCGAGGCACGGGTGCGGGTGGTTATCGAATCGACCGAGGGCAAGGACGCGTGGGGCACGGTGGGCGTTTCCGAAAACATCCTGAGCGCGTCGTGCGAGGCGTTGGTCGACAGTTTTCAATACACCATCATGCGGCACGGCGGCAAGGGCGCGGCCCAGTGGCGCAAGCGGCTGCACTCATTGTAAGCAAGCGATATCTCCGAATTCTTAACCAGCTAATCACCACTCCCGATGTTTCAACTGGCGCGGAGCGTCAAATCGCGGTATTATCCCTTCGCAAAATTTTTCACCCACAGCGAAAGGGAAAACACGCATGAACGCTGTTATGGCATTCTGCGGCATCTGCCTGTTGCTCGTCATCGGGAAGATTCTCCGCACTTTTATCCCCGTCCTCCAGCGCCTCTATCTGCCCGCATCGGTGATAGGCGGACTGGTCGGCCTGCTCCTCATCAACCTGATCGGCAGCGGGGTATCGTCGGCCTGGTACTCGTCGTGGAGTTCGTTCCCCGGCTTCCTCATCAACGTCGTCTTCGCGTCGCTGTTTCTGGGCGTCGAGGCGACCGGCGGCGTCCGCAAGGCCTGGCACCTGGCCGCGCCGCAAATGTGCTTTGGCCAGATCGTCGCATGGGGTCAGTATGTGGTGGGCCTCGGCATGGTCATCCTCCTGCTTGGCCCGTTCTTCGGCGTGCCGGCCGTGTTCGGCAACCTGCTTGAAATCGGCTTCGAAGGCGGACACGGCACCGTGGGCGGCTTGGCCGAAACCTTTGCCCAACTCGGCTGGCCCGAAGGCAAGGACCTTGGCTACACCGTTGCCACCGTCGGCATGATTTTCGGTATCGTCATCGGCATGATCATGGTGAACGTGGCTGCCCGGCGCGGCTATATTTCCAACATCCGCACCTATTCGGATCAGTCCAAGCTGGAGAAGATCGGCGTCTATGCGGAAAAGAACCAGCCCGCCGCCGGGCGGCAGACGGTTTATCCGGATTCCATCGACTCATTGGCCCTGCATATATCGCTCATCGGCATCGCCATCCTCTTTGGCTTTTTCCTTAAAATGGGCCTGTCCTATATCGAGCAGTTCATGCCCGATTCGGTACAGCAAACGCATGTACTACAGAGCTTCCCGCTGTTCCCGTTGTGCATGATTGGCGGCCTTATCCTCCAGGCGTTCCTCCGGAAGACCAACACCGACGTCATCGCCGACACCGGGCAGATGCAGCGCATCGCCGGGACGGCCCTGGACTTCCTGGTCGTGTCCGCCGTCGCCTCCATCCGTATCGAATTTGTCGTCGCCTACTGGCAGCCGCTCCTGCTCCTGTGCATTGCCGGCATTGTCTGGAACGTGTTCACTGTCATGTTTGTCGCGCCGCGCATGTTCAAGGAAGCATGGTTCGAACGGTCCATCGCCGAGTTCGGTCAGTCCATGGGCGTGACCGCCACCGGCCTGCTGTTGCTGCGGACCGTCGATCCGGAATCGAAGACCGTGGCCGCCTCCGCCTTCGGCTACAAGCAACTGCTGCACGAGCCGATCATGGGCGGCGGCATCTGGACGTCGCTGGCCGTGCCACTGGCGATCAGTTGGGGTGCGGGCAAGCTGTTTATCGTCTGCGCCGTGTTCCTCGTTTTCTGGCTCATCATGTGGCTGGCGATTTTCCGTGTCCCCGCAGCCACGCGCCGGTAAGGCGATGCGCGCATCGGCACAAAAAATGATTATGGTGGAAGGTAACCGGGTCGAGTTCCGCGTGCGTGCGGGATTCGGCCCGTTGCTTGGCGGGTTCTTCCTCTTCGCGACATCTCTGGTCGCGTTGCTCGCGACTCTGCCGTTCCACCGCTTCGGTTCCGGCTATGCCATGGGCGGCATTATTCTGGAAGTGCTGATTCTCCTGTGGACCGGCGATATGTTTTTCCGCGCCGTCGTGGGATTTTCGCAGAAGACAATTGTCGACAACGACGCCAAGGTTATCCGCCACGCCGACCTCTTTGGCGAAAAACAGCCCATACCTTTTGCAGACGTTGGGGCAATAGACCGGGTCTCGCGTGGTGTTGACGCCAACGCGTCGGTGGCCTACAAAATAACGCGGCGCGGCCACCGCTTCGGCAAAGGCTGGGCGTTGACCCGCCCGCAACCGCCCGACAACGACGACCGGAAACACCTCGAGACAACCATCCTCCCCATTCTGCTAGAGGCGATCCGGTCCGAATCTCCAGAGTCTGAGGCACCAGACAGCCATGTCCATTATCGGGAAATCGATGGAGGATATGAGCGCCGTACCGCGCCGTCGTTTATTCTGGTGGCGGTGGTATGTTTCGCCATCCTGATGGCGTCGCCCTTCAAGCCGTGGGCGCTGGTTTTTATCACACTTGCGATGTACGCGGTCTTCCAACAGTTGCAGACAAGCAGAATTCGGATAGAGCCGGAGGCAGGGACAGTGACTCTGAAGCCGGCAGCGCTGCGTAAGCGCGTCAGCATTCGATTGGAAGACGTCATCGCGGTTGAAGAGACATACCGCTTTTCGATCCTGGAGCCTGTGCGCATCGGGATTCGTTACCGGGTGGACGACGCGACAGAAGTCTGCCCGTTCTGTACCTCTTATCGCCGGAGGCTGGCCGAGTCTGTTGCACTTGAAACAGAGGCGCTCCTGCGCGGCAACATCCGCCACGAGGATCCGTCGTAACCAGTGACCACGCTTTCACGCACTACCAGCACGCCGTATTCGTTCCGATAAAACCAGCCTTCAGGCAGAGGCCAATCGGCCCGGCCTTTGACCGCCACCGGGCACGGGAACGCGCCGGTGGGTGCTTCTGTCGCACGCAGCAAGGTTGGGGCTATTATGCCCGGCGGCCCGTCTGGGAAAAAGCGATGCAACGCCGCCGCCATGCCCCGCACGCTTGCGGACGGCACGACGCAGAGAGACGCCGCGCCGGCCCGCACCGCCAGTGCATCGACCCTGCCGCGATGATCCCGGTGCAGGGCGAATTCGACGCCTTCGACTCCGTCGACCGCTTGCCAATCGGTTGTTGCGCCGACATCCGCCGTGCGCGTTAGCGGCAGCGTCGCGAAGGTGGTGATGGGATAATGATAGGCAAGCGGGGCCATATCCTCCTGCGTCGTTTTACCGATCGCCACGACCGACACCGTTCCGCCGCGATGCAGATGGTGGAGCCAGCCGGCTTCGTTCAACCCGCCCCGGCGCATGGTGCCGATGAGCGCCATGCCGCCTCCCGGCGACTCCGCCACCACGACTCCGAGTCCAGCGCCAGGCATCAGAGTCAGCCGTCCGCCCACTGGCGGCGGCAGCGATCCCATGCTCAAGGTAACGCCAACCAGGCCGATAACCACGCCCGACAACGAGGCGGCGGTCAACATCGTGCGGCTTTTGCCTGCAGGCAACATGCCTCGGAGCATGTAAACACCGACAAAGGCGAAGAAGACAGCCACCCACATGCCGGACGGTGCGTGGGCGGCAAAGGAGGACCACCACGCCGGTTGGTCGGCCCACACGGCAAGGGTGGTCAAAAGCCGAGCGGGTGCGGTCAGCACCCACGCCACTCCCGGTATCCAACCCAAAACCGGCAGCAGCAAACCGCAGCCAAGCACAACACCCATCAAAGGAATCACCACGATGTTAATGGGTAGGCCCATCACGTTGACCTGGTTGAACACCATGGCGATGATCGGGTACAACCCGAGCCAGGTGGCAACGCTGAGGCGCGTCAGGGAAACAAGCTGCCGCCGTGCCGCAGTGAGATAACGGGACCGTTTTTTAAGAGGCGGCTGGCGGGGCCGCTCGTCGCCGCCGCCAGGGCGGGTGAGGGCAATGTAAATAAAGATGACGGCGGTGAAGCTGAGCTGAAAACTGACATCCATTGGCGCGGTAGGGTTGAGGAGGGCGAGGAGGAACGCGGCTGCGCCAAGCGAATTCAGCATATCGCCTTTGCGGCCATGGACAACACCGGCCAAATAGATAACCGCCATGACAGTCGCCCGCGTCGCCGCAACCTGGCCGCCGGTGAGCCCGAGGTAAAACAGGGCGAGAACAAGGCAAGCGGCGGCGCGCGGGCGGCGCGGCAACGACAACCAGCCGCAGCACCACCACAGCAACCACACCACCAGCCCGACGTGCAGGCCGGAGATGGCCAACACATGGCCAATCCCCACCCGGCGGAACGAATCGCGGACGTCCGCGTCCATATCGCTCCGATAGCCGAAAAGCATGGCGGCAAGCATTCCGCGTTGGTCGCCGCCGTAACGGAGGGTCGCGTCGATTGCGGCGAAGCGAATGTCGTCGACCAACCGCCGCAGTGCGATATGCCACGGCATGGTGCGGTTCGGGATGACAGTCATGGACGGTTTATCGGCGCGACGCCGCGATTGCACGACCTCCGCCGTGCCGACGAGACCGTCCCGCTCAAGAAAGAAGGCAAAATCAAATGCACCCGGATAGGCGCGCGGCGATTCGTCGTACAGGCGAAGCCGCGCTTTGATGAAGTCACCCCGGCGCACCGGCTCGCCGTTGGAAGCGAGAACGCGCAGCGGGATGGGTTTTGCCAGCGGCACGCCGTCGACGGTCAGGAGCCGTACCGATGTTCGCCAGCGCGCACCGCTCGCGACATCGCCGACCGGCGCGGTCGCTTCCATCATGGCGTCGAACCAGTGCCGTTCCGGCAAATGCACTGCCTCCCGCGAGCGTCGCCACGCGTCCTGGCGCATCATACCCAAGAGGACTAAGCCAAAACAGGCGATCAGAATAAAGCGGTTGAGACCACGCCGGGCAACCCAACCGGGGCGCGCCAGAATGTGGTTCGCATAGCCTTCGGGAAGGTTTGGTTCGGGAGCGGTGCGTTCACGGGAACGGGAAAACCACAGGAAAAGCGCGAGGAACAACAGCCAGCCGAACGGGACAAGCCCCACGCCGCCCGGCCAATACCGCGCCAGAATGATGCCCGTCATCACGGCAACGGCAAAACAGAGCATGGGCCGACATGCCAGCATAGTCGCTCCGGTTTTTGGGCGGTTCGGAATTTAGCCGCGACGGGCGTATTCATCTTCCAGTACGGATTGCTCTTCCTCGACTTTGGCGAGTTCGTTCTGCAGGAGACGCATTCGGTTGCCGTCACGCATAACCGCCGGGTCGGCGAAGGCGGCGTGGATCTCGGCCATGCGTTCCTCGTTCTGGATAATGCGGCTCTCGAGCTTGCCGGTGCGCCAGCCACTGTACTGCCCCGTGGCGGCGGGACGTTCCATCTCATTACGGCGCGGCTGGGCTGGTGCCTTGTCGCGCTCGCGGTCGCGTGCGGGTTCCCGGTCACGGTCGCGCGATCGCAGCCTGGCTTCGCGTTCGGCGTCGGCTTCGGCGTAGCCGCCACGGGTAACCCGCCATTCGCCCCCTTCCAGCCACAGCACCCGGTCCGCCACTTCGTCGAGGAAATAGCGGTCGTGGCTGATGGCGAGGACAGTGCCGGGATAGGCCGACAGGGCCAGGGTCACCGCCTCGGCGCTCTGGATATCAAGGTGGTTGGTCGGCTCGTCCAGGAGCAGAACGTTGTGACCTTCAAGAAGAAGGCGCGTGAGCATGAGCCGTTTTTTCTCACCGCCCGACAGCACCTGAACCGGCTTAAAGGCGTCGTCGCCGGAAAAGAGCATTGCGCCCAACTTGTCCCGCCGGTCCTGGTCGTCGGCGCCGAGGTTGGAGTCCTGCAGATACTGCAACGGCGTGCGCGTCTCGTCCGGGAACACCTCGTGCTGGCCGAGACAGCCGGTCTCCACCGTCGGCCCCCATTCAAAGCTGCCGGCCAACGGGGCGAGGTTGCCGAGAAGGGTCTGGAACAAACTGGTCTTGCCCATGCCGTTCGGCCCGACAATACCGATGATTTCGCCAGGATTGAGTTCCAGCGTCAACCCGTTGACAAGCGTCCGGCCGGGAAAGCCAATGTCAAGTTTGTCGACTTCCAGCACCTTATCGCCAAGGCGGCGGCTGAGTTGCAGGTTGAGGGCGGCAAGGCGAGACTGGTTCTGCGGCTCGTCCACCGCTTCGACCTTTGCCAACCGTTTCATACGCGACTGCGCCTGGCGCGAGCGCGTACCGGCGCGCCACTTGTTGATAAAAGTTTCTTCGCGGCGCATGAACTCGCGCTGCTTCATAAATTCACGCCATTGGGCGGTGCGGCGTTCTTCACGAAGCACGCGGCTCTGGCTGTAATTACCGGGGTAGATAAGCAGGCGGCCGCCCTCCAGCTCCCAGGTCTGGTTGGTAACCTGGTCAAGGAAACGCCGGTCGTGGGAAATGACGACAGACGCGGCGGCGCTGTTTCGGAGGAAGCGCTCGAGGAAAGCGATGCCGGCGAGGTCGAGGTGATTGGTCGGCTCATCAAGGAGCCACAGATCCGGCTCGTTGACAAGCAGCCGCGCCAGCGCGACACGGCAGCGTTCGCCGCCGGAGAGGGTGTTCATGTCCTGGTCGAGATGGGTCTCGCCCAAACCGACGCCGCGCAGCAACGCCTCGGCCCGCCGCAGGGCGGACTCGCCGTCGCCGGCTTCACGCCGAGTCTCGAGGTCGGCCAGGTGTGCCATGGCTGCATCGAGTTCGGCACCACTGAGATCGGCCAAGGCTTCGCGCTGGGTATCGATAGCGTCGTCCAGATCTTTCCAATGCTTGACCGCGTCGGCCATCACCGACCGGGGCGTCGCCCCGTCGGGAAACGAGGGCGACTGCTCCAGCCTGGCGATCTCGAGGCCACGGCGGCGGGATAATTCGCCGTCATAGTCCTCCTCACCGGCGAGGGTGCGGAACAACGTCGTCTTGCCGCAGCCGTTCGGGCCGATAAGGCCGACGCGACCACCGGAGGGAATGATGAAGGACACGTCAGCAAAGCAAACGTGTCCACCATAACTTTTGGTAATGTTGTTGGCGGCGATCAGGGTCATGGCGCGTTACCGCCGCCGCGCGGACCAGGACGGCGATTGCCGCGCGGCCCACCGCGATCAGGACCGCCGCGTCTGCCGTCGCCCGGTTTGTTGAACCCGCCGGGACGGCCCGGCCGGTCGCCAGGCTTCCGGAATCCGGGTTTGTCGCCACCCGGTTTATTGAAACCGCCAGGGCCGGAACGGCGAGAATCCGGTCTGTCGCCAAACTTGCGAGATCC
>JAJPXZ010000148.1:9752-14639 GCA_021205245.1 Planctomycetaceae bacterium
AACCGCCAGGGCCGGAACGGCGAGAATCCGGTCTGTCGCCAAACTTGCGAGATCCGGGTGTATCACCACCCGGCTTATTAAAACCGCCGGGGCCGGAACGGCGCGAATCCGGCCTGTCGTTAGGCTTGCGGAAGCCGGGTTTATCGCCGCCCGGTTTGTTGAAGCCTGGTTTCGAGAACCCCGGTTTGCCAAAACTGGGTTTGCCAAATGCAGGTTTTCCGCCCGGCTTGCCATAGCCGCCCTGCCGCGCCCCGTCACGGGGACCGGACGGACGCGGTCGACGGTCGCCAGGACCGCCCCGTCCAGGCGATGGCGGTCGGCGATCCGGCCTCGGACCACCGGGACGCCGGTCCTGGCCGAATCCGCGCTGCGGCCGCCGGGGGCGGAAATTCGGTTCTCCCTCGCGCTTCGGTAGGGGAATACCCACCTCGGGCATAAGAATGCGGTGCTGGTGCAGCCGTTCTCCGTCGGAGCGGGCGACATGTATGGGCCTGCCATCGGCGTCGACCTTGGCGTAGAACATCGCCGTCGCCAGGGTGCCGGGCGTGGGGATGAAGCACTGCACCTGCTGCGGATGCCAGCCGCGCTTTTTGAGCCAGGCCGCCAGTTCCTCCATCTCGGCGTCGGTACAGCCGGGGAAGCCGCTCATGAGATAGGGAATGACGTACTGTTCTTTGCCCGCCTCGCGGGACAGCTTGTCAAAGGACTTGAGGAATGTCTCCCAAATCTTCAGAGGAGGTTTACGCATGCCCCGGAGAATCTTTTCCGAAACATGTTCGGGCGCTATTTTCAATTGACCGCCGGTGAACTCACCCACCAGGGCCTGCATGTAGGTATCGCTTTCAATTGCCAGATCGTGGCGGACACCGCTGGCGACGCGGAGGTGGTTGACCTCCGGCCGGGCGGCGATGCGCCGCAGCATGGCGGTCTGGCCTTCATGATCGAGACGGAAATTGCGGCAGCGCTTGGGGAAGACGCAGCTTTCCCGGGCGCATTTCTCGCGGTCACCGATGCAACGCGCATTCCACATGTTGGCGCTGGGTCCGCCGATGTCGGTAATGACGCCCTTCCACTCCGGTCGCGCCGCCATGGCGGCGATCTCGTTGTTGATCGACGCTTCCGAACGCGACTGAATCGCCCGTCCCTGGTGCAACGCGATGGAGCAGAACGAACAGCCGCCGGCACAGCCACGGTGCGAGACGATACTGTCCTCGATCATGGTGACGGCGGGAATGGGCTCCTCGTAGGACGGATGCGCTCGCCGCGTGAACGGAAGCGCATAGACGGCGTCCATCTCCGCCTCGTCCAGGGGTCGGGACGGCGGTTCGAACACGACCGCGCGCCCGCCGGACCGCTGCACCAGGCACGGCCCGCCCTGGAGCATCTGTTTTTCAAAGGCCTGGGTCGCCTTGATGAGGAGCGCGGCTTCATCGAGAATAGCCTCGTGCGACGGCAACTCTTCGGCATCGGCGGGAATCTTGTCCGGGTGGACAGCGTAGGCGGAGCCGGGGATGCGCGCGGCCATCAGGGCCTCGTTTGCCCGGCGGCGCGACGGCATGGCGTCGAGCATTTGCGCCAACGCCAGAATGGACCGCTCGCCCATGCCGTAGAGGACCGCGTCGGCCTTGCTGTCGAGGACGATGGAACGCCGCAGCGCATCGGACCAGAAGTCATAGTGCGAGGCGCGTCGGAGCGACGCTTCCACGCCGCCGGCAATCACCGGCAACCCGGGGAAGGCCTGACGGACGATTCCCGTATAGACAATCGAAGCGCGGTTCGGCCTGAGGCCGGAGCGGCCGCCGGGCGAATAGGCGTCTTCGCTGCGTTTTTTGCGGAAGGCGGTGTAGTGCGCCACCAGCGAGTCGAGTGCGCCGGCGGTGACCCCGGCGAAAAGGCGCGGACGCCCCATGCGGACGATGTCGTCCGTCGTCTCCCATTTCGGCTGGGCGACGATGCCGGTACGGAAACCGTGCGCGACCAGCCAGCGGCCCAGCAAACTTGCGCCAAACGAATGGCTGTCCACATAGGCGTCGCCGGTGACCAACAATACATCAAGGGTATCCCACCCAAGAGCCCGCATTTCGGCCTGGGTGGTGGGTAAAAATTCAGGTTGGGATATCACGTTACTTCTTTGCTCCTTTTGCCCCCTCGGCCAATTGCAGAACGGCGTGGGCTATTTCCCGGCCGGATTCGGGCCTGGCGGTGCGGCGCATTTCCTGCGCCATGGCGGAACGGCGGCGCTCGTCCTTCCACAACGAAACCACCAGAGGCGCGAAGGTGTCGGTCGACGCCGTCGTCTCCTCGTATGACAGGGCGGCCCCGGAGAGGGTCATTGACAGCGCGTTGAGTCGCTGGTGATCGTCCATGGCCGAAGGCAGTGGCACCAGGATGGCGGGCAGGCCGGCGGCGGCCAGCTCGGCCAGGCTGATGGCTCCGGAACGGGCCACCACCAGGCGGGAGCGGCGATACAGCTCCTCCATGTTATTATAAAATCCGTAGACTTCGGCCTCGACGCCAGCGGTCTCGTAAAAGCGGCGAATCTCATTTTCGTGGGCCGGCCCGGCGACGTGGATGAGTTTGCAGCCGGTCTCGCCGACGATGCGCCGCGCCGCGCCGGCGACGACCTCGTTCAACCGCTTCGCTCCCTGGCTTCCGCCCATCACCAGCAGGGCGTCGCCATTGCAGAGCGGTTCGGAACACATTTTCAAAAACGGGCCGCGCAGGGGCGACCCGCTGGCGTTGAACGTCGCGGGCGAGTCCTTGAAGTAGCGCCTTGCTTCGTCGAACTGCGAATGGATTTGCACCGCCCACCCGGACAGCATCCGGTTGACCCGGCCGGGTACGGTATTCTGTTCAAGAATCACCAGCGGAATGTTCATGACCCTGGCCATCATGCCGGGCGCGGCGGCGGCAAAGCCGCCCAGTGCCACAACCACGTCGGGGCGTTCGTTCCGGAACAAGCGGTACGCCTGGTACAGTGCATACATGAAGCGGGGCGCGTTGACCGGCTTGCGCCAGTTCAGGGGCGAACCGCGACCGGCGGCAAGCAGTTCCAGCCGGTACCCGGAGCCCCACAACAACTCGCGGTCCAGGCCTTCATTGGTGCCGAGGAAGCCGACCTCGCACTCGGGACGCAGCAGTTTTATTTCGTCAGCCAGGGCAAGGCCCGGGCAGATATGTCCTCCGGTGCCGCCACCGGCCAGCCAAATTCTCATGGCCGTTCCTCCCTCACGCACGCGTTTTTCAAGAGTCGCTACTGTACGGATTCCAGCGTCTCCGCCTTGAAGGCTGGAATGGGTTTGTATTTCTTCGTCAAGTCGGTGACGGGTTCGGGACTGGGCTGGACGCCCCTGGTGACTGACACCATGATGCCTATCATGGAATAAAACACCACCAAACCGGAACCGCCAAAACTGACAAAAGGCAGGGAAATACCCTTCGGCGGGAGCAAACCGGTCACCACCCCCATGTTAAAAATGGCTTGGCCACCCATGACCGCGGTAAAGCCAAAGGCGAGCAGCGACCCGAATCGGTCCTGGGCGCTCCTGGCTATAGCCATGCCTTGCCAGACCAGTATAGCGAACAAGGCCACCAGGGACAAGGCCCCAATCAATCCAGTCTCTTGTCCGACCATGGCGAAGATGAAATCGGTATGGGCCTCGGGCAGATAATCGAGCTTGGCCGGCCCCTGCCCCAGACCAACGCCCCACAGCCCGCCGGAGCCGATGGCGAGTTCCGACGCGTTGGTGTGGTAGGCGTCGCCGGCGTGCCAGTCGTGCACGCGCCTGGCGATATACTCGAACCGGCTGTACCCATACCACGCCGCCGCCGGTGCGGCTGGAGTGACCAAGAGCAGGCACTGCCAGATACGGACCCCGCCCGCCAGCAACAGCACGCCGACAGCGCAGCCGATAAGCGAGGCGGTGCCGAAGTCGGGCTCAATGCCGACCAGCACCACCGCTATCCCGGCCATGGCGCATAATGGAATCACATGTCGAAAAAAGCGCGGCCGTCCGTCGGGGATGCGCGCGAGAAAGGCGGCAACGGCAATGATCAGGGCGATCTTGGCCAATTCCGACGGCTGGACGTTAAATCCGGCAAAGCGGAACCAGCGGTTGGAGCCGTTGACGCGGGTTCCGAGCGGGGTCAGCACCATCGCGAGGAGGGCATAGCACGCTAGGATCATAGGGTAGCGAAGGTGAAGCCACACCCGATAGGGAATAAGCGACAA
The DNA here is from genome assembly GCA_021205245.1 of Planctomycetaceae bacterium. Classification (GTDB taxonomy): domain Bacteria; phylum Planctomycetota; class SZUA-567; order SZUA-567; family SZUA-567; genus JAJBSZ01. The sequence goes on from JAJPXZ010000148.1 coordinate 13,984, forward strand.
GGTGACGAGGGCGGTAATGGCGACGGCCAGCCACAGGAGCTGGTTCGACGCGTACGACATTTCCCACCCGCCCCGCGCCGCCCTGAGGGCGCTGGCGGAATAGACCATGATGATGCCGAAACCGGTGAGTGACGAGACGATCATAAGAAGGCGAGCGCGGTGCCAGGACATGGTGCGGGCGAGATCGGCGGGTTCGAGTTCGGTTGTGGTCATGGAATCCCTTATGTAATTCACAATGCATAATTCACAATGCATAATTATTGGAAAAAATACATTATAATCCGCTCGCTCAGGGGCAGCGAGCGGGAGCGAGCGAGTTTTCAATGTTTTACTTCCACTCATTGTGCATTGTGAATTGTGCATTATGAATTATCAGTTAGTGCATCTTCAACAACCCCAATGATATTATCGACAACATAACGCCGATAATCCACAGTCTTACCACCACGTGGTTCTCTTTCCAGCCCGAGTACTCGAGATGGTGGTGGAACGGGGCGATTTTAAAGATACGTTTACCGAGGAGGCGGAACGAACCAACCTGAAGAATGACGGACAAGGCTTCAAAGACGAAGATGCCGCCCGCAACAACAAGTGTAAGCTCGTGCTTGGTGACTATGGCAAGATAAGCGAGAGCCGCACCAAGGGAAAGACTGCCG
>JAJPXZ010000019.1 GCA_021205245.1 Planctomycetaceae bacterium
CCCCCACCCGTCATTCCGGCGTGCGGACATCCACCAGGGCTATAAGCGGGCGGTTCGGCCGGAATCCACGCCAGGAACCTGCATTGCAGGCACTCCAACACAAAAGAGAAGCCCGGGACTGATATCCCGGGCTTAATTACATTGCAGTATTACCAAAAGGTGCTACACCAGCCGCGCCACATGCGTCATCCGCTCACCCGGCAACAACGCCACCATCGGGATATCGATCAGCGTATACGCCCCGGGCTGCAGTCGAGTCGAAGCCCGCGCCGCAGCCACCATCACCTGGGCGGTGAGGGCGGGATTGTCGATACGCATATCAAAGCTGAGATGCTGGTTGGACGCGAAGCCGCTCGCGCCGACCCGCTCCATCAGCACGCCGTGGGAATTGTCGGCAACAGCGGCGAGTTCGGCCGCGTCGGCGGCAAAACGCACCTCCAGCGGATCGTGGGCGAAGTAGGCGTCGGCGGCGAGGCGGGACCGGATGTCGTCCTGCTCCACGCCAGCTTCCGCGAGAACATAAACGAGACGCGAATGGCGGCCGCCGCCCATGGGAATGGTGATCGATACCGCGTCCGCAACGCCTTCTATGGCGCGGGCGGCGACGGAGTGGCCCATCGAACGGCCCCTACCAAAGTTCGTGAAGGTGACGCCGACAGGAGCCATGGCTTCGAACAGGGCGCGGAGGACCGAGTCGGTTCCCGGATCCCATCCGGCGGCGGTAACGGCGACGCGCCCGGCCGACTTCGCCTGGCCATCCATCGCGGTCAGGACATCGGGAATCCGGTCGTGGATGTCGAAGCTGTCGATCGTGTTCAGTCCGGCGGCGAGGTAGCGCGCCGCGTCCTCGGGCACCAGCCGGGACGGCCCGCAGATAACCGCCACCTGCGGTTTCGCGCCGGTTTTCAACAAGGCATCGAGACCGGGATAATCGGCGAGGCCGCGGAGGTCGTTCTTTTTTGTCCCCACCGAGGACGGCGACCGCACCACGCCCACGCATTCCATATCCGGCGATGTCTCAACCGCCTCGATAACCGCCTTGCCGATATTGCCCAAGCCATGCACCACCACCGCTGTTTTTGCCATCTGTTTCTCCAGCATTCTGAGTCAAAGGGTTACCGTAAATTCCAAAACGTTTTACAGCAACCTTTCCATCGAGGCAAGCGTTTCTCCTATTTCTTCATGCTTGCCGCGCCGCCCAATTCCGCCATGCCGGCGTTCTTCAGATCGGTCCACAACGTGCCTTCGCCGGCGTGGATAAGGGTGATACGCATCGCCGGGTTGAGCTGCTGGGCAAACTCGTACAACGCGTAGTCGCCGCCCTCGCGGCCGAAGGCGGTCACCTGCATGCCAAAGCCCTTGGCGCGTTCTTCCTCAACCAAACGCTTGGCATCGGCGTCGGCGCGGCCGAGGGCGATGGTGCGTTCAGCCATGACCGAGGCGGTCATCTTGTCGATCTCCGCCACCCGGCGTCCAGTCTCCGCGAAGATGGTGGCGACGGTGCGCTCCTTCTCGGCGTCGATTTCGGCCTTCAGCTTTTGCGTCTCCTGCGCCACCCGTTGTCCGCTCTGGCGAATGAGGGACATCTCGCGGTTGAGTTCAGCCTGTTTCTTCGCCGTATTCTGTCTTTCCTTGTTGGTCAGGTCGGTCTCCTTGGACAAACTCGCCACCCGTAGCGGGTCAAGGATCTGCTCCGGCACGTTGACGTGGCGGATAAGGGCGCTGTGGATGACCAGGTTCTTGTCGCCAAGCGAGGTTTTCAGGGCATCGGTAAGATCGCTCTGGAATTTTTCCCGCCCTTCGCCCGCGATAAAGTCCACCGCCCGATAGGCTGAGCCTTTGAGGCGCGAGACCGAGAGAATCTGCGGCATGAGGATTTTGTCCACCACCGCAGGGAGATCGCCGTAGTCGCGGTAGATGGCGGCGAGCCGCTGGGGTTCCAGTTCAAACTCAACCGTCATGTCGAGGCTGATGTCGAAGCCGTCACGGGAGGGGAAATTGACAAACTGGTTGAGGACGAAGGCCGGCGGCACGTCCCGCTCCATGATCGGCATCTGGCCCTGGGCAACACGCATGGCCGTGGTGGAAGAGAGGCTTTTCGACAAGGCGCGGCGGGCGGGTGCGCCCGGATCGTCCATTAATTCTTCGACATAGTCCATGCTGCTCTTCGCGCGAGGCGAAGGCGCGGTGGCAGCGGCGTTCTGGCTGTATTCCTCGCGGCGGCGGCGCTGGTCATCCAAGAGGTTTTGGCTGAGCCGCTGCAGGAGCTGATTGTTTTCGTCCATGACCACATTCTTGGTTAGGACGACGCCCCCGGATTCGCCCACCAACGACACCTGGTTGACGCCGACTTCGACCGCAGAGACCTCGTATTCGCGTGGGTTGATGTAGTACAATCCTGGCTGGAGAACGTCGGCGCGGACGCCCTTTTGACCCGGCTGGGCGAACAACCCTTCCGGCGCGGCTTCGCCCGACAGGTTCGTCACCACCCCGGCAAAGCCGAGCGGGAGCGAGACCGCGTCAATCACGTCGACGGCATAGCCGATGGGGTTGAGGCGGTAGCAGCCCGGCCCCAGCACTTTGCGCCAGGTGCCTTTCTGTCCCGGTTCGGCGAGGAACTCGCCCTGGGGCAGGTTTTCGCCGACCTGCGAGGTAATGACGCCTACCTTGCCCGGCGGGATATAGAGGGCGTCGACGATTTGCCAATCGTAGAAAAGCGGGTTCCAGATGTGTCTGCCTTCGCCAAGCACGTCTTCGAGCACGCCCTTTTGCCCGGGCTTGGCGAGAATCTGCCCGGGAGGCAATGCCGAACCGGTCTTGGCGATGATGACGGCCATTTTGCCGGGGCCGACGTAGAAGCGGCAAAATCCCCACGACCACACCGCCCAGGCGGCGAGGACGACGAGGATGAGAGTGGAGAAGATTCCCAGGCGGCGCGAGCGGAATCGCTTTTTCGCGAGGTTTTCGGTGGTGATGGTGGTGACGTCTGCGTCTTTTAGGTCCATGTGCTGCTCCGTCTAAAACGGTGAGTAAGTAAATTATTCGCCTGCGACAGGTGTCGTGGTGCCGGGCAGGAACGAATTGAATATTCCGCCCAGGCCAGGGGCGCGATCGGTGGAGATGATGGCGTCGATAAGGGGCGCGGTCTTTTTGTAGAGGGTATAGCGGGCGAGGTTGTCGCCGCCGCCGAAGGCGGTGGCCATGGCCCCGGTGACGGCTGCCTCGGCGACGTTGCGCATTTCCACGACGTCGCGGTCGGCTGTAGCCTTGATCATCACCGCATCGGCCTGAAGCTTGGCCGCTTCGGCCTCGATGCGCGCGACATCCAATTTTTTCTGGCTTTCGGTCAGCCGTACCGACTGTTCCTGTTCCGCCTGAATGCGGGCGCGGATGGCGATTGTCTCGGCCTCGGTGCGTTCGCTGTTCTGCTCGGCCAGCATCTCCTGGCGGGTGAGTTCGGCCTGGGAGCGCGCCTGTTCTATCTGCTGATCGATTTTGCGCTGGTTTTGCAATGCCACCTCGCGTTCGCGGATAATGGCGGAGACCTCTTCCGGCGGGGTGATATTGCGGATAAGCATGGAGCGGACTTCCACGCCCCAACGGATGCACTGGGCGATGAGGTGCTGCTCGAGCGAGTCCTGGAAGCCTTGGCGCGTCTCGCCGACGATAAAGTCGATGGCCGGGTGTTTCGAGCCTTCGATGCGGCTGAAGCCGCGCGCCTTCGGCAGGATGATTTTCTTGAGAATGTCGTCCATGTCGCCGACCTGGTGGGTGAGGCGGGGCGCGTTGTCGCGGGTGACGGCGAACTCGAGCGTGCCTTCGACCACGACCTGGAAGCCGTCCTGGGTGAGGAAGGCAATGGCGTCCTCGCCCTGAAGGGCGAAGCGCTGCGACTGGAGGTTGACCTCGGTCACGGCGTAGACATAGGGGTTAAGGTAATAGGTGCCGGGGCCGAGGGTCTTTTCCTGCACGCCCTTTACGTCGTCGGAGACGATAAAGACGTTCTTCATATTGTCCGGCATGTCGCCGTGGATGGGGTCCTGGCCCTCCAGGTGAGCGACGACGCCGACGTGGCCGGGACGGATGGTGATGGCGTCAAAGACGTCGACCTTTTCGGCATAGGGGTTGATGCGGTATTTACCCGGGCTGAGGACGTCCCGGGAGATTCCCTTATATCCCTGGGGCGCGATGATTTCGCCCGCCGGCAGATCCAGCCCATAGAGGCGGGTGATGACCCCGAGCCGTCCCGCCGGGATGGTGGTGACCGGGGCGAAGCGCCAATCCCACGTATACGGGTTGTAGAAATAGCGGCCTTCCGCCAGTGGCTCGAGCTGAATACCCTTCTGGCCCGGCCGGGTGGCGATTATCTCCTCGGGGCGGAGGTTTTCGCCAGTCTTGCGGATAAGGATGGCGATCTGGTCCGACAACGGCTCGATGCGGCACGAGGTCCAGATAAAGATGCCGGAAGCGGCGATGACGGCGAGGAGGAACAGCCCGAGTGCGCCGAACTTGGCGGCTCGGAACACCGGCTTCAGATCCTGGGGCCGGAACGGCCGGTTTTTGAGCGGATGGTTCAATTCCATATTTATGTCCTTGTATGGTAGATGCATGGCCGGGGTTGGCTTGGCTTCACTCTTTGGGAATGTGGTTCACCATACATGAAGTATAGCAGGAACGGGCAGGGTTGTCACCGGTTGTATAAAAATCGGGTGGCGTAACGACGGACGACGGCATCGGTCGATGCCGTCGTCCATGGGACCGCTTACTGAAACCTCCTACTCGGCGGAATGGGCCGCAAACACCTCACGCGCGGCGGCAATGCCGTTCAACGCTGCCGGAAAACCGGCATAAACAGCCATCATCATGATGATTTCGAGGATTTCCTCCCGGCTGCAGCCCACGTTGAGGGCCGCGCCGATGTGGACCTTCAACTGGGGCTGGGCAGTGCCGAGAGCGGTCAGGGCGGCGACGACGGCGATCTCGCGGCTGCGGAGGTCAAGGCCGGGGCGTGAGTAGATATCGCCAAAGGGGAACTCGATCAGGTAGGTGGCGAAGTCGGGGGCGATGTCCTGCAGGCTGGCGGCGACAGCTTCGCCGTCGGACCCGTCGATGCGGCGGAGCATTTCCAGGCCCCGTTCATAGCGTGATTCACTCATGGTTCGTTTCCTTTCTCGTGTGGACGGTGCGGAAGCCCAATGCCGTCCGCGGCCGTCCTGAGTCATAATTCTAGAAATCTATTGCCATAAGGCCAATTCATATAGAGTATGGATTGCATGAATATGGATAATATCGCCGCCTTTGACCTGAACCTCCTCATTGTGTTCGACACGATCATGTCGGAACGGAGCGCCACCCGCGCCGGCGTGCGCCTCGGCATGACCCAACCGGCAGTCAGCCATGCGCTGCGGCGGTTGCGGCTGCTTTTTGACGATCCCCTCTTTGTCCGCACCCCGCGCGGACTCGACCCCACCCCGTTTGCCGAACAGTTGTCCGAGCGGGTGCGGCCGGTCGTGGCGGGCGCGGAAGCCGCTTTGCGGCTGGGGAAAGCGTTTGACCCGCTTTCCAGCGCGCGGGAATTCGTCCTCGGGATGGCGGATTATTCGTCTGTGGTGATGCTGCCGCAGCTTCTCCCACGCTTCGCCACAGCCCCTGGCGTGCGGTTACGGGTCAAAAGCTGCGGCTACGCCACCGGGCTGGCGCTGCTGGACGAGGGCGGCGTCGATATGGTGGTGGGCAATTTTCCCGCGCCGCCGCCGCATATTCAGGGCGAAGAGTTGTTCGAGGAACGGTTTGTCTGCGCGGCCCGCCGGGGCGTCTTTGGCAAAACCATGACGAAAAAACGCTATCTCGCCGCCGGACATGTGCAGATTTCCACCTCGGGCAGTCCTTTCGGCATGATCGACGCGGTCCTGGCCGAGGCGGGCGCGCGCCGCGACGTCAGGGTGACGGTGGCGCATTTTCTCGCCGCGCCGCTCGTCCTTGCCAATTCTTCCCTCCTCGCCACCGAGCCGGAGCGGTTGTTCGACGTGATGGAGGGGGGGTGGGATTTGCAACGCTGGCAACCGCCATTTACCCTGCCGGGATTCGCCGTCACCATGCACTGGCACGCCCGTTTCGACGACGATCCCGCCCACGCGTGGCTGCGCGATGTGGTGCGGCAATGCGGAAAAAGCATCGCCGCTTCCGCCAGGATTTACGATTGAGGTTGACACTGGGTGTACGGATACGGAAGATCGACCCGGGGGAATTGCCCGGCAGGCCCACATTGTATGATGGCGCTTGCCACACACTCAATTTCGAAACAAACCGCCGCAACCATGTGCTCCGGGGACGCAATGGCCAACCACTTCGAATTCCTGACGCGCGCCAAACCGGCTTCAATCTACAAATTGCTGGAAAAACTTCCGCTCGAGGACGCCGCCATCGTCCTGACCGGCCTGCCGCAGGCGACCGTGGTGCAAATCCTGGCCTATTTTCCCGACGAAATGCAAGCCGCGATGCTGCCGGCCATGCGCGCGGCCCGGCAACTCCCGCCCGAACGGCGTGACACAACCGTCTCCACCGTCAAAACCATTATCAGAAACGCCAAAACCAATCGCCAGACAGGGGTAATCGCTCCAGGCGAACCAGCCGCACCGTCACCGGCAGCGGATCCGACACCGCCAGCCGAGCCGCCTGTCGCGAAAGAAACGCCTCTTCCGCGCCCGTCCCAACCGGCAAGGCCTCGTCTCTCCACACCGGGTTCAAACCCCTACGAGTCCGCCCCGTCACCCAGGACTCCGGGAGGCGGCGATACCGCCCTCACCGGTCAGGGCCGAGAGCAGGCGGCCGAGCCGTCGCCGTTCGCCAACCTTGGGTCAAAACTCAAGGACGCCTTGAAAAATACCATTCAGAGTATCAATACGCCTCCCGCAAAGGCGGCCGATCCTACGCAACAGGCTCAAGCGAACATTCCCGCCCGGACCGCGAACCCGGTGTCGCCTGCCCACTCGGCGACGCCGGAAACGCCCAGGCGGACATCGTCCATCCCGCCCAAGCGGACGCGCCGCGAGCCGCCGCCCAAGCCGATGCCGTGGGTGCCGCGAACAGCAACCACCAGCCCCATCAACGGCCCGGCCCTCCCAAACACGCCGCCGCCGGTGGCTGGCGATCCTCTGCAGTCGCCCCTCGCCCAGGCGGGCCTCCTGGACCTCATCGGCAGGGCGCAGGAAAAGCTGCTTCCCAAGTCGCCGACCCGCAGGCAGTCGTCTCCGCCACGCATGACCGACCGCCCCGCCGCCCGCCGTCCGCAACCGGGCGGGTTGAAACGGCCAGAGCCGCGCGAAGGCATGGCCAGGCCGGGGGAGATTACCGTCGGCAATCAGCCGCGCGTCATCGGGCCACGGACCGGCCCAGCGGCTCCGTCCGCGCCCGCCGCAGGGCAGGGGGCGAGGCGCATGGACGGCAAGGCCATTATGGCCGCCATCCTCCGGGAGGCGGGCCCGTCGCTTCGTCACCAGGTCGAAAACGCCGATCCGGCCCTGTTCAGGCAACTTCGGGACAGGATGTTTTATTTTGACGATCTCGTCTTCTCCGACGACAATGCCCTCGCCCGCGTCTTTACCGCCGCTCCGGCCGACAGTGCCGCGCTGGCCCTGAAGTTTGCCGCGCCGGCCCTCCGTAACCGCGTGCTGCAGGTGGTCAGTCCGGGCCGGGCCAAAGTGCTGATCGAGCCGCCGGGCCGGGCGGGATTCGATGCCGTCGAAGCGGCGCAGAAGAAAGTTCTCGACGTTGCCTTGCAATTGCAGGCCGCTGGCCGGATACTCATAGATCCGCGCGATCCAGACCTCTCCGGACGCTAAGGACGATTACGGGCGATTGAAAGTGTATCTATCGCCATGGTGAAATTGTGAATTATGCATTGTGAATTATGAATTAGGACTGTTATGCCATTACTTGATATCAAAGGGTTAGTTAAAACCTATTCGAATCGCCGTGTGGTCGACGGGGTGGATTTTCACGTCGGCGCAGGCGAAATAGTGGGGTTGCTTGGTCCCAACGGGGCAGGCAAAACCACCACCTTCCGCATCGTTATGGGCATTATCAAATCCGAGGCCGGCACGGTGCGGCTGATGGAAGAGGACGTTACCAAGCTGCCCATGTACAAGCGGGCGCGCCACGGCATGGGCTATCTCTCGCAGGAGCCGTCGATTTTCCGCAACATGACGGTCGAGGACAACGTCATGTCCATCCTCGAGACGCAGAACCTCTCCCGTTCGGCCCGACGCGAGCGCCTTGTCGAGCTGCTCACCGATATGAACCTGGCACGGTTGTCGAGAAGTGTCGCCCACACGCTGTCCGGTGGTGAACGCCGCCGTTTGGAAATTTGCCGCGCGCTGGTGGCCAGCCCCAGCATCCTCCTTTTGGACGAGCCGTTCAGCGGCGTCGACCCGAAGGCGTGCGAAGATATCCAGAAGATTATCTACAGCCTGCAGGAGCGGGGCATCTCCATCCTTATTACCGACCACAACGTCTTCGAGACCTTCACCATTGTCGACCGGGCGTACATTATCCGCAACGGCAAGGTGCTGAAACACGGTTCGCCCCAGGAGCTTGTCGAAGACGCCGAAGCCCGGCGGCTATACCTTGGCGATAAATTCACAGAATACGGCGATGCGTTCAAACACCTGCGCGATGAAGTCCGCCGCAAAGGGAAAGACGCCCCCATCATCCAGATCGGAGCCGCAACCAAGGTTATCCGCAAGGAAGAGGAAGAAGCTATCCGGGAGCGCGCCGACACGGGCGAGCCGAAAGTCTAGTCCCCTCCATAGTATTCCTATACATATTACCCCACAGCTTAGTCTTCAAGTATCAACGCTGCATCTCCCCTTATCGTCACCCCGGCGTCCGGACCTCCACCAGCGGTGGAAACGGGCGGTTTGGCCGGGGTCCACGGGGACAAGCGATGAAGGCGCCAAACTCGAATACATTCACAATGCACAATTCATAATTTACAATTATTCGATACGTATCCAATTCACTATGCGGCCGGGATCTCCTTGTGCATTGCTGCAATGGTCTATAATTATGAATTGTGAATTGTGCATTGTGCATTGTGAATTGTCGTCCACCTCCGCCATTTTCTTTCGGAAAAAACCTTGACAAATAACCCTTGCGGCTGCAAATGGGGTGACTATCGTGTAGGCTGTATATGGATTCGCCGGACGGCCGGTAAGGCCGTATTTACATGGGTTTTTGCACTATTATGGACTGTCATGCAAGGCGGGGGGATGGTGGATGAGCAAAGTAATCGACGCGGACAATATGCGTTATACCAAGCGCCATGAGTGGGTCATGCTTGAGGACGATGTGGTCACGGTAGGCATCACCGACTACGCCCAGGGCGAGTTGGACGGTGATGTCAGCTTTATCGACATGCCGGTGGAAGGGGTGGAGATCAGCGCCGGCGAGGAGGCGGCCACGGTGGAGTCGCAAAACGAGACGCTGCCGGTCCTGTCGCCCATGGACGGCACGGTGGTGGAAGTGAACCAGTTGCTGGAGGACAACCCCGAGCTGGTGAGTTCCGACCCCTATGGAGACGGGTACCTGTTCCGTTTGGAGGTGACCGACCTGTCGATGTGGCGCGATTTGTTGACCGCCGAGGAATATGAGGAATACGTCGGTGAATAGGCCTGTTTGACATGGCTTTCACGAGTGGTGAAGCGGCCGCGCCGGGCAGAGGCGCGGCCGTTTTTCATGTTTGGGGCCTTTTACCGATGTCTTCCACTACGTCTCGCCAGCGACTGACAAGAATGCTCTCCCAAACGTCACCCCGGCGTCGGAGCGCTCATCAGCGGAAAAGACGGGCGGTTCGGCCGGGGTCCACGGGGCCAAACGCTGAATACAGAGAGCGCTTTACGTTTGTTATGCTGTGTTATGGCACTGTGGATAAAATACCGCGCCGATGTACGCGTTGGTTGCCGGACCGATGCCGCCGAATAAGGCTATGTATAGTATGGGAGAGGGAACAAGTCCCCTAAAAAGTGGGATTTGCCCTGGGAAATCGCGAAGGATTTTTTTTATCCGGAAGTCACGCAGTATGAGGTGTTTATCGGCAGTATAGCGGTGCGAACTTCAGTAAAAATGGTGGAAATGGACAAGAATTTCATTGACGGAAGAATGGCGGTTGTTTATAGTGAGGCTTCCTGGTGGGGAAATTTTCATTCACGCAGTGTCGGATGAGATTCCCGCTCCAACTAATTCCGTAGTGACCGCACCATAAACGGAATTATGGGGGAGGCAGGAGAAAGAGTTTGTGGTAGAAGGATTTGCGAGGATTTCGAAGGTCGGCTTTTGTGGAGGAAACGCAAAAAAAGCCGCTCCTCCCGAAAGAGAAACGGCTATATAAGTACATAATCGTAAAGGCTTTATGGGGAAGCGAAGGAGATCTGCCCCATAATTCCGTTTATGGTGCGTTAGACCTATTTGAATGTTGTGAACTGATTCTTTTTGTTCATTGGCACATGTGGTTGGATGAGTGCCCTCGAGATTTGGGGGTCCACGAGGAGGAGGAGATTATGAAGCGTATTGGTTTGGCCATGGTGGCCATATTCGCCCTGGTGGGCGGAATAGCGTTTGCTGAAGACATGGATGTTCGCGCACTGCAGGCCAAATTGGCTGCCCAGGAAGCGCGTCTCAATGATCTTCAGGCAAAGATGTATGGCGCGTCCTGCGATGAGCAGAACGTTGCTGACGGCATTACCAGCCTGCGTAAGAATGCGGTTGTCACAATCGGTGGCACGGTGAATACCCGTTACTTCTACCGGTCTGGTGATATTAAGTCGACGTATAGCAATAATGCTCCTGGTGTGGCTGAGGACCTGTCCAATGACGCTGCGGGTGGCCGCGTCAAGGTTGCGGACTACAAGCACGGCGATATGTATGTTTCCGATGCCGAGCTTGAAGTCAAGATTGACGTCAATGAATACTTCGACGCCTATCTGAATATGGACCTGCAGGATACCGATAAGACTGAAGTCAGCGGTATCGCGCAGAACTACTGGGTTCGCTGGAAAAACGTCTGCAATACCGGCTTTGGTCTGTTGGTTGGTCGTGACACCCTGAAGTTTGGTGGAATCACCCCCTACGGTGCGATTGGTAGCTTTGTCAAGAACAACGATGGTACCGGCGACGTTCTGGTTCCCCGTGATGATGCTCTGGACAATGCGCACTTCGGTTATCTCGGTGGTGGCGCCGCCAATGGTGGTGAAGGCATGCTGCTCAATGGCAACATGGTCCCCACGCACACCATTTGGGATCACTCCCGTACCACCCAGATTAACCCCTACTGGGAAACCCAGGATGGCTCTTTCAAGGCTGAGCTTTCGCTCATTCAGTCCATCGATACCATCAATGGTATGCAGGATGCGCGTCAGGCCGACCGTGATACCCACACCAAGTACCGTTCTGCAAACTACGGTATCGGTTCCGGCACTCTTCGCTTTACCTGGAAGCCGATTGAAGGTCTGAAGTTGGTTGCCAGCGGCATGAACCTGCACGCCAAGAACGGCTCCGGCCGTTGGAACAACCGTCGTACCACGTCGTGGGGTGCTGCTCCCGAAATTCTTGACATCGCCACGGGTGCCGGTCTCGGGGCTGCCGACACCGCCGACAATAACTTCGCCGCCAACTTCGGCTTCGAATATCGTCCCTGCTTCTTCAATCGCCTGAATCTGTGGGCCACCTACACCCACGGCTGGAACGAAGGCTGGATTGAAGATCAGGATTCCGATGTTCTCAGCTACGGTTTTGGTCTCGACATCACAGAACAGTTGACTTTCTTCGCTCAGGGCGACTACATGCGCGTCAAGAACGACCAGGGCAACATCTGGCACAAGTCGACCGGTTGGGCTGGTTACGCGGGTCTGATTTACACCCTGCCCTATGGCGTCAACCTCGAAGCTGGCTACCGCCACGAGCAGTTCAGCTTCAAGGACCGCGAAGGCAACAAGCACACCAAGGCCAAGGCTGACACCATCTACGCTCACCTCGGCTTCAACTTCTAAGTTAATTCCGAGTGAGGTACGTGCTAGTAGCTAAGTTGTAAAAAAGAACAAAGCAGTAAAACCTATGCATTACTCAAGGCGGACCGACCCTGACCGGGTTGGCCCGCCTTATTGCGTAAAAAGGGCAAAAAAAAGCGAAGGATTCATTTTAATCGGAAGTTACAGAGTATTAAGAGGTTATCGACAGAACATCCCCTCCTTCTTTAGTCAAACCGGCCAACCCCCAAAAAAAATTCATTGACGGTGGGTAATTGAATGGTTATAGTCGCGGTCCGACAGGCAGCGCCGCCATTTGGCGTCAAAAAATTGCCGCCTGGCGGACGGGGAATCCGTGAAACGCGTCAATAATTCATTTGATTTGTCAGTATTATCGGAAACATTTTTGAGTGTGGTTGGATAAATGCCCTCGAGAATTTGGGGGTCCACGAGGAGGAGGAGATTATGAAGCGTATTGGTTTGGCCATGGTGGCCATATTCGCCCTGGTTGGCGGAATAGCATTTGCCGAAGATATGGACGTTCGCGCCCTTCAGGCCAAATTGGCCGCGCAGGAAGCCCGTCTCAATGATCTTCAGGCCAAGATGTATGGTGCCGCCTGCGATGAATCCGTTGTCGCCGATGGTATCACGAGTCTTCGTAAGAACGCAGTTGTTACGCTTGGTGGTACTGTTAATACTCGTTATTTTGCTCGTTCGGGTAATATCAAATCATCGGTTGTTGGTACCGGCGCTCCTGCGTATACCGACGCAGCTGGTGACCCGGTCGCTGCAGACTTGATTGGTCGCAATCCAGATGGTCGCGTCAAGGTTGCCGACTACAAGTTTGGCGACATGCGTATTTCCGACGCCAAGCTCGAGGTGAAGATTGACGTCAATGAAAACTTTGACGCCTATCTGAAGATGGATTTGCAGGATACCGATAAGACTGAAGTCAGCGGTATCGCGCAGAACTACTGGATTCGTTGGAAAAACGTCTGCAATACCGGCTTTGGCGTTTTGGTTGGCCGCGATGCCCTTAAGTTTGGTGGTGTCACGCCTTATGGTGCCATTGGTAGCTTCACCAAGAACAATGATGGCTTCAACGACGTCATCGGCATTGGTGGCCTTGGTGAGTTGGGTGGTGTCAGCGGCTTCGATGTCAACGACTACAACGGTGTTGGTCCCGGCCCCGAAAACTTCACTGGTGGCGATGCATGGGGTGAAGGTATGTTCGTCGGTGGTGGCATCATGCCGACCCACACCACTTGGGATCACTCCCGCACCACGCAGATCACTCCCTACTGGGAAACCCAGGACGGCAGCTTCTCTGCTGAACTCTCATTGATTCAGGCGATTGATACGCGTAATGCGCTGTACGGTGCCCGTGCGGACGAAAGTGGCAGCTACACCAAGTATCGTTCCATCAACTACGGCCTTGGTTCCGGCACCCTGCGTTTGACCTGGAAGCCCATTGAAGGTCTGAAGGTTGTTGGTAGCGTCATGAATCTATATGCCAAGAACGGTGGTGGTCGTTGGAACTGGCGTTCGGGCCGTCTCCACAACGAAAGCGCACCCGCTCTCATCAATGACGCAGGCGAGTGGGAAGGTTTTGCTGAAACGAGCAACTCCAATACCGCCGTCAATTTGGCTTTCGAATATCGTCCCTGCTTCTTCAACCGTCTTAACCTGTGGGCGAGCTACACTCACGGTTGGAACGAAGGCTGGATCAAGGATCAAGATTCGGACGTGTTGAGCTACGGTTTTGGCTTTGACATCACTGAACAGCTCACTTTCTTCGCCCAGGGCGACTACATGCGGGTGAAGAATGACCAGGGTAACGTGTGGCACAAGGCTACCGGCTACGCTGGCTACGCTGGCTTGATCTACACCCTGCCCTATGGCGTCAACCTCGAAGCTGGTTACCGCCACGAGCAGATCAGCTACAAGGACCGTGCTGGCAACAAGCACACCAAGGCCAAGGCCGACACCATCTACGCGCACCTCGGCTTCAACTTCTAGTCTGAACCGAAAAGTGTAGTAGAAAAGATTCAACTAAGAAAGGCCAGCCTTCGGGCTGGCCTTTCTATTTAATATCTATTGTGTAACACTGCATCGATCTCAACTGGATACTCGTCACCACAGCAATGGGTTTTATAAAAACGCACCGATATGGGCGAAATATGGGAAAAAATGCTCTCCGATTTCTTGATTAAGGTTAACAAAAAAGATTGTGTAGGACTCCAAAAGCTGCGAAAGAACCATAGACCTACTCCAAAAGAGTAAGTTACTTTCTAAATAATAGAAATACAATAACCGATTATGCCTGGAACAGGTAGCGGGTTAATTCAAGCACTCCATCTTTCCCCACACGTCACCCCGGCGTGCGGACCTCCACCAGCGAAATAAACGGGCGGTTCGGCCGGG
>JAJPXZ010000181.1 GCA_021205245.1 Planctomycetaceae bacterium
CCGGCGTGCGGACATCCACCAGCGCGCAAACGGGCGGTTCGGCCGGGGTCCACGGAAATAAACAGTGAAGGCACCGAACTCAAGCCGGTTAGCTATCCTGGCCTCCACGCAATTTCCGTTCGGGGCGTGGACCCCGGCCGAACAGCCTGTTTATTCCCGTGGTGAAAGTTTGTGGGGTATGTTCACTGTCAGTCTCGCAGGCCACACTGAAAAACAATTAGGGGATTGCCGAAAGGCAATCCCCCAAAATCACTACAACCTACCTTATCACCGGATAACCGATTGTCCGGAATACTACATCATCGGCTGGCCGCACGCGTCGGTCGGGACGCGACGGACGACCTGGCGTTCCTGTTCCTGCATCGTGGTCACGGCGCGCTTCCGGGTCGCGGTGCGGGTTTCCTGAACCGGCTGCATGGTGGTCACGGTGCGGGTCGAGGTCTCGTTCACCCAACGGCGAGTGGTGACTTCGCGGGTCGCCGGGACGGAACGGGCCACCTGGCGGGTGCGGGTCACCGGCACCTGCACGGCTTCGCGCACGTTGACGGTGTACGGTTCCTGGACGCAGACGCGGCGGTTAACCGGTACGACCACGGCGCGGGTCTCGGTCCGGGCCACCCGACGGGAGCGGCCGCATTCGTCACAGACGCGGTCGTAGACGGTGCGGTTGACGTACCGGGTTTCGTTTTCACGCACGGTGCGGTTGACGGTGCGCATGCGCGTTTCGGGCCGAGAAACGTACTGGGTTTCGTAGGCCGTGTAGTTCTGCGTTTCGAACACGGTACGGGTGGTCGGGACGGTGCTGGTTTCGGTCACCCAGCGGCCGGTCGGCACCTGCACTTCCCGCTGAACGGGAACCATGCGGGTGGCCTGGTATTCGTACGGTTCGTCGACGTAGGTGGTGACAGGCACCTGAACTTTTACCGTTTCGACGACATCCACGTAATTGTTGACGGGGGCGCAGTAAGCGGCTTCAACCGCAAAAACCGTTCCCGCCGACAGGAAGAGAGCGGCAACCGCCGCCAATACCTTCTTCATCTCGATCTCCTATCGAACTGCCATTTTCTGCATAGACAACCACTCGTCTACGCGCTTGCCCCTCTTATATAAATGTACGGAAAATGGCAATTCCTCTACGTTCATTTGCAAAGATGGCGTTAATTGCTTCAGTCTAAAACCTCGAAATCCCCTAAAGACTGTAGAACGTCCGTCCTGCAAAAAACATCGAGCGATGAGATCCTTTAGCGAGCAGCCTTCTCCTTTTCCTGTTCCGCCTTCACCTCCGTCCCGACGACCCGGGGAAGGACATACCTGTCGAAAAGCGGCACCGTAAGGTTCATAATCAGAAGCGCGAAGGTGAATCCTTCGGGATAATCGCCGTAAAACCGGAACAACATGGTCACGAGACCGACGCCTGCGCCATACAGCCATTGCGCGCGCGGGGCCGAGGGTGAGGTGGAATAGTCGGTCGCCATATAGAAAGCGCCAAGAATCGACGCCCCGCCAAGAAGATGACCGGCAACCACCCCGAGCGATCCGCCGGCAAAGCCCCGACCACCGAACAGGAACGCCATAATGGCGATAACACCCAGCATGGCGACGGGTATGCGGAAGCGGATGACCCGGCGACACAACAGGTACGCCGCGCCAACCAACAGGAGGAGCGCGCTCGTCTCGCCAATCTTGCCGCCGGTTACGCCAAGGAACGAGGCGAGCAATTGCCCGCTGTCCAAATCCATGCCGCTCTTCAGGAGTTCCAACGGGGTCGCGCCGGTGACGACATCGGCCGTCACCTGGTACGGCACCTCGGCCCGAGGCCAGATATTCCTGGTCATCTGGGCGACGAAGATGATACGGAGTACGCCACGGCCAAAGATGGCCGGGTTGAAGATGTTCCTGCCGATGCCGCCAAAACATTCCTTGGCGATGATAATGGCCAGCACCGCCCCGGCGGCGGCAAACCACAGCGGCACATTGCCGGGCAGGCTCATGGCCAGCAGAAGACCGGTCACCAGCGGGCTGTAATCAAAGCGGTAGTGCCTGTCCTTTGCCCGTTGCCACAGCCAGTCGCAGAGGATGGACATGCCAACCGATATGAGGTAATACGGAATAACCCTGGTCCCGAAGATATAGATCGAGCCGGCGATCGCGGGCAAAAGGGCCAGAACAACGTCGCGCATAATCGACACGTCGCTCGGCTTGTCCCGCAGGTGGGGCGAAGCGGCGACGGGGATGCGTAGGCGGGCGTCCTCCACTACCGTTTTGTCGTTATTTTCCGTCATCGCCTGACTCCTTCATCTTTTTGACCGTGGAAGAGGCGGCCGTGATATTGCGGGCCAGGGGAATGCGCGAAGGGCAGACATAGGTGCAGCAGCCGCAGTTGATGCAACTGGTTGCCTTCAGGCGCTTGCAGGCTGTGAGGTCGTCCCGCCGCTGCGCCCGGTCGATAAGTTGGGGCATAAGCCGCATTGGGCAGACCTGGGAGCACCGGTCGCAGCGGATGCAGGGCTGTTCCGGCAGGGTGGCGAAATCGGCGTTGCGGGAGATGACGACCAGGCTGTTCGCTCCTTTGTGGAGCGGGACGTCAAGGCGGCCAAGCGATTTCCCCATCATCGGCCCGCCCATGATAACCTTGCCGTAGGTGGATGACGCGCCGCCGCAGAATGCCAAAACCTCTTCCGCCAGCGACCCAATCGGTATCCGCAGGATGTCCGGACGCATCACGTCGCCGGCGACGGTGCAGAGGCGGCTCGTCAGGGCCTTCCCGTAGTCGACCGCATCGGCGATGGCGGTGGCGGTGCCGACGTTAAAGACAACCACGCCGACATCGGACGGCAGGCAGCCCTCCGGCACTTCGCGGCCGGTGGCATAGAGGATGAGTTGCTTTTCACCACCCATGGGGTAATGGTGCGGCAGGCGGATAACGGTGACGTCCGGCGTCGCCCCGATTGCTTTTGCGAGCGCGTCGAGGGCAACGGTTTTATCTTCCTCAATGCAGAAGGCGACCTGCCGCGCGCCGGTGGCCTGGCGAATAAGGGCCGCGCCCCGGATGACCCGCTCCGTTTCCGTCACCATGAGGACCGAGTCGGATTCGACCAGCGGTTCGCATTCCGCGCCATTCACGAGGCACCAGTCGATAGTGCCGCGCTCGACCTTCAGCTTGGTGCCGCTGGGGAACATCGCCCCGCCCATGCCGATAATGCCCGCCTTTTTGACAACGTCGATGATGCGTTCCGACGGCGCGCCGTCTTCGTCCTCGTTTCGTTCAATCGGATCGGCCGGCGTGTTCTTGAAGTCATTCCTGATCCATACGCAGGTCTTGTTCTCGCCGTCGGCGGTGGGTGTTTCACCGATGCGCTCAACCTTGCCGGAGACGCTGGCATGGGCGCGGGAGGCGGATTTTTCCTTCGCTTCGCCGATTAGCTGCCCCAGCTTCACCTCCTGCCCCACCTCCACCACCGCCTCGGCCGGCTTGCCCGACCCCTGCGCCAATGGCACCGCCACCTGCTTGGGGACAAACTCCAGCGCCGGCCCTGCCTGGTCCAGGCGTCGCCACGGGACATTGATGTCGATGCCGCCTATCACAATTCTTTTAGCCAAGTGAGCGCTCCCCTGCCGTTTGCGAACGGCCTGCCATGGCCTCTGCCGACAGTGCGTCGACATCCCCACCTTTTCCCCGGGGTGCAATTATATACACGCACTGTGTTAATTTCAAGATTAGAGCTTTAATTTTCACGGTATATGCGAAAAAAGTCGCTGCTTTGCGTCCGACGCGCGCCGGACCGCTTGTTTATGGGTTGACAAAGTCTTGCAAGTTCACAACAATGGAGAAACGCGGCATTCAGGGCGGCAAGCGGTTCGGAAAAGATTGAGCCATACGCGCGTTTTTGCGGCGTAATCCGTTGGAGACCAAAACGCTCCGATGGAGTACAATCTTTTTCATAACGAAGTACCCGTACGCGGAGCGAACGGAGAAGAGCAGGCGAAAGTGTATTTTCGGCACTTTCGGGAAAGGAAGTGACGATGGCAGTGCGGATTAAAATTCTCGAGCCCGACCGCCCGGAGCGTAACCTGGTTTACACCACCGGGGTGGATATAATCATGGGCCGTGCCAGCACCTGCGACGTCCGTATTGAAAACGACCCCATGATCAGCCGACTGCATGCCGGCGTGCATATCGACCCGCCGCGCATCGCCATCCGCGACCTTGGTTCCCGCAACGGCATTGTCATCAACGGCATCCGCTTTGACGGCGTGGTCAACCAGCGGCTTATCAAGCGCCGCGCTCTCCGTGACGGCGACACGGTGGTTCTCGGAAGAACCTCGGTCCAGGTCGAGATCGCCGACGACACCGATCTCGCGCCGGTGCCGTCCCGGACCTCGCTCCACGAGACGCAGCCACTTCACGATTCAAGCGATGCCACCTGGATCGGCGGGCCTACCCGAGAGGATGCCACAGACACCGCGCCTTACGTCCCGACAGCGAGTTAAGGCAACTTTTCAAGTACCGTCACAAAAGAATACTTGCCGCAATGCGGCAACTTTTAGCAATTACTTTGCCGTCCCGGCGGCGATCAGGCTTGCGTCCCACACTCCCGAAAACGGCGGCGAATAGCAAAGATCGAGGAAGGCGAACTCCTGCGCCGTCATTCCGGCCGAAATGGCTATGGCGAAATAGTTCGCACGCGGCACCACCACGCCCCGCCCCACCGTTTGCGCCCCGAAAAGGCGTCCGGTTTTTGCACAATAGACCAATTTGATAAGCAACTTTTCGCTCCCATAATAGGAGGCAAAACTGTTGGCGGTGACGGTGGTCGTCTTGTAGTCAAGGTTGAGACGCTGGGCATCGCCTTCGGACAAACCGACCTTCGCGACATCCAGCTCGAAAAGACGGATGGCGCTGCTCCCAATCAGCTTGAACGGCCGCAGCGGCAGACCGGCGATCTGTTCCGCAATGATGCGCCCCTGCTTGTTCGCGTTGGTGCCGAGCGGCGCGTAGAGGTGTTCCCGGGTGATGAACGATTTCATAATGCTGCAGTCGCCGGCGGCATAGACATCGGCCGCGCTTGTCCGCATATGCTCGTCCACGATGATCGCCCCGTTCAGGGCCTTGTCGACATCGATGTACTCGGCATTCGGCACAATGCCGACGCAGTTCACCACCATGTCGGCCGCCACCTTTTCCGTTTTGCCG
This sequence comes from Planctomycetaceae bacterium, assembly GCA_021205245.1. Taxonomy (GTDB): domain Bacteria; phylum Planctomycetota; class SZUA-567; order SZUA-567; family SZUA-567; genus JAJBSZ01. Next base: position 5,195 of record JAJPXZ010000181.1, read on the forward strand.
CCAGTCTCCACCAGTACCGAAATAATGCGCCCATCCTTCATTACCAGTTCGGTCACCTTCGAGTCGGTCCGCACCTCGACGCCGCCCTTCACCAACTCTTCGGTCATCTTGTCGGTGATTTCCGGGTCAAGCGCGGTAAGGACGCGGGTGGCGAATTCGACCAACAGCACCTTCTTCCCCTGCCGGACCAACGCTTCAGCCATTTCCAGGCCGATGAATCCCGCCCCGACAACAACCACGCGGCTTATGTCGTCGGATTGTGCAGCGCCGCCTATCGCCACCGCATCGTCGACCGTACGCACTTCAAACAGGTTTTCCGCATCCGTGTCGAATGGCGGAATGCGCCGCACCCGTGCGCCGGACGCGACGATCAGCTTGTCGTAGGGGAGGTCAAAGGGTCCGTCCGTATCGACATTGACCCCGCGCACCACCTTAGCCGCGAGGTCGACCGAGGTCACCTTGTGCCGCAGCCGCACCTCGATATCGCTGTCGCCGAACTGTTCGGCCGAGCGCTCAATCAGCTCGTCCGAGTCGTCGATGTGCCCAGAGACATAATACGGCAGGCCGCACCCGGCGTAGGAAACGACGTCGGATTTTTCCAACGCGGTTATCGACACTCCGTCCGGCATCAGCCGCCGGAGTTTGGCCGCCGCGCTCATCCCCGCCGCGTTCCCGCCTATCACCACCACCTTCAACATGGCATCACTCCTCTTGCGGAATAGGTTAGCCGATCTTATTCATTCATCGACGCGGTGCCGTCGTCGGCGATGTGAATCAGCTCCCGGTCATTGTACGCCGCCGCGTCGATAAGGCCCAGGCGCTTGTCGACAATAAGCGCGTTCACCATCGCGCCGGTGACGTTCAGGCACGAGCGGCCCATATCGATAATCGGGTCGATGGCGAGGATCGGGCTGATAAGCGGGAACGATGCCGCCATCCCCGTCCCCGACAGCGCGACCGACGCCGCCATGGTGGCGGTCCCCGGTATCCCGGCGATGCCAAGCGATCCAATCGAAATGACGATCAAACTCATGATCAGGAAGGTCAGGTCGATGGGCGTGCCGCTGACCCGGGCAACAAAGATGACGAGCAAGGCCGGAAACACCCCGGCGCAACCCTGCATCCCGGCGGTGGAGTTAAAGGAAGCGACGAAGTTGGCCGTCCCTTCCGACACCCCCATCTTCCGGACCAGAGTGGCGATGGTGACCGGAAGCGTACCGACGCTGGAGCGCGAGGTAAAGGCGAGGATCATTGGGTCGAGCGCTTTCCGCACAAACATAATCGGCCCAATACCGTGCAGGCTCAAGGCCAGCATCTGCACCGCGAACATGATAATGAGCCCCAGGTACAGGGCGACAATAAAGACGATCACCTCCAGCACGCCCCGCAGACCCCGCTGGGCGATGGTATTCGCCAGCATGGCGATAACCGCATACGGCATCAATTTGATAATGTACATGGCGACAGAGGTAATGATTTTCAGGAGCGCGGCGATCAGGTCATTGAACGGCTTGACCACCTCCGGATAGCGCTTTCCCATCCGCATCGCGGCAGCGCCGAAAAAGGCGGAGAAAATAACCAGGCCGATGATGTTCGTGTTCAGCATCGCCGCCACCGGATTCGCCGGCAGCAACGCCTGCAGGGTATCGGCGATAGGGTGGACCTCCTTAATCTGCGTCGGGCCGGCCGCCACCGCGCCAAAGCCGTTGCCAAGGTGGAAGGCGAGGCCCAGCCCCAGCCCGATAAGGACGGAAATCACCACCATGATCATGGTGACGGCGAGAGTGTTTGTGGTCAAACTGCGGAGGTTCGCGCCCTTCATATTAATGATGACGCTGACGATTGACACCATGATCAGCGGAATGACGAGCATACGGATAAGGTCGATGAATCCGTTCCCCAGCAGGCCGTACCACTTGGTCGTCTCGGCGATGAAGCGGACCGCCATCGGGTCTTCGGGGAACCCGGCCGCGACCTGGATAGCCAACCCAAGCACAAGTCCCAGCCCGGTGGCGACAAGGACGCGGGTGGCAAAACTGACCTTCCGTTTCTGGAGCAGGTGGACCAGCAGGATCAAGGCCACCAGGACGGCGAGAAAAAGGACGGTCATCCCCTGACTCACCATGAGAAATTCTTGCAAAAATACCGACGTCATAATCCACCGCCCTCCAACAACCCTATCCGGCCTCTCGGCCGCCCCCGCTTCCATGATGGTGAGCGGCTAGGGCAAAGTCAATAATTTTTAACGTTTATTATTACCTTCAGTTAATTTTCCCAGACGTTTCGGCGGAAATCTTCCCGTGGGCGACTATATACTATTGAGCGGTCGCGAGACTGTTTACAAGGGTGACATGGGGGAGGAATCATACTAGCGTTTTCACAAACCATTGAAAGCGCATTAGTTGGAGAACTACTATGATTACCGGTATGGGTTTGTTGTACATGCTGCTGGTGGGCCTGGTCATCGGCTTCATCGCCTCTGCCATCATGGGCGACGGCGGTTTCGGGCTGCTCTGGTCCATTGTTCTTGGTATTGTCGGCAGTCTGGTTGGCGGTTTTGTGGTCGGCCTGTTCGGATTCACCGCCTATGGGTTGCTCGGGCAGATAATAGTCGGTATCATCGGCGCGTGCCTGGTGCTGTTTATCGCCGGGCTCGTGCGGGGCAGACGAACGATTTAGCTACCGCACATCGCGTTCGAATTTGCCAAAGCAAACACAAACGCTCAAGCATTTCACTCAGCCTCCCGGCTCGCCGGGAGGTTTTTTTTGGTATTACTCCATAATTCTCTGGAAAAAACTTGCATAACACTCGCTGTCGTGTATTGTGAATTCAAACATATTCGAACATCAAGGGAATCCTATGCCGGAATTGGCGGAACCGAGGCAACAAGCCATCCTCGACCTGATAAACACAGGCGGCCACGCGGTGGTGTCTGCCTTGGCCAAACACTTCGACGTGTCGGAGATGACCATCCGCCGCGACCTGAAGTCGTTGGAAGAACAGGGGTTGGCGGTACGGGTCCACGGCGGCGCGCTCGCGACGGAGAAATCCCGCTTTTCCATCCGCCTGTCGGCCAATGCCCGCGACAAGGCGAAGGCGGTCGCCAAGGTCGCCCACAACCTGCCCCACCAGGGCTGTATCTATTTCGACGGCTCGACCACGGTCCTGAACCTGGTCAAGGTGTTGAAAAACCGACCCCGTCTCCAGGTCGCCACCAATAATGTCGAAACGTTCAACACCATATCGGCCCTGAACGGTCCCGCCCCCATTCTTCTCGGCGGCACGCTGGACCTCCGGACCGACAACCTTATTGGCCCGCTGGCGCTCCGTTCCATCGAGACGCTGGCGTTCGAACAGGCCTATTTCTCCGCCTGGGGCCTGGACGCCGAACTCGGCCTCAACGAAGCCACGATGGAGGACGCCCTCGTCAAGGACCAGGTCGCCCGCCGTACCCAGTCGGTCTTTGTCGCTCTCGACCATTCGAAGCTCGGCGTCGTCGCCGGCGGCACCTGGTCGCACGGCCCGGCCAAGACGGTCCTCGCCACCGACCTCGATCCGGGCGACAAGCGCCTGGCCCCATTCAGCAAAATGTTCAAGGATATTCTATAAACCCAACTGGAGAACTATTTATGGCGACATCAGTGCAAATGCCGAAACAGGGCAACACCGTGGAGGAGTGCCTTCTGGTCGAATGGCGGGTCAAGGCCGGCGATTCGGTCAAGCAGGGCGATATCCTGTGCTCCATCGAGACGGACAAGGCGTCCTTCGACGTCGAGTCCACCGCCGACGGCGTGGTGCTGAAGCTGCTCGCGAACGCGGGCGACCTCGTCCCGGTCCTGACCGACATCGCGGTCATCGGCAACGCGGGCGAGAGTGTCGCCGACGCCGCGCCCGCAGCCGCACCGGCCAAGGCCGACGCTCCTGCCGCAAAGTCGGAAACCCCGGCCCCGGCCGCAGCAGCCGCGCCCGCTCCGGCAGCCGCAGCGACGGCTCCGGCGGCAGCCCCGGCGCAGTCGGGCGGATTCAAGGCGGTCTCGCCCCGCGCCCGCAAGCTGGCGGAAAAGCTTGGCGTCGATGCAGCCGCCATCTTCGGTTCCGGCCCCGAGGGACGCGTCACCTCCAAGGACGTCCAGGCGGCGGTCGATTCCGGCAGCGCCGTCAAGGCCAGCCCGCTCGCCAAGGCGGTCATGCAGGCCGACGGCACTGTTCCGGTCGGCGCGTCCGGCATCGGCGGCCTCGCCCTGGCCCGTGACCTCGGCGTCGCCTCGCGCCGTGCCGCCGCGACGGCGGAACCGGTCCAGCAACCCGAAGTCGTCCCCTACAAGGGCATTCGCAAGCTGATCGGCGAACGCATGCTCCAGTCGCTGGCCGAGCACGCGCAGCTCACCCACAACATTTCCGCCGACGCGACCGGCCTGATGGCGCTCCGCAAGATGTACAAGGAAAATGCCGAAGCGGTCGGCCTGCCGAAAATCAGTATCAACGACCTGATCTGCTGGGTCGTCTGCCAGACCCTACCGTCGTTCCCCGACGTCAACGCCACCCTGGACAAAGCGGCCGGCACGATTACCCGCAACCGCGAGGTCAACCTCGCCTTCGCCGTCGACACCCCGCGCGGCCTGATGGTTCCGGTGATCGCCGGCGCGAACCGCATGGGCCTAGCCGAGCTGTCCCGCACCATGGTCTCCCACGCCGAAGCCTGCCGCAAAGGGAACATCAACCCCGACCTGCTCGCCGGCGGCACCTTCACGATTTCGAACCTCGGCTCCTTCGGCATCGAGTCCTTTACCCCCATCATCAACGGCAACCAGGTCGCCATCCTGGGCGTGTGCGCGATAACGAACGTCCCCGCCCCGACCGCGAACGGCGGCTTCGAGTTCAAGCCCCGCCTCGGCCTGTCCCTGACCTACGACCACCAGGCGGTGGACGGCGCGCCCGCGAGCCGCTTCCTCCAGGCAGTCGCCAAGGGCATCGAAAACGTCCAGACCACCCTGGCCCTCTACGGCGCATTCTAGGAGACCCGAATGTACGACCTGATTATCTTGGGAGCCGGACCCGCCGGCTATGTCGCCGCCGAACACGCCGGGGCGATGGGCAAGAAAACCCTGCTTATCGAAAAAGACAAGTTGGGCGGCGTCTGCCTCAACCGTGGCTGCGTGCCGACGAAGGCGTTCCTGAATTCGGCCAAGCTCTACAGCCACGCGCTCCACTCCGCCGTCTTCGGCGTCGAAGTCCCGGGCGCGACCTTCAAGTACGACGTGATGAAAAAGCGTACCGAAGGCGTGCAGGACACGCTCCGGAACGGCATCGCCGGCATGATGAAACGGGGCAAAGTCGAAGTGGTGCAGGGTGACGGCGTCATTGTCGCGAAAAACAAAGTCCGCGTCGGCGACACCGAGTACGAGGGCCAGAACCTCCTCATTTGCACCGGCTCCCGTCCCGCCGTGCCGCCCATCCCCGGCCTGGCCGACAACCCGCGCGTCGTCGACTCCACCGGCATGCTCCAGGCCGAGTCGTTGTCGGAAAGCGTCGTCGTGATTGGCGGCGGCGTCATCGGCATCGAGTTCGCCTTCTTCCACGCCCTCCTTGGCAAAAAGGTGACGGTGGTGGAAATGTTGACCCAACTGTGCGGCCCGGTGGACAAAGAGGTCGCCATCACCCTCCACCGCAAGCTCGAGAAGCTCGGTGCGGCGGTCTTCACCAGCGCCACCGTGACCCGGGTCGACGGCGGCACCGTCTTCTTCACCGACAAAACCGGGGCGGAACAGAAAGCCGAAGCCGAACGTATCCTCGTCTCCACCGGCCGTGCCGCCAATGTGCAGAACATCGGCCTCGAAAACATCACTATCGATTGGGACAAACGCGGCATCAAGGTCAACGAACGCGCCGAGACAAGCCTGCCCGGCGTCTACGCCGCCGGCGACGTCACCGGCCGCATTCAGCTTGCCCACTACGCGTCCCGCCAGGCCATCGTCGCCCTGAACAACATGTTCGGCCGCCCCGACATTTGCCGCGAAAACGCCATTCCCGCCGTCATCTACACCGACCCCGAAGCAGCCGGCGTCGGCATGACCGAAGACGGCGCGAAGGCGAAGGGTTTCACCGTCCGCTCGGTCAAGATGCCCCTCGGCGCAAGCGGCCGCTTCCTGGCCGAAACGGAAGGCGAGCGCGGCTTTGTCAAGGCGGTCCTGGGCGAACGCGGCGAACTCCTCGGTATGCATGTTGTCGGTCCCTACGCGGGCGAAATGATCGGCGCCGCCTGCGTGATGATCGAAAACGAAATGCGCGCGCAGGACATTCAGGAAGTTGTCTTCCCCCACCCGACCGTGGCGGAAATCATGAAAGAAGTGATGTTCTTATAATTCACAATTCATAATTCATAATGCACAATGGAGAACCGCAAGGTAAGGTCTTCTGTGCATTGTCAAATTACTGAATTGTGGTGAATAATTGTGAATTATGCATTGTGAATTGTGAATTCATTCGAATTTTCAACTCTACATATAAGGAAACTACAATGGTCAAGAGTATCACGCTTTCCCCCGATGCGCTCCGGGCCAAGGGCGTCCTGAAGTTCCAGGACATCATGTTGAACCAGTACGACACCCCGATGAAAAAAGCGGCCAAGAACTTCCCGAAGGAAGACCTCATCCGCATGCACCGGGACATGGCCATCCTGCGCGAATTCGAAACGATGATCGACAGGATCAAGAAGGAAGGCAAGTACGAGGGCATCGAGTACAACCATCGCGGCCCGGCCCACTTGTCCATCGGCCAGGAATCCCTCGCCGTCGGCCAGGCCTATACCCTGACGACCGACGACTACTCCTTCGGCTCGCACCGCGCCCACTCGGAGATTCTCGCGCGCGGCCTTCGTTCCATCCGCCAACTCGACGACGCCAGGCTGATGGACGTTATGAAGAATTACTTCGGCGGCCAGACCCTCTCCCGCGTCGAAAAGGACGCCAAAGGCGACGTCCGCGACCTGGCCGACGATTTCTTCGTCTACGGCACCCTGGCGGAAATCTTCGCCCGCGAAACCGGCTGGCACAAGGGCCTCGGCGGTTCCATGCACGCCTTCTTCCCGCCCTTCGGCGTCTATCCGAACAACGCCATCGTCGGCGGCTCGGGCGACATCTCGGTCGGCGCGGCCCTCTACAAACGGGTCAACAAGAAGCCCGGCCTGGTCATCGCCAATATCGGCGACGCGTCCCTCGGCTGCGGCCCGGTCTGGGAAGGCCTCTGCTTCGGCACGATGGAGCAGTACCGTTCCCTCTGGCCCGAAGGCCACAACGGCGGCCTGCCGCTTATCTTCAACTTCGTCAACAACCTCTACGGCATGGGCGGCCAGCCCTACGGCGAGACGATGGGCCTGCAGGTGCTGGCGCGTCTCGGCGCGGGCGTGAACCCCGAGCAAATGCACGCGGAACGCGTCGACGGCCTACGGCCCCTCGCCGTCATCGACGCCTATACCCGCAAGCGGCAGATCCTCGAGGAAGGCCGCGGCCCGGTTCTCCTGGACACCCTCACCTACCGCTTCTCCGGCCACTCCCCGTCCGACGCCATGAGCTACCGGACGAAAGAGGAACTCGACGCCTGGATGGAGCAGGACGCCATTCCCGCCTATGCGAAGGAACTGGTCGAGGCCGGCGTCTGCAAGCAGTCGGACATCGACGCCAACCTGGCGACGGCGAAGGAAATGGTCCTGAAGGCGTTCAAGAAAGCCATCGACCCGGTTGTCAGCCCCTATCTCGACCCGTTCCACACCGACTGCATCGAGAAGGTGATGTTCTCGAATCAGACCAAGCTGAAGCTCGACGACCGCGAACCGGAAGTCCTCATGCCCCTGGCCGAGAACCCGCAGTTGAAGCGTCTCGCCGGCAAGAGCCGTTTCGGCCTGGACGAGAACGGCAAGAAGATCTCCGGCATGAAGACCATCGTCTACAAGGAAGCGATTTTCGAAGCCATTATCGACCGCTTCTACGAAGACCCCACCCTCGCCGCCTGGGGCGAGGAAAACCGTGACTGGGGCGGCGCGTTCGCGGTCTACCGTGGCCTGACCGAAGCCATCCCCTACCACCGCCTCTTCAACAGCCCGATTTCCGAGGGCGCGATTGTCGGCGCGGGCGTCGGCTATGCGCTGGCGGGCGGCAGGGCGATTGTGGAAATCATGTACTGCGACTTCATCGGCCGCTGCGGCGACGAAGTGTTCAACCAGATGGCGAAGTGGCAGTCGATGTCGGCCGGCGTGTTGCAAATGCCGCTCGTGCTCCGCATCTCGGTCGGCGCGAAGTACGGCGCGCAGCACTCGCAGGACTGGTCGGCGATGTTCGCCCACGTCCCCGGGCTCAAGGTCGTCTTCCCCGCCACCCCCTACGACGCCAAGGGCATGATGTACACGGCGCTGAAGGGTACCGACCCGGTGGTGTTCCTGGAGTCGCAGCGCATCTACGACCAGCCCGAAGTGTTTGTGAAGGAAGGCGTGCCCACCGGCCGCTACGAAGTGCCGTTCGGCGAACCGGCCCTCAGGAAATCCGGCACCGACCTCACCATCGCCACCCTTGGCGCGACCCTGTACCGTGCCATGGACGCCGCGAAGGTGCTTGAGGAAAAGTACGGCCTGTCGGTCGAGGTGTGGGATCTCCGTTCCCTCAACCCGCTCAATTACGAGCCGATTGTCGAAAGCGTCAAGAAGACCGGCAACCTGCTGCTCGCCTCCGACGCTTGCGAACGCGGTTCCTACATGCACGACGTCGCCTCGACCGTCACCGGTTTGGCGTTCGATTACCTGGACGCTCCGGTCGCGGTGGTGGGTTCGCGGAACTGGATCACCCCGGGTGCGGAGCAGGAAGAAGCGTTCTTCCCGCAGGACTTCTGGCTGGTCGACGCTGTCCACCAGCGGATCCGTCCCCTGCCCGGCCACCAGCCGCGCCTGAACTTCACCAACGGCGAAATCGCCCGCATCAACAAGAACGGCGTCTGATACCCGACGTCAGAGTCTCCTGTAACTGGCCCAAAGCCAGAGGAAAGCCGGTCCCCGTGGGCCGGCTTTTCTTTTTGGAGGCGCGCCTGAGAACCCACACACATGGGGGGGGGGGGGGGGGGGGGGGGGGGGGGGGGGGGGGGGGGGGGGGGGGGGGG
>JAJPXZ010000097.1:0-38249 GCA_021205245.1 Planctomycetaceae bacterium
TTCGGGCATGGGCGTATGGGGGGGCGGCGGGGGTGTGGCCGGCCGCCGTCAGGGAGGGCGATTAGTAAGGGAACAAACCGGAACGGCGCATCACGAAGCGGTAGCCGGACAGGGCGGCTTCCTTCGGCGGCGTAGCTTCGCCCGTGATGTCGATGGTGATCCAGCCGTCATACTTGATTTCGATAAGGGTCTTGGACACGGCTTCGAAATCCACCGCGCCCCGGCCGAACTGCGGCGCACTGCCGGGTTTTGAGCTCGTGACGTCGGCGCGTCGCTTGGCGCCGGAGACGTCGCGGAAGCGGATCGACCTGAGCCGCGCCTGGTGGGTCTTGATGATTTTGGACGGGTCGACGCCGGCCAGGACCAGTTCGGCCGTGTCGACCGCCAGGCTCACCACCTCGGGGTTGGTGATGGCGAGGATTCGCTTCAAATCCTTGTCCGAGTCACCGAGGTGCCTGGCGCGGGGCATAACACAGAGGGTGATGCCGAAGGCCTGGCACCGGCAGCCGATTACCTCGATCATGGCGCCGACGGTGAGCCAGGCGTCGTCCGAGAGGGGGCCGGCGGTGGGTTCGGACTGGCAGATAATCAGGTTGCCGCGACCGGTGGATCCGGCGAAGCGGGCGGAGTTGGCCGCCTTTTCAACCTGTTCGTCCGCCTTGTCCTTGTCGAGGAGGTTGACGCGCTGCAGTAGGCCGGACAGCTTGAGGCCGGTGGTGTCGAGGATTTCCTCGAACACGTGCAGGCGGTCCTCGAAACGGCGCACCACCTCGGAGGGGAACTCGAGTCCTTCGTAGCCGCAGTCGGCGACATCGGTTATGGCCTGGATGTTGCCGTCGTTGCCCCAGGGTGCTGCATAACAGGATAGGCGTATTTCTGCCACAGTATTCCTTTCGCTCAAGCGCGGATCAAATGCGGATCAAATAGTGTAATCCGGCCGGGGGTGGAGTCAAACGCGAAACCGGCGACTCCGGGGAAATCACTAAAACCAGTTCAATCCAGTAACGGCGGGTGCTCCCGACACCACCCTACCTGTTCCGTGCCGCCGGGACACGAATAACCGAACACCGGACAGCCTTCGCCCGTCTCCGGCGACAGCGGCGGCCGGTTGCGGATGCAGTGGGCGAACGGGCAGGGCAGGCCGTCTTCCTCGAATTCCGGATTTTCATGATAATTGAACGACCAGCCATGCAGGCCAAGAAACGCGTCGGCCTTCTCCGGACTGTCAATCGGCTGATCGAGATCGTCCTCCGGGGCGTCGCCGGCCAAGATTTCGCAGGCGTTGTGGAAATCCTCCACATCGGCATGGTCGACGTCGGCGGTGAGGTCGATATGGCGCTTCAGATCGATTGCCGCCATTTCGTACTGTCCCGCCCGCGCGAACAGCCATCCGCGAATAAAATGCGCCTGCGGCTCGTCAGGGTTAATCGCCAGGGCGCTATTGACGTGCCGGAGCACATCCACCGGTTCGCCGTGGAACCGCGCCACCTCCGCCAGCATGCTATGGCCCATGGCGTCGTCGGGGTCCAGTTGCAGGACGGTCTCGAAGTCGTGGCGCGCCGCCTCTTCCATACCGAGGTTGAGGTAGGCCAGGCCACGGTTGCCATAGGCTCCGGTCATGTCCGGGGACATTGCGATCAGTTCCGAAAACGCCTCCACCGCCTCGACAAACCGTCTCTCTTCGAGAAGATCCAATGCGGCATCAAAACGTTTGTCGCCCCAATTGTCCATCGCGCAATAGCCCACAAAAAAAGACTCGGCCCGGTATCCACCGGGGCCGTAAAGCTACAACAGGGTAAGCCGCGCCGTGGACGGCGCGGAGCATTGCGTCCATTATCCCGAGCAGGGTGGACAATGTCAATGCGGTTGGCCGGGACGGGGAAGGATTTAGGGAGAATTAGCGGGAGCGGTATAATCCACGCGGGTTCCACAGCACCGGAACAAAGGTGTCCTCGTAGGTCAGGTACCGGGTATGTTCGGCCATAAGCTGGTGGACCTCCTTCAGGCCGTCGTGGATGAGACCGGTGGTGCGGACCGCCATGGCGTCGGGTCCGAGGCAGATCGACAGGTGCAACGGCAGCGGCCGAAACATGACTTCCCGCCTGTCCCACAATGACTTGCCGTCTTTTTTCCACTGGCCGAGGCCGTATTCGGTTTTGTACACCGAGATGGCGGCGGAAGGGAGCGCATAACCGGCGACCACAGCCACAAACCGGCCGTCCTCGTAACGTTGCAGCAGGAGCTGATTGGCTGTGCCGGGCTGGACCCAGTGCCGGTCCACCCCTTTGACCGCCGGATCAAAACGTTCTCCCGCCAGCAGCTTGCGGAGCCCGGGTTCGGTGGCGGCGAGCCCGTCAAACGCGGCTGTGTCGGACAGGTGGTAGACGACGAGGACCAGCGCGTGCGCCTCGCCATCCACCCTGTTCAGGTCGTCGGCTGCCTCGTAATCGATACGGAGCGCGCCTGACTGAGCGATATACTTCACCTTGTCGAGTTGGCTGGCGGAACCGTCGTATCCGTACGAATAGTACTGATCGCCGTCGGCAAACATATCCGCCTGAGCCTGGACCATCGCCCTGGCGCGCCGTTGTTCACGAATGGATGGCACGAGTTGGGGATCGCCACGCCGAGCCAGCCGCCTCGCCCGGGCCTCGCGGTCGGGGTTGATGGCGTCTCCCTCCACCGCCACCGTCCGGGCCGCTCTGGTTCGGGCATTGGGCCGACCGGAGGTTTCGTCGTAGCGGACCTGGCAACCGGTGAGGGTTACCGAGACGATAAAAAGAAGCACCGTCAGCGGGCGTAATCGGGTTAAAAGCATCGGCCCAGCTCCAGGCTGAAACGGTTTTCGGCAAAGCCGCTCGCCATGGTGCGGCGGTAATCGGCGCGGAGTTCCCACCCGCCCACCGTTTTCGCTTCGACTCCGAGCGCCACCGTGCCGATAAGCGATTTCCATTCGTCATACCCAGAGTTTGAGACCATGGGAATGGGCGGGCCAGGGGTATAGTGACTGGCGCTCGCCGACGAGGCGTTCCAGGCGCGGACGCCGGTGGCCGAGCCATCCAGTTCAACCGCCAGGCCGCAGCCGGCATAGGTGGTGAGGAAGCCCCATACCTGGGGATAGTCCCATTTGACGGTAAAATCGAAGGGAATGAGGAGGGATTCGGAGGTCATGCCGGGGGCGGCAAAACGCGTTCCGTTCACCGTATAGGCGTAGCCGCCGGTTTTTAGTTTACGGTAATCGATACCGATTTCGGTAAGCAGTTTGAAGCGGTTCCGGAATATCAATGGGACGCCGAAGGTGGCGGAGAGCGCGTAGTAATCGGATTGGCGCTCGTCTTCGCGCCAGCGGTAACCGCCCACCGTGCCGTCGCCATCCATGTCCAACCTGCCGTAGGAACCCTGGACGGTCAGTGGGTATTTGCCAAACAGGTAGCCGTCGTAATGGCCGGTGAAGACTGTGCCACGCACCTCGTTCCGGCGGGTGTCGCCCTGGCGGCGGCTCTCGACATCCGCTTCGAGGCGGCTAATAGACACGCCGATTACCGAGTCGATGGACCAGTCGTATTTCAGGCCGAGGGAATAGGTTTTTCTGTCGACGTCGAAGGCGTTCGCGCTGTTCCGCGATTTCTTCAATGTTGTTTTTGCCGCCTCCCCGTCCGCCCAGGCATAGATCCCCTTGGCCGGGAGTTCCATATAATGCGTCCCGACATGCGGCGGAGGCGGCGGTGGACAGTATTCCGATGAAACGGGCATGGCCATGCTGGCAAGGGCGTTGGACGACCATGGCCCCTTCACGAGACGGGCTTCGGGTTCGGGTGATGGCGGAATGGGGAGGGCGGCCGCACCCTGGGTCGCGGGCGATTGGATCGGGACGCCGGTAAATATAGGGTTAACTGAATCGTAAGACCTCCCGGAAGCGGCAGGGCTGGGCTGACCGAGCGTCGTCGAGGGACGGGCAATGGTACCGCGCGACTGTCCACCGCTTTTCGGCCTTTCGGCCTGGAGCGGCGTGTTGAAGAGTATGGCCAGGACGACCGATATCGCCAGTCCGGGAAGGGTTTTACATAATAGTGCCCACATATCCCCCCCACAGGTATCGTCTCGCTGCCGATCCGACCGCGCGGCCGGGGCCGGCGGGACAAAAGGCGGCGGTTTGGTTTGAGGTGAACAAACATCTGCTTTAGGCAAAAGAAATTGCCTGTGAATGAATTGCCGCGGAGACCAGGGTTCTTTCACGATATTTGGGTCGCCAAAAAAAAGATCCCGGGGATTTGACAAAGGGTATTTCGCCGCGTACGATACTGAACTACTGTTCAGTAGGAGATCCGAACGGCAATGCCTATACATTCGATACAGTCCGGGGGGCGGGCCACGGTCCTGGCGATACGCATCCCTTCCTTTGAGGCGGTTATCCGTAAGGCGGCCCACGCCGGGCTGGCCCGGCGGCCGGTCGTCGTCGCCACCGCCTTCAAACCGCTCGGGCGGGTGCTGGCGGCGTGTCCGCAGGCGCGCATGGCCGGGGTAACGGAAGAGATGCATTTTCCCGTCGCCCGCGACCGTTGTCCCGACGCGGCGTTTCTGCTGCCGGACGACCTCCTGGCACAGCAGACGATGGAAAAACTCGTTGGCGAGGCAGCCAATTTCTCGCCGCTGGTGGAGGCCGCCGCCGCCGGCCGGGTGCTGGTGGATACGCGCGGCACGGAAAAACTCTGGGGCGGGGCCGAACAGGTCGCCGGTATGTTGCAGAAACGGATTGACAATTCCCTGCACCTCCCGAGCGCCGCCGGTGTGGCTGTGTGCCGGCCGTGGAGCCTGCTCGCCAGCCGGGTGGCGGCGGAAGAAGGCGGCATTTGCCTGGTCCGTCCCGGTGAGGAAGACGCCTTCCTCACCCGAGTGCCGCTGGAATGGGTGGACGGCCTCACTCCCCAGGTGCGGACGCGGTTGTGGGAATTGAACATCCGTACTGTGGGGCAACTCCGCCAATTTGAGCGTGAAGATCTTCTGCGCCGTTTCGGCCACTGCGGCGATCTCCTTTGGGAGGTGGTGCATCCCCAGGCGTGGTCGGGCGTGGCCCGGACGGAAGCGGCCGGCCCGGAAAAGAGCATCCGCCTGGAGGCGTTCATGACCGAATCGACGGTGGAGTTGGAACTGCTGCAACAGGCGGTGCGGAATCTGGCTTCGGACCTGTCGACCCAGTTGTGGCAACGGGGGGAGGGGACGGCTCGGCTGTCCCTAACCCTTCTCCACGCCGACGGCATGATGAAGACGACACACACGCGCCTTGGCGGCTATGTTCAGGAGCGGACCGTCTTGGCCGACGCGGCCGAAGATCTGCTCGGGCGCGCGTTCCGGCGGCGGGTGCAGGTGACCAGGTTGCAGATGACGGCGGAAAAACTGGCCGCGCCGGAACGGCAGGGACGGTTATTTGCCGATATCCAGCCGGGCGAGGGCGGCAATCTGGCCAGGATCCCGCCGTCTCGGCGAGCCGCCGCCCTGGATCACGCCAGGCGGTGCGTGGCAGGCGTTGCCAAGCGTTCGAAAGGTCCGAAAGCCTTGCCGCCGCCGGCGTCAATCCAATGACGGCCACGGCATTTGGCCCCGTGGGTCATATTTAACTGTGTATGGGCATGAAAAAGCGCGGACCGGCGACGATCCGCGCTTTGGCAAGATTGTATCCGACTGATTAGGCGGCGGTATAGACAATGGACGCAATGATCTGGATTATACCCAGGATAATTGCGATTATGCCAAGCTTGCCTTGAAGGGGTAGGAGTTTGGCGAGCAGTTGCTCTCCCTTTGCCGCGGCGGTTTCATTTTTGGACAACAGGTGCTTGCTGATCAAACCGTATCCGAGAATAAAGCCAAGTGCGGCCTCGACCACGGAAACAACAAGCCAGATTATCCATGCGATAGGAACGATGCTCAACAACTGCATATTCAGCAGGCATTGAATAATTCCCCAAACACCCCAAATTGCGAAGAGAATACCGATCCAGCCCTGGAACGGGGCGATTTTATCAAAAGCCGCTTTTGCATCCGGTTTTTTGGCTAAAATCAGTGACGGAACCGCGAGGCAGCCGAGAATTATCAGGGTAATACCGTAAATCATAACGCACTCCTTTTTACATACACCATCCGTATATCACATGTCGCCCATAAAATTTATCGAGGTAGGATACTACATGGCTTCCGGAGGTAAGTAAAGAGGAGTTTTAATGATTAATTGAAACCACACGATGCCGGTACCCGCTCACGCATCATTCCGGACTTTTTTTGTCGGTATATGCGCCATGCGTCGATACAATCAGGCCTTTGCGTTTTTGCCGCCAAATTGGAGTGGACAATGGAAGACAGCAGCCTTTTATATCACGTTGAAGACACAATCGGCACGCTGACCATCAACCGGCAGCGCGTCATGAACGCCATGGACATGGATAGCATCAATCGCTTGTCGACCCTGTTGGACGAGATAGCCGACACCAATATTCGCTGCCTGGTCATCACCGGCGCGGGAGAGAAATCGTTCGTCGCCGGCGCCGACATCAAGGAAATGAAGGACATGAGCCGCGCCCAGGGCGAGAATCTGTCGCGGGCCGGCAACCGGGTCATGCGCAAACTGGAACTGTTCCAGGTGCCGGTCATCGCCGCGGTGAATGGCTACGCCCTCGGCGGCGGGTTGGAACTGGCGCTGGCCTGCGACATTCGCCTCGCGTCCGAGAATGCCAGCTTCGCCATGCCCGAGGCGAAGCTGGGCATTATTCCCGGTTACGGCGGCATCCAGCGGATGTCACGGATAATCGGCCAGGGGCGCGCCAGGGAGATGGTCTTTACGGCGCGCCGTTTCGACGCCCGCGAAGCGTTGAAATGGGGGCTCGTCAACGCTGTCTATCCCTTGGCCGACCTGATGCCGGAAGCGCTCCGCCTTGCGGCCACCATCGCCGCCAACGCGCCCATCGCCATCATGTCTGCAAAAAAGATAATGAACGAAAGCGTCGGCCTGGAACTCGCCGCCGCCGATCAGCTTGAGCGCGAAGCGTTCGGCAATTGCTTCGGCACCTGGGACCAGCGCGAAGCGATGCAGGCCTTTGTGGAAAAAAGAAAGCCGCAGCCGTTCAAGGGGTAAACGGCACTAGCCCTTTATCCCATAGACGCCGACCTGGCCGTAGGCGTACCAGAATATCTCCGCAACGCCGAAGCCGCAGTCGCGGAGCAGCGTCAGGTGGTCCTGGGCGGTGATGGGCAGGAACTCCTCCCCATAGCGCGCCACATGCGAAGCCGCCTTGTCGGCCGGTTTGCCGGACGCGACCTGGAAATCCCGCCACCGCGCCAGGGCGATATCCAGACCGCGACTCGTGAACGGCGCGACGTGCTCGGTGGTGACAAACAGGCCGCCCGGTTTGAGCATGCGGGCAATGTTTTGCACCGCGCGCTTGCGCCCTTCGGGTTGCAGATAGTGGTGCGACAGGACGGCGGTAGCGATGTCGAAATAGTCGTCCGGATAATCGGCGTCTTCCGAGGTCGTCTGGCGGATGTCCGCAATCGCCCCGTTCCCGGCCAGCCGCTCCCGCGCGACGGCGAGAAAATCGGGGTCGGGATCAAACAGCGACAACTGAACGCCCGGAAATGCCTCGGTGATTTCGGCCGCGAATTTGCCTGTGCCCGTCCCCGCATCCAGCCAGCGCTCAGGCGTGACGCCGCTGTGGGCGACGAGGTCGAGGATATGACGGTGGAACTCCTCGTAGAGGGGAACGGTTTTCAAGACGCCCCTGTCGTAATCCGACGGCGCGTTGGTGGGTTTACCCATGGGTGTTGACCTTTCCGATTGTTTGTTTACATTCCCGCTTTGACATAACACTGCGGCAACTGCTTTTGCGGCAAGTGGTAGGCTATGCACTGGCAACACACGCCGGGACGGGCGCACGAGGGGTGCGGGCAGGTACAGCCTTGGTTCTTTTCGGCGTTGGGGCAGGGCTGGGTTTGGGCCATGGTTGTCTCCTTGCGTTGTGGGTAGCGGTAGACACGATGGTAAAGGACCGGGAGGCCGACGTCAACTCGCGCCCTTCCGAAAAAAAACCGCTTGACCGGAACGGATTATTTGTCGATACTATGTAGCCTGTTTTTTTATGCGGTTTAGCCGGGGTAATCCCGGCCCAGATAAGCGGTACCCGAAAGGGGGTGAGATACCTGATTCGTTTAGAGCTTAAGCCCAATGAAAGCCTGGACAAGGCCCTCCGCCGTTTCAAGAAGGTCTGTGACCGTGAAGGCTTGACCCGCGACATGCGCAAGCACTCGTACTACGAAAAGCCGTCCGAGAAGAACAAGCGCAAGGATCGCGAACGCGAGAAAGAGCGCGCCAAAGCCATCCGCGTGGCCGAAAAGAAGAAGACAAAGGCCCGCAAGGCGCGTGCGAAATCCCTCAAAAAGCTGGCTTCCACCGCCGCAGCGCGGTAGGTGGCAACTGGTTGA
This sequence comes from Planctomycetaceae bacterium, assembly GCA_021205245.1. Classification (GTDB taxonomy): domain Bacteria; phylum Planctomycetota; class SZUA-567; order SZUA-567; family SZUA-567; genus JAJBSZ01. Next base: position 8,467 of record JAJPXZ010000097.1, read on the forward strand.
CGGAACACCCGACCCCGCCGTTCACGGTGGGGTTTTTTGTTGTCCTTCATTTGTTTTGCGTGAATGCTGAAGAGCGTTGCATAAGCGCCGACCGCATGCGTTTGGTCTTGTCCACTTGTTCCGCTGGTGGAGGTCGGACGCCGTGGTGATGTGGACGGGGTGTACAAGACACTGGACAGACCGCATCAATAACCGCCCGGCCCTGTCCTGACCGTTCTTGACTTATCGCTCGTAAGCGCGTATCGTTTCAACTGCGCACCGGTTTGCAGACACAGCACACACTTATGGGTAAAATTCCACCGGCAACGGCCCGCCCGCGCGGCTGGGTCGGTTGTTACGGTAAAGGCGGCTTATGGCGAGTTATCTCGACCAAATCCCCAAACAGTTGGGGGCCAGGCGCAAGGCCTTCCGGGCCGCGCGCGACAATCCCGCGCTCCTCCCCTCGTGCTGGGCTATTGTCCGCTCCATCGCCAATAACATGTACGATTATATGCGGAACTCCGTCATCGGCGGCTGCACCTTTCCGGATCGCCCCATCTACCTGTCAAACGACGACGCGGCTTTTCTCAATTTCGGCGCGACGCCGTCGCTCCTGATGGCCGACGCCGCCTGGCAGGAGGCTGAGGCAGCCGGTCAGCCTCCGCCCGATTCCGAACGACCGCGCCCGAACGATGAAGAGACGGCGGCCCGGGTGCGTCGACAATTGGCCGGCGTCGCCCGGACCTATGGACTCGACCATCCCATTACCCGCGTCTACAACCTTGAACCATGGCTTCAGGACATGTACCGGGATCGCCTCGACGTCGACTTCGCCGAGGATTTGCAGCGGCAAATCGACGCCCTCAACGATTTTATGGACAGCGTGCCGAAGTCCATCGCCGCCACCGGCCTCGACGCCAGAATGGCCAAGGGCGTGATGGACGCGTTCAACCTGTTCAAGACCATCACCGGCTCGTCGCATCAACTCGACCGCGAGAAGATGAGCTTTGTCGACCGCCGCTCCTACGTGAACACCATCCAGAAGATCGAATTGATTATGGATAAGGCCGACCAGTTACTCGGGTCGGCGGTGGCGGGCAGGTCGGTGGTGCGGGAAAACTTCGCCTTGTGGAAGGATGCGAACTACGAGATGATGGCCCTCACCCGCAAATTGCGGGTGTTGTGGGCCGGCACCAGCCTGGACGACCGCATCCAGGAATTGGCCGACCTCCTTGGCGCAATCCAGAAAACGATGAACCGCTGCACCGAAGAGTCACGCACGCCCATGCCGCAACTGCCGGTTCTGCGCGCCGATGACGAAAACCCGGATCCAATCACCCGCGCCGACATCGTCGGGGCCTTCCACGCCGTCACCCTCTACGACATGATTGCGGGCGGAAACGCCACCCTGAAGGTGCGCGAGATTCGCAAATTCGGCCCCTTGGCGGTGGTGGTGACCCCAGGCAATGGCCAGCCGCGCTATTGTTCCGAAGTCCGCCGCCTCGGCCAGGACGACGAGGATCCGCGCAAGCGCAAGGACACCCAGCCGAACGAGCGCGAAAACGACGTCGATCGCCGCATACGTTATCCCTTGAACTGCCTGGTCGTGCCGGTAAATGCGCCCCGGGAAACCTTCAGGACCGATTTGGCCGACGGCTGGCTCGAATACAATCAGGCGGCGTTTCCGGTCCAGTACAAGGAATTCCTCGAACTGGCGAAATCCGCCGCCCCGACGGTGTTCCAGCCGCCCGAAGACAAGACGTCGAAGGATCTCCCCGCCACCTACGCCCGGCAGATGCTGGGACGCCTGGTCGCGTGGTTTGTCGAATGGTCCCATACCGGCAAAGCGCCATCGGACGAGGAGGCCCCAGGATTCGACCTGTTCAAGGAGATGGTCCTGTCGAGGCTCAGGCCGGATGATTTCCTCCTCCCCGCCCGGTACCGGCCGCTGGTGGAGTTGTACTCCGAAGCGGGTGCACGCCGCCGGGGCGAAATGTGGAAGCGATACCTCGGCCCCCGTTACGCCCTCGACCGGCAACTGGTGGCGGTGAGCGTGCTCATGAAGGACTGGAACGCGCTCCGGAATTACCTCAAGTTCCTCCCGATCTCCCAGACCAAGGGCGATACCAACCTGCACAACGGCTTTAACAAGGTTGGCGACAACGCCGACCCGTTTGCGGAAAGCAAAGCTATCAGCTTTTTCCAGAAATTCCTGACCGAGCAGCCCGACCTCAAGAGCGCCATGGTCTCTGTCGAGAGTCAGGTGTCTATCGAGATTGAAACGCTTCGCAGCCAGTCGGAAAGCCTGGGGCGGGTGTTCCAATACGACCAGGCGTCCGAAACGATGCTCAGGCAGCAGGCTTCGCGGATTCAGGAGAAACGCCTCGCCGCCAACGCCCATATCGACCACTACCTCACCGGCCTCCTCTACGCCCTGGACGGCAACCTCGAAGCGGCGGAAAACGCGCTGTCGATGTGCCTGACGCCAAAAGACAGGCAGGGAAAGGCCACTCCTGCCGAGCTTGCCCTGGAGCAGGTTGGTGATGAGGCGGGGGAGGAGTGGTTTGATGCCAATCTCAAGTCCCGCGAAGGCAAATTCGAAAAACGCCTGGTTCCGGGCGAGGACGGGCAGGGCACAGCCACCTATGAGATGGTGTACTATAATTTAGGTATTGTATACTTGAAAATGAAGCGATACATAGAGGCGCGCATGGCCTTCAAGGCGCTTCGCGACGACGCGGACCACGAGACATCGTATCTATATCTGCAGTGGGCCGAAGCGCACGCGGCGACAGCGGCGGAACAGATGACCGCGGCGGCGACGGAGTAAAATTTCCTCCCTGGCAAAAAAGCCTTTTTTCCTTATTTACCAGCCGGTTTGAACGATCCCAATTTTTCACGGGGGGGCAATTCCGCAATTTGTATTGACGCCCCGGGTGTAATTGGATAAATTCCTGTTTCCGTATTGATTCGGGCAGGAATCGCGGTACGGGTCAAGGAACCTCTCAATCGTGGAGGTTGCCTTCCGACTACTTTCAACCTTTTTGGGATGATGCTTACCGGGGTTTGGACGTCTCGCCGTCGCATCGCTGCTTTACGCGGCGAAGGCGAGGGCTACATCACCGGTGGCCGCCTGAATTGGGGCGGGATTTTTTTATTGACGGTGCAGCGGGTCAACGCTTCCAGAGGACGAAACCATGAATCTCAGTAAAGAGTTCTTCAAGGGCATTTTCAAGGAAAATCCCGTATTTGTGCTGGTTCTCGGCTTGTGTCCCACCCTCGCCGTCACCACCTCGGTGGAAAAGGCGATAGGAATGGGCCTGGCCTCAACCTTCGTCCTGGTCTGTTCCAACGTCATCATCTCGCTCATCAAGAAGGTAGTGCCGGACGAGGTGCGCATCCCCATTTTCATCGTGGTCATCGCCACCTTCGTTACCCTGGTCAGGATGATCATGTCGGCCTATTTCCCGGCCCTCAAGGCGTCCTTGGGCATCTTCCTGCCGCTCATCGTCGTGAACTGCATTATCCTTGGCCGCGCCGAGGCGTTTGCGTCGAAGTCCAATCCCTTTGCCTCCCTTATCGACGGGCTTGGCATGGGTATCGGTTTTACCCTGGCCTTGACCCTGCTTGGCGCTATCCGCGAAATTCTCGGGTCCGGCGCGCTCATGGGCATTCCGTTCGGGGAAGGGCTTGGCAGCTATACTCAGACACTGTTTATTCTCGCTCCGGGCGGCTTCCTCACTCTGGGTCTGCTGATGGGCTTTTTCAACTACCTGGCCATCAGGAAGAAAAATCGCTAACCGGCCCACAGCACTTACGGCCACTACCTGTCACTCCCACTTCAACCAACATGGAGTTCTAGGCTATGCAGGACTATTTCACGCTCATGTTCGGGATGATTTTCGTCCAGAATTTCGTCCTTAACCAGTTCCTGGGCATCTGCCCCTTCATCGGCGTGTCGAAAAAGCGCGACTCGGCCATCGGCATGGGCATGGCGGTCATTTTCGTCATGGGCCTTGCCTGCTTCTCCACCATGCTTATCTATAAAATGGTGCTGATCCCCTACGGTCTCGACCAATACCTGGATATCATCAGCTTTATCCTGATTATCGCCGCGCTGGTGCAGTTTGTGGAAATCGTCATGAAGAAGGCCGCCCCCGACCTCTACCAGGCCCTGGGCATCTACCTTCCCCTCATCTCGACCAACTGCGCCGTCCTCGGCTCCACCCAGATGCGCATGACCGATTACGCGGCCCTGTCGCTCCCCGACGCCCTGGCGCACAATACCGCCCTCGGCATCTTCGGCGGCATCGGCTTTACCCTCGCCCTGTTCCTTATGGCCACTATCCGCGAACGGCTTGAGCAGGCTCCGGTTCCGCCGGCTCTCAAGGGCATTCCCATCGCCTTTCTCGCCGCCGCCGGCATGGCCTTGTCGTTCTTCGGATTTACCGGCATTGTTTAAGTGGTACGTACTCTGTATAGCGTGTTGAACCCATAACTCGTCACAACTTTTCAATAGACCCTGCTTCGCCCAAGAAGAGAGGAACCACATGACAGCCTTCATCGCCATGGCAATCCTCGGCGCGTTCCTGGCGCTGGTTTTGGCGGTGGCTTCCCGGCGCTTCGCCGTCGAGACCAACCCGCTGGTGGGACAGATCAACGGCGCTCTCCCCGGCGCCAACTGCGGCGGCTGCGGTTACGCCGGCTGCATGAACTACGCCGAGGCCGTCGCGCTCAAGGGAGCCGACCCAACCTTGTGCGCCCCCGGCGGCGTCAAGACCGGCATGGAAATCGCCCGTATCCTCGGCGTGGAAGTGTCCAACAAGGCCCGCTCCGTTGCCCATTGCCACTGCCAGCACGAAAACGTCAAGACGGTCGCCATTTACTCCGGCATCCAGACCTGTCGCGGCGCGTCCCTGCAGGGCCTTGGCGGCGGCTGGCTCGATTGCCGCTACGGTTGCCTCGGCTACGGCGATTGTAAGAACGCCTGCCCCTTCGGCGCGATAACCATGGGCCCGGACAAGCGCCCCGTCGTCGACGAGGACAAGTGCACCGGCTGCCAGAAATGCTCGGTCGCCTGCCCGCGCGCGCTCATGGCCGTCACCCCCATCGACAAGCACGTCCACGTCCTTTGCCACAACCGGGACAAGGGCGCGATGGCCAACAAGATCTGCGCCCATGCCTGCATCGCCTGCAAGAAGTGCGAAAAGGAATGCCCGGTCGACGCCATCCACGTCAACAATCTCCTGGCCGAAATCGACTACGACAAGTGCATCAGTTGCGGCAAGTGCGTCAAGGTTTGTCCGCACCAGGTCATCATCACCCTTCGCGACAAGCGGCGCGGCAAAAAGACCTGGCCCGACGCCAAGAACACCATCCCGGGAGAAACGCTCACGGAAGGCCGTTCCGACGATTATTCGACCAAGGGTCCGTCCGTCAGCTAACCGTCATTGTTTCGCGTCTGACGACGACCGATCACAGGAGTTAGAGAATGTCCAGCCACAAGCACCTCTTCAATGGCGGCTGCCATCCGCCGGAAAACAAGGACGCCACCAAGGACCTCGAGTCCCGTCCCGCCGCGGCCCCGGCGTTCGTGGCGGTGTCGTTCTCCCAGCATATTGGCAAGCCGTCCACCCCGCTCGTCAAGGTCGGGGAGCGCGTCCTCCGGGGCCAGCGCATCGCCGATAACCAGGGCTTTGTCTCCGCCCCGGCCCACGCCAGTGTTTCCGGCACGGCCAAGGGCGTGGTGCAGCTCCGCCACCCGCTGGGCTTTCTTGTCGACGCCTTGAAAATTGAAAACGACGGCCTGGACGAGTGGCATCCCGATGCCAACCAGGACCGCGACATCACCGCCCTCACCCCGGACGAAATCCGCAAGTATGTCCAGGACGCGGGCATCGTCGGTATGGGCGGGGCGACCTTCCCCACCCACGTCAAGCTTGCGCCCCCGCCGGACAAGCCGATGGACACCCTGGTCCTGAACGGCGCCGAGTGCGAACCTTTCCTCACCGCCGATGACCGCCTCATGACCGAGCGCCCGGAAGAGATCCTCCGTGGCATGGAACTGATGGCCAAGGCGGTGAACGCCAAGACCCTTATCGTCGGCATCGAAGACAACAAGCCGCGCGCCATCAAATCGATGCGCGAAGCGGCGGACCGCATCGGTCTGAAGGTCGACGTGCGCGCCCTTCCGGTCATGTATCCGCAGGGTGCTGAAAAACAGCTTATCTACGCCACCACCGGCCGGGTCGTGCCCGCCGGCGGATTGCCGATGGACGTGGGCGTGCTGGTCCACAACACCGCCTCCGCCTATGCCTGCTACGAGGCCTGCCGCTACAACCGGCCGATTACCGAACGTATCGTTACCGTCACCGGCCCGGGCGTGCGCAAGCCCGCCAACCTGTGGGTGCGTATCGGCACGATGGCGAAGGATCTCCTGGACCAGTGCGAATTCGACGCCGACGCCACCAAGAAGCTGATCGTCGGCGGCCCGATGATGGGTATGCCCATGCGCGATCTGGAATGGGCGACAACCAAGGGCGGCAACGGCGTTCTCTGCCTGACCGACCCCTCGGCCTATGTCTACGACCCCTGCATTCGCTGCAGCCGGTGCGTCGACGCCTGCCCGATGGGGCTGCTGCCGTGCACTCTGTCGAACTACGGCGAAGCCAATTTGTTGGCCGAAGCGGTGGACGTCAATGCGCGCGACTGTATCGAATGCGGCTGCTGCAGCTATGTCTGCCCGTCGAAGCGGCCCATTGTCCAGTGGGTACGTATGGAAAAGGCCGAAATCAACCGCAAGGCGCAACTGGCTGCGGCCTCGAAATAGGGCAGGGCCGTCACGGCCCAAAGCCCCCTCTTGTCGAAGGAACACTGCGATGGCGGAAGAAGCTACGATACTTTTTAATGTCAACAACTCGCCCCACGTGCGTCATAAAGACACCACGTCCGGCATCATGTTCCGCGTCTGCCTGGCCCTGGCCCCGGCGCTGATTTGGGCCATCCTGGTGTTTGGCTGGCGGGCGCTCGTTCCCATGGTCGCCAGCGTGGCGGCATGTGTCATCACCGAGAGCATCCTCATGTGGTGGCGCGGCAAACCCAACAGCATCAGCGACGGTTCGGCTATCGTGACCGGCCTGTTGCTGGCTGCAGTCAGCCCGTCGAACCTGCCCTGGTGGGCAGCCGCCCTCGGCGGCGTGTTCGCCATCGCCATCGCCAAACAGGCCTTTGGCGGCCTCGGCCACAACATCTGGAACCCGGCCCTCCTTGGGCGCGCCTTCCTGCAGGTGTCTATGCCCGACCGGATGATGTCCGGCGACTGGCCGCACCTGGGCGTTGCCGGCAATTGGGCACGGAACCTCAGCTACGACCTCAGCGGTACCTTCGCCGGCATTGCCGACAGGATTCGCGGCTCCGCCGATGTCGTCACCCGGGCCACCGCCGCCATGGTGAACGACGGCGGCGTCGAAGTCGTCACCGGTGCGACAGTCATGGCCAGGATGCATACGCCGGACGCGGCGCAGATCGTTGACGCCGCCGGCAATATCTCCTATGGCGTGCCCGCCGCATTGACCCCGTCCTGGTCCGTCATCTTCAACACCTGGTTCGGCAACGAAGGCGGTTCGCTCGGCGAGGTATCGGCCATTCTACTGATCGCAGGCGGTCTCTATCTTATCGCCAAGAACATCGTCAAGTGGGATATCCCGGTGTTCTTCATCGCCACCGTGGCTATCCTCGGCTTTGTCCTGCCCCACCCCTACAAGGCCGGCGACGTCACCGCCTATACCGCTTGGTTCAACGGCCCGTGGCTGGTTCACGTCGGCGGCGGCGGCTTGATGCTTGGTGCGTTCTTCATGGCGACCGATATGGTAACAAAACCGCTCACGACCAAAGGCAGGCGCATCTTCGCCATCGGCTGCGGCTGCATAACCATCATGATTCGTCTCTTCGCCGGGTATCCGGAAGGCGTGTGCTACGCGATTCTGTTCATGAACACCTGCGTTCCGTTCATCGACAGCATGACCACGCCCAAGGTCTTCGGCCGCGCCGAAGCCGTGGCTGCCGCTGCCGCGAAGGCGAAGGCGGGCAAGTAGCTCCATGAGCTGAAATTTGCCCCAAAAGAGCTTTTACCGCGCCCTCCCTCATTTGGGAGGGCGCGTTTTTTATGGACATGGCGTAGTGCATTTGCGCCATGGCGGGATATCATCAATTGCATGACAGCTTGTGGCACAGGCTTCCTTCCAGCGGAATCTTCATCGCAACCAGCTTGCGTCCGGCGCATGTTTCGTGATAATGCGGTAGGACCACGTGTCGAATCCACGCAATTTTCCGCACTCCCGCTCACCATCGGATTGGCGAGGTGGAGTCGCGGCACCATCACAGAGAGGGGAGCCAGTATGGCACATGCAAATGAAGACAAGGAGTTTTCACGGGACGCCGTCCCGTTGGATCAGCGACGAGGTTTCTTTAGCCTCCTCGTTGTGGTCCTCGGCCTGGTATTTGTCGTCACCAGTATGCAGGTGGGCGGCATTATCGGGAACGGCCTACCCTTTAATGAAGCCATCGGCGCGGTCGTTTTGTCGAGCGTCATCCTGACCGTACTCGGTGCGTTCATGGGCGTTATCGGGGCCAAAACCGGCCTTACCTTCGGGCTGCTGACCCGATACTCGTTTGGCGAGCTCGGCACCTGGATTCCGGTCGCCATCGTCACCGTCACGACGATTGGCTGGTTTTCCATCGACGCCTTCCTCATCGGCGCGTCGACGAACTCATTGTTCGCGTCCATCCCGATCTGGCCCATCGTCATCCTGTCCGGCGTCGGCATGACGGTGACGGCGCTGTACGGCATCGGCTGGATGACCAAGCTGAGCAACCTGGCGGTGCCGCTTATCGCCCTGTTCGCGATAATCTCCATCGTCTATTCGTTCGTGAGTGTCGGCGGCATTGCCGGTTTTCAGGCCATCGTTCCCGCCTCACCCATAACCTTTTCGCAAGGGGTGTCGCTGGGTGTCGGCTCCTACGCGGTCGGGGCCATTATGTTCACCCCGGACATTCTCCGCTTCGCCAAGTCGAAGGGATCCGCCATTTACATCATGACAATCGCCATGATGATCGGGAACACCTTCGTCGTCCTCTTCGGCACCATCGGCGCGCTGGCGACAGGCGAATACGACATCGCCAATATTCTGCGGTTGCAGGGGCTGCTCGCTCCCGCCTTCCTGGTCCTGGTCTTGAACATCTGGTCGACCGCCCAGGGCTGCGTTTATACGGGTTCCCTGTCGTTGTCGAGCCGGATAGGGTCGGTAAAGCGCGAGCATATCGTGGTTGGCTTCGGCGTCGTCGGCATCATTATGGCTCTGCTCGGTTTTTATGACCACTTCGGCAATTACATCAACTTCCTGGCGTCATTGGTCCCGACCCTCGCCGGCGTGTTGATCTCCGATTACTTCATCAAGTACCGCGCAGGCTACAGCAATGTCGCGACCACGCGGTTCGCGCCGGTCGACATTACCGGCTTTGCCGCCTGGCTGGCCGGCATTCTCGTGTATTACTACCTGCCGCTCGGTATGCCGGCAGTGACCGGCGTCGTCGCCAGCTTCCTGGCGCGCACCGTCCTGGTTATTCTCTCCAAAAAGCAAGGAGTACAGGCATGAAGGGATTTTCCGACCATTTCAATAAAGCGCCGGTGAAGTTGGTATCGGAGAAAACAGCGGTTATCGTCGTCGATCTCGTAAACGATTTCATGAAGGAAGGCGGCAGCATGGTGCTGGGCGGCGGTATGGCTGTGGTCCCGCCGATTCAGAAAATCGTCGATGCTGTGAAGAAAAAAGGCGGTAAGGTCGTCTACATCAAGGACAACCACCGGCCCGACAAGACCGACGCCGAATTCCTTATCCGCGAGCCGCACTGCATCGACGGCACCTGGGGTGCGGAGCTTATCGACGAACTGTCGCCAGAGGCGGATGATTTTATCCTGAAGAAACGACGTTTCAGCTCGTTCTTCCAGACCGATCTCGATATGATCCTGCGCGAAAACGGTATCGAGACTTTGATTGTGGTGGGCGTGGTGACGAACATTTGCGTCCGTTCCACCGTCCACGACGGCTTCTTCAACGGCTACCGCTGCATTGTTCCTGAAGAGTGCGTTATGGCCACCGGTGAGCGCGAACAGGCGTCTTCCCTGTGGGATATCGACACGCACTTCGGCTATGTCATGAAAACGGATGAAGTAATCAAGCTGATTGGTTAAGCGTCCATCACTCAATCCAAAATTCACCCAAACGGGATGCCGCAAGCGCGGCATCCCGTTTTTTATGTAATTACCCCAAAACGTAAAGAACAGGAGGAATTCACGGATCCCGTGGACACTCTAAGTTTGCAGGGCAGTTTTACTACTTTTTATTTGGAGAAACTACAATGGACAACCGTGGAAAAAACAAGTCATCCAGCAACAAGAGCTCGCAATCTTCCGGCGATCGCTGCCGCGACGAGAACGGCCGTTTCGAAAGCTGCGACAACAGCTCCAGCTCCAACAGCTCGAAGTCGAGCTCCAACAGCTCCAACAGCAAGTCTTCCGGTTCCGGCACCCAGGGCAAGTCGAACAAGCCCGCCTCGCAGGACGGCCGCAAGAACAACGGCCAGAACGCCTGCCGCGACGAAGATGGCCGTTTCGAAAGCTGCGAATAGCATTTATCGCCTGCTCGTCGAATTCTCTCCACAGTATTGAACTGAGCCTCGGGGCACTTTCCGGGGCTCGTTTCCGCGTTTCCGCATCACACCGCACTTCTACCCAACCGTGTTAATCAGGCTCCCAATCCCTTCAACTCGACACTCGACCACATCGCCCTTTTTCAGAAAGCGAGGCGGCTGGAAACCCATCCCGACGCCGGACGGTGTGCCGGTGATAAGTATATCGCCCGGCTCCAACGCTATGCCGGCCGAGAGCTGGCTCAACATAAGCGGAATGTCGAAGATGAATTCGCTCGTGCTGGCGTTCTGGCGCTGTTCGCCGTTGACCAGGCATGAGACGAGCAGGTTGGGCGGTGACGCGAATTCGTCGGCGGTCACAATCCACGGACCCATGGGGGTGAAGCCGTCCAGTCCCTTCCCGAACATGAACTGCACGTGGTTCGTCTGGATGTCCCGGGCGGAGACGTCGTTGACGATTGTGTAGCCGAAGATGTGCTGATATGCGTCCTCGGGCCGCAGATGATCGCACCGCTTGCCGATTACCACCGCCAGTTCGGCCTCATAGTCGAGCTTGCCTGTGATGTCGTCGTGCGCGGGGATGATGCCGCCCGGCCGCACGGCGCGGTCGACTCGTTTGGAAAAGTACATGGGGTAATCCGGCTGCTTATATTCCACTCCCTTATAGCGGGCGGATTCGAGCGCGTGCTCGAGGTAGTTCTGGCCGATGCAGAGGACGTCGTGACGGGGGTGGGGAATCGGCGCTTCAAGTGTAACGTCGTCCAGGGAAACGCCGTTTTGTCCCGACAAAAGCGGCTGGAGCTTGTCCCGCACCGCGTCGGACCACGCTTCAATGAGACCAACCATATCCCATTCAGGCAGACCGGCGTCCATAAGAGAAATGATCCTGGTGGCGTCGTCCGACAGCGCGCCCACGCGTTCGCGGCCGCTTGTATCGGTAAAGGTGGCGAATTTCATAATTTTCTCCTGTATTCGGGTAACCCTATGCCATTGTACCGCTTCCCGCGATCGGGTGGAGAAAAATCCGCCTCCCGGCTTGACTATGGTCTAAACGCAGGGTTAAATGACATCAGGTGAGAGGTGAACCGTTCACCGACAACCGACAGCCTTGCACTGCCGATGACGGCAGCAGAGGAAGCGAAAGGACATCCGCATGAAGATCACCAGCGTCGACATCATGGCACTCGAGCGTGACCGCGGCAACGGCTCGCGGCCGATCATCGTCCGCATCAACACCGCCTCCGGCCTCTACGGCTACGGCGAGGCCGGTATCGCCATCGGCACCGGCGCGCCGGCGTGCTTCGCCCTCCTCAAGGACTTCGCTCCCATGATTATCGGCATGGATGCGAATGACAACGAGGTGATCTGGGAAAAGATCTTCAAGATGTCCTTCTGGGGACAAGGGAACGGCGGCGTCATCATGTCCGCCATGAGCGCCATCGACTGCGCCATCTGGGACTTGAAGGCGAAGGCGGCGAACCTACCCCTTTACAAGCTTCTTGGCGGCAAACACCGAGAAAAGCTGTGGTGCTATGCCAGCCAGTTGCAGTTCGGTTGGGCGGAGGACTCGTTCAATCCGGCGCAGGCGCGTTCGGGTGATCCGGAGTTTTACCGCGACGCCGCCCTTAAGTGCCTGGAGGAAGGGTACACCGCAGTGAAGGCAAACTTCATCCGCTACGACCGTAACGGCAAAATCCTTCCAGCCACCGCCACCACCGGCCGCCTGTCGCGTGACCTTATGCGCCTGGCGGAAGAACGTATCCGCGCCATCCGCGACGCTGTCGGTCCGGACGTTGAAATCATCGCCGAAAACCACGCCATGACCGATGCCGCCACGGCGGTCCAGTTCGGCCGTATGGCGCGCGGATTCGACATCATGTTCCTGGAAGAAGGCTGCTCGCCCCTCAACCCTGGGGTGATGAAGAAAATCGCCGACAACCTGGACATCCCCCTGGCGACAGGAGAACGCACCTACACCCGCTGGGGTTTCCTGCCATTCCTGGAAAACCATTGCCTCACCGTCATCCAGCCGGACATCGGCAATTGCGGCGGCGTGACCGAAGGCAAGAAGATCTGCGACATGGCCCACATCTACGATGTCGGCGTCCAGACGCACATCTGCTCAAGCCCGATCAACCTGGCGGTGTCGTTGCACCTCGAGGCGGCAATACCCAACTTCACGATTCACGAACACCACATCGCCCTTACCCTGCCGTCGTGCATCGAAATGGGCAAATACAACTACCAGCCGAAAAACGGCTATTACGAAATTCCCGAACTCCCGGGCATTGGCCAGGAGGTGTCGGACAAGGCGCTCGCTACCGCAGTCATTGAAACGATAAAGTAACCGTTAAAGAATGGAGCCAATTATGGAAGCAGCCCCGAAAGCGCCCGACGCCCCGAAGAAGGGCCTCGGCCTCTATGCCCTCACCATGCTCGCCACCGGACAAGTCATCGGCGCGGGCGTCGTCACCCTGGTCGGCGCGAGTATCGCCCACACCGGCCGTTCGGCCTGGCTCGCCTATATGAGCGCCGTGGTGTTGGGCTTTTGCATCATCCTGTCCTACCTTATTCTCTCCAGCATGATTCGCGTTAAGGGCGGCAATTACACCTTTGTCGCGACGCTTCTGGGCGACCGCTGGGGCGGCCTCTACGGTATGGCCTTTACCATGAACGTGTTCGCCTGCGGCATGTTCGCGCTGTCGCTCGGGCAGTACCTGAACATGATTTTCCCAACCCTGCCGATACGCACGACCGCCATCGTGGCGGTAACGTTCTTTTACATCTTCAATATGCTGGGCGTAACCTTCATGTCGAAGATTCAGAACATCCTCGGCGCCATGCTCATTATCGGTCTGCTGGTTTTCGTGGCGGTGGGTATGGGCCAGTTGCAACCGGGAACGTTCGATTTCTCCCGCCCCGACTTTTTCCTGAACGGTTCAAGCGGCTTCCTCGCCGCCGTCGCGCTGCTGGTGTTTTCGTGCTACGGCCACGCCTTTGTAGTTGCATTCAGTAAGGAGGCGAAACATCCGCGCCGCGACATCCCCTATGCGATGATGCTCACCACCGGTATCATCATGGTCGTCTATACCCTTATCGCCCTGGTCGACTCGAACATTCTGCCCGTCCCCGAGGTCGCGGGCAAGCCGCTCACCGTTGTCGCCAAACAGATCATGCCGGAACCGCTCTACTACGCCTTCGTCATCGGCGGTCCGGTCATGGCCCTCGCCACCACGCTCAATTCATCCCTCAGCGTCTTCGCGCGGCCTTTCCACCAGATGACCCGGGACGGCTGGTTCCCCACTTGGCTCGGCCGTACCAACCGCTTTGGCGCGCCGTTCTATATCCTTACCCTGATGTACCTGATAGCGGTCATTCCCATCGCCCTCAACCTTTCCATCAGCGTCATCACCTCCAACACGGTGTTGATCGGGCGCATCTCCGATTTGGTGGCGATTGCCGCCGTCCTCACCCTGCCGAAGCGCCTTCCCGACGCCTGGGAAAACCGTTACTTCCGCATGTCGAAGACGACGTTCTACGCCCTTATCATGGTGAGCCTGGCCGCGACCGTGTTCTGCATCTACATATCGCTGGGCAATATGCCGCGCTCCAATATCGCCGTCACCGTCGGCCTGGCGCTGGTTTTCCTAGTCTATTCGATTTACCGGCAGCGCTCGGGCAAGGTAAAGATGGAGAAGAGTTAAGAACTGCAATAACATCGTCCGCAACAAGGCGGGGTCGACTCGGTCGGCCCCGCTACTTTTCCCCATGGCGGGATGGTTTGACAGTCACGGCATCCTCTTCTAAAATCATAATCAAGTAGAGGGGAATACCATGGCACTTAAGAAAATCGAAAAGCAGGCTGTAGGCGACCGCGTCTTCGAGGCGATCCACCAGGAGATTATGGACGGCGCCTATAAACCGGGCGAGAAGCTGCCGTCGGAGCGGGAACTGAGCGAAGAACTCGGCGTCAGCAAATCATCCATCAAGGTGGCGATGCAACGGCTGGTCGCGCTTGGGCTGGTGGAGATGCGCCGGGGCGAAGGCAATTTCATCCGCGAATTTTCCACCAATCCCTATATGGAGCAGGTGCGCGAATTCCTCGTCGGCGAGGAGGACGTCGCGAAAATAACCGAATACCGCTTCTACATGGAAATGGCTATTGTCCGCCTGGCGATGAAGCGGGCCAAGCCGGCCCACTTCGCCAGGATGAAAACCATCCTCAAGCAAATGGAGGCGGCGGCGCGGGACGGCGACCTGGTCCTGCACGGCCGGCTCGATTATGATTTCCATCTTGAACTATGCCGAGCCACCGGGAACGACATCTTCGTGAAGTCCTACGAACTCATCGGCCATACCCTGCGCGGCCACGCCACCCTCATGAACGAAGGCTATTTCGAACAATTGCTTCGGCAAAAGCCGGGCGAGGACGTGCACTGGCGCCTCTATACCGCAGTCAAGGACAAGGACATCGACGCCTGCCGCCGCTGCCTTGCCGAAATGTTTTCCGTCTTCAAAAAGTTCCCCGACGAACACCTCCTGGATGGATAATGTGGTCCCGCCGAGGACGAGGAAGGAGGAGGCGCGCTGCCTCCCTCTCTCCTTAGACTAAACGGGATCTCCATCGACACCCGCACGGCACCGGGTATAATAGGGATGAACCGCCCACCATCCCTGCCATGGAGGAACGCTATGAAGACCGAATCCCTCTCCATCAACGGCATTCCCGTCCCGGTACACCGCTTCAATACTGTTGTTGTCGGCAGCGGCGCTGCCGGCCTCGCCGCCGCCGACCGACTGTTCCGCTTCGGTCAGCAGAGTGTCGCCCTGGTAACGGAAGGGCTGGAGTGGGGCACCTCCCGCAATACCGGCTCCGACAAGCAGACCTATTACAAATTGTCCTTGGCCGGGGCGGACGGCGATAGTATCAGCGAAACCGCCCGCACCCTCTTTGAGGGCGGCGCGATGGACGGCGACATTGCCATGGCCGAAGCCGCCGGATCGGCCCGTTGTTTCTACCGCCTGGTTGAGTTGGGCGTGCCGTTTCCCCACAATGCCGAAGGGGAGTTCGTCGGCTATAAGACGGATCACGATCCGCGCCGGCGCGGCACCTCGGCTGGTCCGCTGACCTCCAAATATATGACAGAATGTTTGCTGGCGTCGCTGCGGGAGACCGGCGTGGCGATTTTCAACCGCCGTCAGGTTATTGAAATTCTCACCGCCGCCGAGACCGACGGAACGCGCCGTTGCGTCGGGGTTTTGGTCCTGCATATCGAAGGACGCGAGTGGCCGGCGACGCGGTACGAAGTGTTCGCCGCCGACAACGTCATCTACGCCACCGGCGGCGAGGCAGGTATGTACGCGATGTCGGCGTATCCGCAAAGCCAGACCGGCAGTACCGGCGTCGCCTTCCGCGCCGGCGTGACGGGAAAAAACCTGACCGAATCCCAATACGGCATTGCCTCGGTCGGATTCCGCTGGAATCTCTCCGGCACCTACCAGCAGGTATTGCCCCGCTATGTCTCGACCGATGCCGACGGCGGCGACGAGCGGGAGTTCCTTGACCCGTATTTCTCCAGCCCCACATCGCTCCTCCGGGCCATCTTCCTGAAGGGATACCAGTGGCCGTTCGACCCACGGAAGATTGCGGACGAGGGGTCATCCCGTATCGCCATCCTTGGTTATCGCGAAATCGTCGATAAGGATCGCCGCGTCTTCCTCGACTATCGCCGAAATCCCGCTTGCGCGGGCGAAGGCGGGCAACTCGATCCCGATCGTCTCGACGACGAAGTGCGTTCCTATCTCGAATATTCGGGCGCGCTCTTTGGCACGCCGCTGGCGCGGCTTGTGCATATGAATCGCCCGGCTATCGAACTCTACGCCGAACACAATATCGACCTGTCTGTCGAGATGTTGGAAATTGCCGTGTCGGCCCAGCACAACAACGGCGGCCTTGCGGCCAATCACTGGTGGGAAAGCGATCTGCGGCACTTCTTCCCGGTGGGTGAAGTGAACGGCAGCCACGGCGTCTACCGGCCCGGCGGCAGCGCCCTTAACTCGGGCCAGGTAGGCGCGCTGCGTGCGGCCGAGTACATCGCCAACGTGTATCGGGGCGAGCCGCCGACTCTGCAGACAATCGCCAGCCAGTGCGGCGAGCAGGTGGAAAACACCATCGCCATCGGCGAAAACGCCATTGCCGCGACCGATCATCCCTGGGATCTCCACGGCGTCATCCAGGAAATCCGCTTGCGCATGTCGCGCTATGGCGCGCACATTCGCTCCCGCGAAGGAGTTGAAGCAGCGATCGGTGAATCGGAAAAATTGCTGCAAACGCTGCGGGCAGGCGTGTCGGTGACAGGCCCCGGCCACCTGCGGCAACTGCACCAGTTGCGCGATCTGGCGGTGTGCAGCCACGTTTACCTGTGTGCGATACGCGACTATATGGACGCGGGCGGCGAAAGCAGGGGATCTTATTTGGTGCATACGCCCGGCGGCTCAGTACCAGCCGACGGCCTGCCCGACGTATTCTCCTATACGCTGGACAAGGGCGAACTGGCTGGGAAGATTCAAGAGGTGGCTTACTCTCCCGAAGGATGCACCTGCACCTGGCGGCCGGTCCGGCCGTTACCGCAACCGGGCGAATGGTTCGAGACAGAATGGGCGAGATTTCAAAAGGGTGAGATTTACCGGTAAACGGAACGAGTTTACCGAACGCTGGATTACAAGCGCCGGACGACGAGTCCGGCGCTTCCTCATTTCTTGAGCCTACTCACCGCAAAATATGCGGCGAAATAGGGCCAAAAACGGCGCAAAAAATACGTACCTAGGTTATATCGATCGAACGATAGCCTTACTCCATATCACCACGGCGTTATCGTGACGGATGATATGCGCCATCCTAGTGTGCGTGAATTCTCCTTTCATCATGTGTCTGATAATGCCATGGGGGAGGTGTGTATCGCCATAAGGTGTATGGATTACTAATTTTACCGTTGCAATATAAATGCTTTGGATTAGCTTCTATAGTGTGGTGTTTTATTCCAGTAGACGGAAACAGCCGAGGGTAATGGTGGTATCCGTCAGGTACCAAAAAAAACGCCGCCCAACTTTCCCGTATCAATCGCGATCTCTTGTATTCTTGAAAGTCTTACTCCACGGCATGGTGCATGCATGGTGGAATGGTAATGGATCTTGTGAAGGGGATGTAGCCATGCCTAAACTCCGTCCGGTGGTCGATACGGTTCCGGAAAATTGCATCAATTGCCAGCGGTGCATATCGGTCTGTCCGGTCAAGTATGCCAATGATGCCAGCGATACGGTGGTGACTATCAATCACGACCGCTGCATCGGCTGCGGCCAGTGCCTCAAAGCCTGCGAGCACGGGGCGCGTATCGGCTTGGACGATTTCGACGCCTTCATGAACGATGTGGAACGGGGCACGAACATGATCGCGGTTGTCGCCCCCGCCATCGCGGCCAACTTTCCCGACACCTACCTTAATATCAATGGCTGGCTGGCATCATTGGGCGTGAGCGCGGTTTTCGACGTCAGTTTTGGCGCCGAGTTGACGGTGAAAAGCTATGTCGAGCATGTGAAGGAAAACAACCCGGAATGCGTCATTGCCCAGCCCTGTCCGGCCATCGTCAATTACATCCAGATATACAAGCCGGAACTGATCCCTTATCTTGCGCCCGCCGACAGCCCGATGCTGCATATTATGCGCATGATCAAGACGTATTATCCGGAATACAACGGATATAAGATCGCGGTGATTTCCCCCTGTTACGCAAAGCGCCGCGAATTTGATGAAACCGGTATTGGCGATTATAACGTCACCTTCAATGCAATGCGCGATTACTTCACGATGAACCGTGTCGATCTGCGGCGGTATCCCGCCCGCGATTACGACAACCCGCCGGCGGAACGCGCGGTGCTCTTTTCCACGCCCGGCGGTCTGATGCGTACGGCAGAGC
Source organism: Planctomycetaceae bacterium (assembly GCA_021205245.1). Taxonomy (GTDB): domain Bacteria; phylum Planctomycetota; class SZUA-567; order SZUA-567; family SZUA-567; genus JAJBSZ01. The sequence goes on from JAJPXZ010000097.1 coordinate 27,126, forward strand.
GCTTTATCCCCGGCATCAGCCAAAATATCCGCAAAATCGAAGGGCCGGAGACGATTTACCATTATCTGGATCATTTGCCGCAGATGATCCGGAAGGGCAAGGCGCCCCTCATCGTTGACTGCCTGAATTGCGAAGCCGGCTGCAACGGCGGCACCGCCGCGCCGAACAACACACTGCCCATAGACGAATTGGAAGAAGCGGTGGAATGCCGCAACCAGGCGATGCAGGAGCGCTATGCCACGAACGGCAAGCGCTGGTATCGCGGCAAGAAATCGTCGGAAAAGAAGGGGCGCAAACTTCTCGACCAATATATCGACAGCCATTGGGAACCGGGGCTGTACGACCGTTCGTATCGCGACTATTCGGATAACGCGTATCTCGCGCCAGTATCAGACGCGGACCGCAGGAAGGTATTGAGCCAACTCGGCAAAACCGGCGAGGACGATATGTATAATTGCTCCGCCTGCGGCTACAACTCGTGCGAGAAAATGATCCAGGCCATCCATGCCGGTTTTAACAAGCCGGAAAACTGCCACCATTTCCTGGTCGACAAAGCCAACCAGGGTAAAGAAAACATCGACAAAATCCAGGTGGTGGCCAAGGACGCGGTGGAAGCGGTCAACGCCAACTCCCGTTCAATGGCTGAAATGGCCTCGGCCATTGATGAAATCCAAAGTTTTTCCAACCAGATCGGGGCGGTGGTCAAAACCATTGAGGAAGTGGCGTTCCAGACCAATCTCCTGGCTCTCAACGCCGCGGTCGAGGCTGCCCGGGCGGGCGAAGCGGGCAAGGGTTTCGCCGTCGTCGCCGACGAAGTGAGGAGCCTGGCCCAACGCTCGGGAGATTCTGCCCGTGATACCAGGACCATGATCGAAGGCACGCTGACCAGCGTCGCCAAAGGGGTGAAAAGCTCAAAATCTCTGGTGGAAGCGTTTAAATTGCTGGAAGCAACCGGTGAGGAAATCGACTCGCTGGCGAAAAGCATGTCGGCGAACAATGGGAATGGTAGCGGGAATGGTGATGGTAATGGTAATGGTAATGGTAACGGCAAAGTGCACGCAGCTCGCCGACAATTGGATTATCAGCCCAATCAGAATGCATAACCAAATACATGACAATGCAAAGCACTCCCTAAAAGGAGAGCGCCGGACGGCTGGTCCGGCGCTCTTTTCTTGAGGCTTTATACGTGCTCCGCAATGCGGCTCATATCGAGAGGCGGCCTGTCCTTGCGGCCTTCGCGGTAGATGGGCAGGTAGACATCCCCGTCCCTGACCATGCAACCTGCCGGTTGACCGTCCCGCATCATCACGGTGCAATTACCGCAGGCGACGCAGCATTTCGCCGGATCGAGGCCGCCGTTCCGGAGAATATCCTTTGCGAAATCCGGGTAGGCGAATGACTGCCTGCCGAAGCCGGCGAAGGTGAACCAGCCGTCCCGCACACAGCCGGCGGCGAGGTTGGCCCCGTATTGGCGGCACCACGACAGTCCCGTCCCCACCACCGCCACATCCGGCACAGCCGCCTGGATGCTTTTGGCCGCGCCTAATAACGACGCAACTCCCTGAAGTTGCCGCTGCGGCGGTGTGTAATAGCCCTTGTCGAAGGGACGGTTGACATGGGGATTGAAATACGGATTCCCGCACGTGACATCAAGCAGCGTCAGGCCGCGCTCGTGGAGGAGACGCACGAGGCGAACCGGTTCGGTAAAGTCGGGCACATGCGGATCGTCCTCCGACACGCCCCAGCCATAGGGAAATTCGATCGCGTCCCACACGCCGAAGCGGCTGGCAATGGCGATACGGTTGCCAGGCGCCGCCGTAATGCCTTCGACAATCTCCAGCATGAGGCGGGTGCGGTTCTCAAACGATCCGCCATAGCGTCCCGGCCGCCCGCGCGCCGCCAGCAGTTCGCCCAGGAGATAGCCGTGGCAGGCCTTAATGTCCACTGCGTCGAAACCGATGGCGGCGGCCATCCCTGCGGCGGCGACAAAGTCATCGCGGATGCGTTGCAGATCATCGTCCGAGACGATACGTCCCGGCATCCGGTCGAGGACGGGATTCACCTCGGCGATGATCGGTTCGGGAGTCGTGCCGGGACGGCTCTGCCTGCCGGAATGGGTGAGTTGCAAAACAGTGAACGGCCGCGGCTCGTCAGCCGCTTCGGCCGCTGCCAGCGATTCATCCAGGAGGCGTTTGTAGGCGTCGACGTTGCCTGCGTGCATATAAAGCTGGCGCGGGTTAGCTCTGCCTTCCTGTCGGACCGCCGTCGCCTCGAACCACAACAGCCCGGCGCCGCCGGAGGCAAAGCGCCGATAGCGGCGATAGGTCAATCCGCCGGGCGACCCGTCGGCTTCGCCGTCAGCGCCTTCCATCGGATGGACGGCGAGGCGGTTGGCCATGGTTTTTCCCGCCAGAGACAGTGACGCGTGGAGCGGCGTCAGGTCGTCCGCAAACGGCGGCGACGGCTCGACCTCGGCCAGATCCCGGCGGAAATCGTCCGGGTTGCGGTAGTGGAAAGGCGCAAAGGTTGACATAACGGCGGTCCTCATTTCCAGCTCGGGGCGGGGATGCCCTCCACCAGCGAATCAATTTCTATAGCTCTGCCGGTCTCCATACTCTTGTTGGCGGCAATGCCGACCAAAATAGAGTAGGAACCGTCACCAATGCCTGCGGCACGGCGGAGCGGGTCGTGTCCGGCCCGGGGCGAGAAGATATCGGCCAGCATGACATCGTCTCCGCCGCCGTGGCCGCCTTCGCCTGTTCGCACCGGAATATCCTGCGGCTCGGCAAAGGCGGGATAATGGCGGATATAGGTCTCGCCTTCGACCGTGCCGCCCTGGACCCGACCGTCGCCGGCGATGTAAGTCGACTCGACCGTGCCGTGTTCGAGCCTACCTTTGGTGCCGTTGAAGGCGAGGCGGTAGCCCTCCCACGGCAGGAAAGCGTTCAGGGTATAACTCAGCATCGCACCCGAGCCGTAGCGCACCATCACGTTCATGTTATCCTCGATGTCCATGTCGGGCGAAAAGACGCAGCGGTCGCGGTAATAGCCGTCGTACTGCTCGTTATCAAGATAATAGGCCTTGAGGGCGGGAATGGTAGCCATGTCGAGGCAGAAGGGACACTTCGCCGCGCAGGGGCAGCCGTGGCAGCGTTCACCATGGTCCTGAAGTCCGAGTGATTCGGCCACACCGCTGTCGGCCCCGTAGAAGCAGCGTCTCCCCATGGCCTCGACCGACACCGGGCTTTCGCCCAGCCACCAGTTGACGAGGTCGAAGTGGTGGGTCGCCTTGTGCACCATCAGCCCGCCCGAGTTTGCCTTGCGGCGGTGCCAGCGGCGAAAATAATCCGCGCCGTGGGCGGTATTCAAGGCCCATTCGAAATCGACCGAGAGGATACGGCCAATCAGTCCCGACGCCAGCAACTCTTTCACCTGGCTGCGGGGCGGCGAATAGCGGTAGTTGAAGGTGACGCGGGTCGTCCGGCCGGTGCGTTCGGCAGCGTCGATGATGCGGCGGCAGCGAACGGGGTCGATGGTCATGGGTTTTTCGGTGACGACGTCGCAGCCCATCTCCATCGCCTTGACGATATAGTCGTCGTGGGTGGCGTCGGGTCCGCTGGTGACGATGACCGCGTCGGGTTTGTGCTCGGCCAGCATTTTCTCGAAATCTTCTGCCGGGTAGAGGGCAACCTCCGGATAATCGTACGTATCGTGCAGGTAGCGCTGCCGCAGCTCGAGCCGTCCCGGGTTGGTGTCGCACATGGCGGCGAGGCGATTGCCTTTCCGGAACGGTCCGGCCAGGGCGTCGGCATAAAGGAGCGAGCGGTGGCCTATGCCGACCTGGACATAGGTGACGGTTTTCTGCGTGGACATGGCATGGTTTCCTTGGGGGCGTTGATAATGTTTTATCGTTTTATCGTGTCAGGCGGCGGAGCAGGCGGGAAATCGCCTGTTCGGCTTCACCGGCCGCTTCTTCCGGGGTTATTTTGCTGTAGCTGAGGTTTTCGATAATGTCCCGGAGCAGCTTGAGCATGCGCGGATCTTCGAAGTAGGGGCTGGGATTATAGACTTCGACGCCGGCGATCTGCTCCGATGCCTCGATGTTGACCGGCGCGATGAGTCGCGCCTCCTTCAACGCTTCGAAAGCGGGTGTGGCCACGAGGACGCCACGGCTGGTACCGAGGGTGCGCGCCGCCTCGGGCGTGGTCAGCAGGTACGAGGCGAGTGCGGCCGCAATTTCAGGATGCTTCGACTGGGCGCTGACGCCGAAAATCTGCGCCGGACGGCCGATGCGGCCGGAGGACGCGGCGTTACTTTGGCTGAGGTACTCGCCCAGCACGAACTCGAACTCCGGCTGCGGCGTCGACAAGAGCAGGGTGATGTTGGAATCCCAATAGTACGCGCCGCCCCATTCGCCGGTGATGAATTCGCTCTGCTCATGAGTCTGGGCCAACGGGTCGCCGGAACGGGCGACGCGGTAGGGCATGGAGGTGATGGACTTGTTGTCCACCAGTCGCTTGTAGTACGCAAAGCATTCAACCAGTTCATCGTGGTCCAGACCGAGTTCGGATGTCACCGGGTCGATAATCATCTTTCCCGTTTTCTGGAAGATGTAACTGGCCAGCATATGGGTGATGGAATCGATCTCCATGTCGATGGGGAAAAATTCCGGCCCGAGCTTTTCCTGGAAGACCGGCCCGGCGGTGAGAAGATCGTCCCACGTCTTCGGAAGCGCCAGCCCGGCCTTGTCCCATACCGACTTGTTCCATACAAAGTACCGGGTGGTGAAGGACACGGGAAGGGCGTTCAGCTTGCCGTCGATGGTGCAGGTGGCGAGCCATTTCGCCTCATAGGCGTCAAGGTTCACCGCGTCGGGGAAGCGGTTGAGATTCGCAAAGCCGTCGCCGGTTTTGGAAAAGATGGAGAGCCAGGCCCAATCCATCTGTATAAGGTCGGGCGCGGATCCGCCGCCGATTTGCGTAGTGAGTCGTTCGAGATAGCCGTTCCAGCCCATGTACTCGGCCTTGACGGTGGTGCCCGGGTGGTCCTGCTCAAACTGGCGCACTGCCGCCAGGGTGGCTTCGTGGCGTTCGGCACCACCCCACCAGGAGAAACGGATTTCCGTCTCGCCCGCCCGTGCGGGCAAGCACAACAGGGCGAAGCAGAACGAGAACAACAGAGCGATTTTCTTCATCGTGTAATCCCTTCAACAACGATCTAGCGCGACAGCCGGCGCAGTATGCGGGTAAAGCCCCTCTCCACTTCCGCCGTTGCTTCGTCGGCGTTCAGTTTGCCGTAACTCACCTGTTCAAGCACATCGTTCAAGACTTTGATCATGCGCGGGTCTTCGAAATAGGGGCTTGGGGTATGGACGTCGGTCTCCGCAATCTGTTCGAGCGCTTCGAGATTGACAGGCGAAATCAGGTTATGCTCTTTCAATGACGCGAACGATGGACGCGACAGCAGGACGCCCCGCGTCATCCCCAGAGTGACCGCGCTATTGGGCGAGGTAAGGAGAAAGCCGGTAAGGCGTGCGGCAGCGGCCGGGTTTTTGCTGTTTGGGCTGATGGAAAATACCTGCGACGGCCTGCCGATACGGCCAGAGTTTTTCGCGCCCTCTTGCGTCGGGAACGCGCCCAGGACGAACTCGAATTCCTTCGCCGGCGTCGACAGCATCAAGGTGATGTTCGAATCCCAGCAATACGCGCCAGCCCATTTGCCGGTGATATAGTCGTTCTGTTCGTAAGTCTGCGTCTCAACGTCGCCGGTGCGGGCAGCGCGGTGGGAAAGGGAGGTCATCGCGCCACTTTCCACCAGGCGGCGGTAGAAGTCAATGCAGTCGCGGAGTTCCGCCGTACTGAGTCCGATCTCGCCGCTCACCGGGTCGATGATCATTTTGCCGGTCTTCTGGAAAATGTACGAGGCAAGCAGATTGCTGATGGATGTCAATTCGACGTCGAGGGGAAAATAGTCCGGGCCGAGCTTGTCCTTGAACACCGGACCGGCCGCGAGCAAATCATCCCAAGTCGTCGGGAGCGGCAAACCGGCGCGGTCCCAGGTCGTCTTGTTCCATAAGAAATAACGGGTGGTGAAGGAGACGGGGATGGCGTTCAGTTTGCCGCCGATAATGCAGCTTTCCAGCCACTTTTCGTCGATTTGGTCCAGCCGTAATTCATCAGCGTAGGCCCGCAAATCGACGAGGCCGTCTCCGTTTTTGGAAAAAAGCGCCAGCCAGGCCCAATTGAGCTGGAGCAAATCGGCTTCGGAGCCGCTGCCAATCTGCGTGGTCATGCGTTCGAGATAGCCGTTCCAACCCATGTACTCGGCCTTGACGCGGATGTCCGGGTTGGCTGCTTCGAACTGCCTGACGGCAGCCAAGGTGGCTTCGTGGCGCTCGCCGCCGCCCCACCAGGAGAAGCGGATTTCCGTCTCGGCCGCACGGGCGGTACCGAAGCCCATGAGGCAACAAAGGATCAGTGTGCACAGATGACGCACCATGGCTTGCTCCTATTTTTCGACAACAACCGCGTTCTGTTGCGCCTGCACCGCCAGTTCGGACGTCTTGAAGACGTGCGCCTGGGTCATGGCGTTTTCAGTGCGGTTGAGGCAGTCGAGGATCATGTCACCAAAGAAAGGGAAACCGACCTTGCCGTAGAGATTGTGGCGCTCGTTGTCGTGCTGGGTGACGAGGAACAGGTTGTCCTGTTCGCGCGTGCCGCCAAGGTCGGTGTATTTACGCAGTTCGATATAGCCATCGGTGCCGAGGATGATGGTGCGGCCGTCGCCCCATGTCTCGAGCGCGTCCGGCGTCAGCCAGTCGACGCGGAAATAGCCGACCGCGCCGTTGTCGGCGAGAAGATTCATATCGCCGAAATCGTAGAAGCCGCGATCGGCGTATTCCTTGTAGCGGTAGGTTCCAACCCGGCTCGACGTCACCTGCGCGTCTCCCGCGCCGGTGAAATAGAGGAACTGCTCGATCTGATGCGAACCGATATCGCACAGGATGCCGCCCGATTCCTCAAGGCTGAAAAACCAGTCCGGCCGGGTCGGCGCGTTAATGCGGTGCGGGCCAAGGCCAAGCACCTGCACCACTCGACCGATGCGCCCCGCCTTGACCAATTCGCCCGCGCGGACAGCGCATTCGACATGGAGGCGTTCGCTGAAATACCCCATGTACTTCCTGCCCGTCTCGGCGACGACCCGCCGAGCGGCGTCGATTTGCGCCATGGTCGTGAACAGGGGCTTGTCGGCAAAGTAATCCTTGCCCGCCCGCATCACCGCCAGGCCGATGTCGCCGCGTTGGTTGTCAATGGCGGCGCACGCCACCATCTTGACGTCAGGATCGGCGAGGATAACGTCCAGGCTGTCCACCGGCTTAACCCCGGGATATTTGTCGACATACTCGGCGACCGCTTTGGGGTTCGGATCGTAGACGTAGCGAAGTGTCGCCCCCGCTTCGACCAGGCCGTTCGTCATACCGTAGATATGGTTGTGATCGAGGTGGGCGGACGCGAAGACGAACTCGCCCGGCTTCACCACCTGCCGCGTCGGGCCGACCGCCTGGGGCGCGTAGTTGAATCCGTCGCGGCGCTGGTTGGCTTCAAGAGACATGCTTTTCCTCCCACCGGCGGTGTGTACCGCCGGTGTCGTACCATAGAGTTTTAGGTGGATATTACCGGCCCAGACGCTTGGCGATGCGGTTCCCTTCGCGGAGCAGGGTGTCGGCTCCGTCCTCGAGGCTGGTGACGCCGTAGCCCACTTCTTCAAATACCTCGTGCATGAGGTTCTTGGTGCGGGCGTGTTCGAAATAGGGATTCGGCGTATGGCATTGGGTGGCGCGCACCTGATCCATTGCCTCCTGGTTGATGGGCTTGATTAGCCCTTCCTTCAACAGGGTGGCATACCCGGTCTTGGTCAGGAAGGCGCCGCGGGTGGACTTGAGAATCTTGGCCCCTTCCTCGCTCGCGAGAAGGAAATCGATCATTTTGCCAGCCGCGATCGGGTTCTTGGTGTTTTTGCTGATGGCGAACATCATGGCCGGCCTGCCGACCCGGCCGGACGACTTGGCGCCGTCCATGGTCGGGAAAGGTCCGACGGCAAAGGTATCGGAGTCGACCGTGCCGAGACGGTTCGCAAGGGCGGCGTCGAAGGTGCAGGAGCCGGCCCAGACGCCGTCCATGAATTCCTTGAATTCCTGGCTCTGTCGCTCGTTGTCGCCGCCGATGGAGGCGCGGTCCTGCGGCGTCATCAGGGTGCCGCTGTCGAGCAGGCGCTTGTAATAGCCGAGCCAGTCGATCAGTTCTTCACGCGACAACGCCACTTCCGCCTTCTCCGGGTCGAGGAACTGTTTGCCCGTCTTTTGGAAAATATATGCGTGGGTCAGGTAGACGCGCTCGTCGCGGTTCAGATCGAGGGGATAGTACTCCGGGCCGAGCTTTTCCTTAAAGACTTTTCCCGCCGCAACGAGATCATCCCACGTTTTCGGGAAGGGGAGGCCAGCCTTCTGCCAAGTGTCCTTATTGTAGACGACGACCAGGGCGGAGAACGAAACGGGGAAGGCGTTCAGCTTGCCCTTGACCGTACCGGAGTCGAGCCATTGCTGCTCGTACTCGTCCAGGTTCATGCTGTCCTTGAGGTCATAGGCATCGTAGAAGCCGTTGCCATCCTTCGAGAACATGGCGAGCCAGGCCCAGTCGACCTGCATAACATCGGCCTCTGACTGCGCGCCGATTTGTGTGGTCAATCGTTCCAGATACCCGTCCCAGCCCATGTATTCAGCCTTGACGGTCACGCCCGGAGTGGCTGCCTCGAAGGCGCGAATAGCGGCGAGGGTGGCTTCGTGGCGCTCGGCGCCGCCCCACCAGGAAAAGCGCAGCACCGACTCTTCGGCTCCAACGGTGGCGGTGCACAGGCATAGCAGGACCGCAAGCAGTAATTTTCGCATAACACGCTCCTCGATTATTCCAGGGTAAGGTTGTCGCCGCTATCCTTGTCGAAGACGTGGCAGCGGTCCATGATAAAGAAGAAATCGCACACATCGCCCCGGCCCAACGTCGCCGTGGACGACAAGCCCTCGAGGCGGATGCGGCAGGTGAACTCGACGCCGCCGACATCGAAGTAGATGTACAGCTCGCTCCCCATGTGTTCGATAAGCTTAATCTTGCCCGGCACGAAAGCGCCGTGGCTCGCGTCGTCGCCGTGGGTCTCGCGGACGCCGAAGTCTTCGGGGCGGATGCCGAAGAGGACGTGGCGGTCGACATAACTTTTCAGCTTGGCGGCCATGCGTTGCGGCAGGGGAACGGTCGCGCCGCCAAAGGTCAGCGCCAGACCGGAACCGGCCTGCACCACCTGGGCGGAACGGATGTTCATCTCGGGCGAACCGATGAAGCCGGCAACAAAGGTGTTGGCCGGTCGGCTGTAGAGGACGGGCGGCCGGTCGACCTGCATGATGCGGCCGTCTTTCATAACGCAGATGCGTTCACCCATGGTCATGGCTTCGGTCTGGTCGTGGGTGACGTAGACGACGGTGCTGGGCGCGCCGCTTTCGCGCAGGTTTTCATGCAGTGTGGTGATGCGGACCCGCATGGAGGCACGCAGCTTGGCGTCGAGGTTGGACAGCGGTTCGTCGAAGAGGAACACCTCGGGCCGCTTGACCAGGGCGCGGCCGAGGGCGACGCGCTGGGCTTGGCCGCCGGAGAGCTGGCGGGGCAGGCGGTCGAGGAGCGGTTCGATTTCCAACAGTTTGGCGGCGTTGTTGACCCGTTCGGAAATATCGCTTTTCGGCAGCTTCGACAGTTTGAGGCCGAAGGCCAAGTTGTCGAAAATCTTCATGTGCGGGTAGAGGGCGTAGTTCTGGAATACCATGGCGATGCCGCGCTGCTTCGGCGACATGTTGTTGACCACCTTGTCGCCGATAACGAGCTGCCCGCCGGTGATGGTCTCCAGTCCGGCGATCATTCGGAGCAGCGTCGACTTGCCGCAGCCGGACGGCCCGACCAGCACCATGAATTCGCCGTCGTTGATTTCAAGATCGATGCCATGTACCGCCTTGAAGCCGTTGGGGTACGTCTTTTCTATTTTCCTGATGCCGACCTGTGCCATGGATGTTCCTCCGCTGTGCGGGTTAAAGTAGAAGTGGTTCAGCCCTTGATGCCACTGGTGGCAACACCCTGGACAAAGTGCTTCTGGGCGAGGAAAAATACGATAATGGACGGGAGCAGGGCTACAACCGAGATGGCGATGACCGCCGCCCACTCAACCTCCTCGTTCGCGCCGATGGACATCCGGAGGGCGAGCGAGACGGGATAATTTTCAACGCTCGCCAAGTAGATAAGCGGTCCCATAAAGTCGTTCATGGTCCAGATGAACTGGAAAACGACGCAGGAGATTATGGCCGGCTTGAGAAGCGGCATGACGATATGCCACAGCAGTTGCAGAGGACTGCAGCCGTCGATGATGGCCGCCTCCTCCATATCCTGGGGTATGCCCCTGAGGAACTGCACCAGGAGGAAGACGAAGAAGGCGTCATAGGCGAAGGCCGACGGGATGATCAGCGGCAGATAGGTGTCAATCCAGCCCATCCACTTGAACATCAGGTATTGCGGCACGCGCAGGACGATCTGCGGCACCATCATCGAGACGATAAGGATGGCGAAAAGCCATTTTTTGCCGCGGAAGTCGAAGCGGGCGAAGCCGTAGGCGACCAGCACGCAGGAGATGACGGTGACGATAATTTTCGGGACGATGATTTTCGCCGAGTTCAGAAAATAGGTGGCAAAGGTATATTCGGTCGAGGTCATCCAGCCCTTGATGTAGGAGGAGAAATCGAGATGGCTGGGGATAAAGCCGATTTCGGTGTAGATCTCCGCGTTGGTTTTGAACGACGCCCCCACCAGCCACAGCAGCGGGTAGAGCATGAACTAGCCCACCGCGATCAACAGGACATAGCGGATGATGGCGCTGATGCGTTCGCGGCGTCTGGTGAGAATCGCCTCGTCATCAGTTTGCAGGTGTTCGGTTGCCGAACTCATGGTTGTCTCCCGCGTTGGTTGGGGAAGGATTGCCGGTAAGGTCTAGGATTTCTTTTCGCCCGAATAGAACACCCAATACTTGGACGTCCAGAAG
>JAJPXZ010000097.1:38292-42669 GCA_021205245.1 Planctomycetaceae bacterium
TTAATAAGATGCCGCTGAGCGCCGCCATCACGCATAATAGCACCCAGGAGAAGGCGCTGCCGTAGCCGAGGTTCATCATCCTGAAGCTCTGGTCATAGATGAACATCGAGAACAGGTAGGTTGATTTGAGCGGTCCGCCCTGGGTGATAAGATACGGCCCGTTGAACTCCTGGAAGGCTTGCATCGTCTGCATGATCAGGTTGAAGAAAATCACCGGGGTGATAATGGGGATGGTAATCTTCAGGAACGCCTGGAAGCGGTTGGCGCCGTCGATGATGGCTGCTTCGTACAAGCTGGTCGGCACGCTTTGCAACGCGGCCAAAAACACCACCATGGCCGAACCGAATTGCCACAAGTGGAGGAAGACAATGGTCCAGAGTGAATAATCTTCCGACCCGAGCCACGGCACGCCGCCGATGCCGACAAAGTCGAGGACCGAGTTGACCAGGCCGTTTTGCGAAAAGAGAATGCGCCACAGCACCGCCACCGCCACCGAACCGCCGAGAACCGAGGGAAGATAGAAAGCGGTGCGGAAGAAGTTAATCCCCTTCAGCTTGAAGTTGAGAACGTGGGCGACGAAAAGAGCGAAGATGAGCCTGGCCGGAACAGCCAGGAGCACGAACAGAAAGGTAATGCCCATCGATTTCCAGAAGAGCGGATCGTGGTACATCTCGACATAGTTCTCCGACCCGATGTAGAACGGCGGCGAGATGATGTCGTACTCGGTAAAGCTGAGGCAAAACGACATGGCAAAGGGGAAGAGCTGGAACAGAAGCAGTCCCAGAATCCACGGCAGGACGAAGGCAAAGCCCATTCTACGGTTTTCGTACATGCGCGCCTCCAGAAGGAGTGGCCGAAAAGGAAATGCTACGACTGGCTGGCCGATGATTTCGGCTTGTCGTGGAAGCGGACTGCGTTATTGAGAAGGCCCTGCTGGCTGTAGTAGTCGTCTCCGGGCGCGAGCGGCAAAGCCACCGGCGCGCGGCTGAAGGCCGACTTGTATATGCCCTGGATGACGTTCATGGCGTTGAATCCGTCCTGCCCGGTGATAAGGGGCGGCCGTCCTTCCTCGAGGGCGGTGAGGACGTCGTCAATCTGCCCGGTATGGCCTTCGTACTGGAGGGCGGGGATACTGTGGTAGAACGTGTCCAGTTCCCGCAGGAACGATTCGTCCTGACCGCCCGGGAAGCCGGTATCGGGTACGGCGGGCTTGGAAACGAGGGCGCGCCAGGGCATGGCCACCGAAGCGCGTTCAGCCTGGATGGTGATGGACTGATCCTCGCCGTGATGAACAAGCGAACTCGTCAATTGCCCGACAATATGCGGCCGCGCCCGGAAGATGGACATGGAGATGTCTTCCACTTCGGAGTTGCCGTGGGCGAGGTTGTCGACGACTGAGACGATTTCGTAGGGCATGCCCACCAGCCACAGGGTCAGGTCGATGTGGTGGACCGAATGGATGTAGGTGCAGCCGCCGCCCTCTCCGGACCAGGTGCCGCGCCAGTCGGTGTCGTAATACACCGGCGTGCGCCACCAGTGGGACAGCACCTGAATGTGGTTGATGGTGCCGAGCATGCCGCTGTCGACCACCTTCTTGAGCCGCCAGGCTGGCGTGCGGAAACGGTTTTGCGCTACGACGGATAAAAGCTTGCCGCTCGCCGTGGCGGCGGCGAGAATTCGGTCGCACTCTTCCAACGACGACGCCATCGGCTTTTCCAAAAGCACGTTCTTGCATGCATTCAGGTAGGATACGGTGAGGGACTCGTGGGTGGACGGCGGCGTGCAGATGGCGACGAGGTCGATATCGTCGTCATTCACGAACTGCATCGGGTCGGCGGCGATGCGGCAGTCGAGGCCGTATTTGCCAGCCTGTTTTTCCGCCACCTCGGGAAAGCGATCCGCCAGCGCGACAATGCGGCACCGCCCGGGAAATTGCAGAAAGCCCTGGATATGGCTGTCGGAAATACCGCCAGTACCCAGAATCGCCACTCTGTACATAGTAGTCCTTTCACGAGGAAAAGGGCCAACGAGTCGGGAGAGTATGGGGAGAGCCGCGGACGGCCAAGGATGCAAGCGTGATGCCGGAGGAATAAGGTCAAATTGCGCTCGGGATAATTATAGTATAACAGACATGTCAGTTTTAGCAACTCGCTTAGGACGATTTTTTGAATATTCCTCAAGATTTACTATAAATCCTTAAAAATCATCACAAAAATACGGTAAATAGTGGAAAATGTGATATAATGAGATGGGTGAGGCGGCACGCGCCGCTCTGTGTTTCGCAAGGAATAATCTACCATGTCAGTTAAACAATCCATAGATCTCGACTCGCCGCCGCCGGTCGGCAGGGTATTGGGCCAAACCCGCCTTGACGGTGAAGGATCCCTTACGCAGCAAGTGTATCGCCTACTCCGGGACTGCATTGTCACGCTTCGCATCCTCCCAAACCAGTTCCTCTCGGAGAAGGATGTCGCCGCTTCTCTGGAAATCAGCAAGACTCCGGTCCGCGAGGCGTTTATCCGTCTCGCCGATGACGGAATCGTTCGCATCGTGCCGAAGAGCGGCACCTATGTGTCGCACGTCGATTTTGGCCGCGCCCACGAGGGCTATTTTATTTGGCGCTCGCTGGAAGCAGCCTGCGCCGCCGAAGTGGCGGCGAAACGCACCCTTCAGGACGTCGTCTTCCTGAAGGATAATTTGCGCCGGCAAAAAGAAGCGCTCGAGAACGGCGACCACCTCGGTTTTTACCATAATGACAACGAATTCCACGACGCCATGTTTGCCATAGCCGGCTACCCTTCGGCAAAAAAGCTGATCGAGACCGCCAAGTTCGAGGTCGACCGCATCCGCAATCTGAAAATGCTGTTCGGCCTTCCCCCGGTGGACGAGGTCTATACCGAACATGAAGCGGTGGTGGACGCAATTGCGAAAAAAGACCCGGCTCTGGCCCAATCGCGCATGTACCAGCACCTGTCGCGGGTCAATGATTCGTTGGAATCGCTGGCCGACAACCCCGACCTGTGGGAGTTGTTCCACCACCTGAGCCACCCTGAGACCGGACGGCGCGGCCCACAAAAGGGCAAGACCGAGCCGGACGCGAAAAAAGGCCGGAAATAAGAGCACCACTTACGGAGGATTCAGATGACGGCAACCGCCATGGCAATCGAGACCTTTTCACAACCGCTGGTCGAGCGGAAAGTGCCGCTGCCGGAACCGCGTGAAGGCGAGACCCTGATCCGCATCCTCGCCGCCGGTGTCTGCGGGTCGGATGTGCATATATGGCGGGGGCAGGATGTCAGAACGTCACTACCGCTCGTGCCGGGCCACGAAGGTGTCGGAAGGGTGGAGGCGGCCGGAGGGCCACTCATCGACGTCGACGGCGATCCGGTCCGCGTGGGCGATACGGTGGTGTGGGAACGGGGCCTGTCGTGCAATGCCTGTTATGCGTGTGTTATTCTGCGCGACCCGTCCCTGTGCATGCAGCGTCGCACCTACGGCATCCATGTCAACATGGACGAACCGCCACACCTCAATGGCTGTTACGCCTCCCACATTGTGTTGCGCCGTGGCGCGAGGCTGTTCAAACTGCCGGATGATCTTGACCCGGCGGTCGTCGTCCCCGCCAGTTGTTCAGGCGCGACTACCGCCCATGCTTTCGATATGCTTCGCCCCGCCATCGGCGATACCGTGGTTATCCAGGGGCCTGGGCCGCTGGGCATTTTCGCCGTCGATTTTGCCCGACGCAGCGGGGCGGAAAACATCGTCGTCATCGGCCGCGAATCGCCCCGTACCGACATCTGCCGCGAACTCGGTGCGACTGACATCCTCGACCGTAAAAAGACGACAGAGGACGAGCGCCGCGCCAGGGTGACGGAGTTGACCCACGGCAGGGGCGCGGACTGGGTCTATGAATGCGCCGGTACCAACGGTGCGGTAACGGAGGCGCTCGGCCTGGCGCGTCGGGGCGGCGCGGTCCTGACGTCGGGGATAGCGGTGCCGACGGGCGAGATCCCGGTGGATTGGTACCATACGGTCAATGCCAAAAATCTCCGCATCCAGGGGGTGTTCCTGAGTGACACTCCGCACCTGCGGATGGCACTGTCGCTGGTCAGGGCCAATCCCGATATTTATGCCAAACTGATCACCCACCGCTTCCGCCTTGGTGAAGCCACCCAGGCGCTGGAGGCTGTCGAGCTGGGCGAGACGGTCAAGGCGGTGTTAGTACCGGAGTAGAAGCGAGGATGGCGATCCAATCATCTAGTGAGGCGGCGGGCTTGAAAAATACCCCCCCCCTAGCGGATGTTACCCCGGATGGGTTGGTTTTAAAAGGAGTAGGGCACGCCGGCCCAGTTAGCGCCAGGCCAAACCCCGCGCCCC
>JAJPXZ010000097.1:42679-50877 GCA_021205245.1 Planctomycetaceae bacterium
CGGGGGGGGAGAGGGTCAGGGGGGTGTTAGTACCTGAGTACAAGCGCGTTTGGCCATCCAACAATCACGGGTGGCGGGGCCTTTCACAATGCCCCCGCCTCTCGCGTATGATCCGCCTTCTCGTTTCTTTTTCAATGGAGTAGCGCTCGCATGCACTTTACGCGCCTGACATCAGCCGACGACACCCTCTTCGCTCCGGCCTTCGAATTGTACGAAACATCATTTCCCCAGCACGAGCAGCGCACTCTGGACAGGCAGAAGGCGATCATGGCCCAGCCCGACTATTATTTCGACGTGATTGTCGAAGAGGGCGACTTTGCCGGTATCCTTTTGTGGTGGCGCTTCGACGGGTATGCGTATATCGAACACTTCGCTATCAATACCGCCAGAAGGGGACGATCGCTCGGCTCGCGCAGTCTGGCGATGTTCTGTGCCGACAAGGCGCTGGTGGTTTTGGAAATCGACCCGCCGGTGGATCCGGTTGCATCCCGCCGCGAGTCGTTTTACACCCGGCTTGGGTTCTGCGCCAATCCCTCTCCCCACGCCCATCCATCCTACCGGCGGGAATTCCCACCCCACCAACTGGTGGTCATGAGCCATCCCCGACCGCTGGAGCCTGAGGAATACGATTGCTTCGCGGACGACCTGGCCCACAAGGTCATGGCAGATGCGGAGGTCTAGCCCTCATCGTCACAGCACGCCGCGCCGCTGCAGTTCCGCCCGCACCTTTTGCCAGTCCACATGGACGCCGCCGTGCTCCGGCTGTACCAGCGGCACGCCCAGGGCCACGTCGTCGATGAGGATATGCGCGTAGGCTTTGGGGCTGGTGGTCCAGCCGCGCTGCGCGGGGTTTTCATTTATGCCGTAGAGGGGGATGCGGTTCTTTTTGAACCACGACACCGCCAGCGCCAGATCCGCTCCGGAGCGCATGGTCCACAGGATAAGCTGGTGCCCTTTCTCCGCCAATTCGCGCAAAACAGGTACCGCACCGATGTCATCCCCCACATCCGGGTATTTATCAGTCACGCAGGTCGCGTCGAAATCCACGGCAATGTACATGGTCCTCGTCTCCCGATAAATGGTGGTTACGATCCGACCGTGGGCCGGCGTGCAATCTATAATATATCTTCCCCGGTTTTGTCGAGGTTTCGCAGGGGCGGATCCCACCGTATTCCTCGATATGACCAGGGCGTCAGCCACCTTCACGACCAGTCAGGTGCGCGCCTTTCAGTCCGGAAGAAAGTGCATCCCTTTGTGGAAGATTGTGCATTTACGTAGGGCGTGGGCGTGGGGTATACTGTAAGTATCATAAGGGCGGAGGAAATTTGGTGCCGCCCCAGGCAGAAAAACAACATCACTCACTCGGCATCGACTTCATCACCCAGCTTATACATTTGCGGCGGCTGCCCGGTCTTTTTCTTGAACAGACGCGAGAAATAGTACGGGGAATCAAAACCAAGCCGGTACGAGGTCTCCTTGACCGAAAGACCGGACTGGAGCAGCCTGACGGCGGCTTTTACCTTGCGATCCAGGTAATACTGGTGTGGCGTCATGCCGGTTGTGTCCTGGAACAGGCGCGAGAGTTTGTCGTAGCGCATGTTGGCCATGGCGGGAAGCTCGGCCATGTCGACGTCGCCTTCCACGTTTGTGTCGAGGTGGGCGATGATTGTCTCGACAGCGTCGTTTTCCGCCGCTTCCATGCGGCCGCCGGGCGTGTTCTGGAGGACCAGCATCCGGCCCAGGATGCGGTTGATCATGCCGCCCAGTATCTGTGCCTTGATGGCGGGTGAGTGCTTGCTGGTGGCGGTGAGGCAGAGCTGGTAGAAGTCGTCCCGCAGGCCACGAAAACGGCCGACGCGAGTGAGGGTGTTCTTGATGCGGAAGGCGTCTTCCTTAATAAGCCACTGCGGGTAGGAGCCGTCGCAGCCGACCCAGTACTCGCTCCAGCCCTTGTCTTTGTCCGGCGCGTAGGAATGGTAGAAGCCGGGATAGAGAAGGAGAGCCGTTCCCGGGGTGATGCGGAGCCTGTCGCCGGCGTCATTCCGGTACCAGCCGTAGCCGGAATCGAAATACACAAGGTGGAGTTCGTCCAACTGCCGCCCCACCACCACCTCCTGGTAAACATGGGGAAGCTTCTCGGGGTATGGGGGGTAGGAGGCGTGCGGGAAGGCGAAAACGCGGCCCATATCGATACACCGTGAACCGCAACTGGGTTCGCGTTTGAAGTTAAAGTACCGGACCAGAGCGTCAAGTTCGTCTGCTTCGCGCATCGTTCTGCCTCCGATGGGGCGAGACCCGGAGTATACCATGGAGCAGGGGGTGCGCGCAAGGGTTGGAACCGCCCCAGGGGGGTGCGGAACAATCAGGCAAGCGTTTCGGCGCGGTAGGCGGTGGCGGTTTTGCCGGTCTTCGCCTTGAAGGTACGGGAGAAATAATAGATATCGGTGAAGCCGCACAGGTTGGCGACGTAATTCACCGGCATGACCGTGGTCCGGAGGTAGTATTCGGCCAGATCCATACGCATGCGGATCAGATCGTCGACCGGTTTTGCGTCAAAGAATTCGCGGTAGAGGGTGGAAAAGCGCGACGGCGACAGGTGGAGTTCCGAGGCCATGCGGTTTATGGTCCACGCCTCAGTGCAGCGTTCGCGCAGGGCTTCGCGGAACCGCTCGAATTTACCCCGCAGTTCCATGTTCCGGGCCGAATGGCTGCGTATTTCGGCCCGCCGGAGCACCCGGGCGAATTCAACCAGGAACAGGGCGGCGTGGGCCGAAAGGGCGATGTCCTGGCAGATGGTTTCGGACATCGTCTCTTTCAGGAACAAGCGCAAGGCCGGTTCAATAAACGACTCGTCCGGCGGCCGCAAAACCTGGCTCGAAGGGATGCCGCAGCTATTGAATATAGCCTCGGCATCTGCCCCGCTGAAATGCAGCCAGTGGTTGCCGAAGGGGGTGAAAATATCGGATCCGTACCATGTCTCTTCGCCCGGCCGGTAGAAGATGCAGCCGCCCGGCGCCTCAAGGCGGGACTCGCCGGCGATGCGGACGATGGTCGGGGTGAGCCATTGGACAAAGGTAAAATCGGCCAGGCCCTTGGGCCGGTCGACGACAAAACCGCCGGGGTGGTACCAGCTCACCCCCACGCTCTTGACAACGATGCCGCCCTGGTGGGCGGAGGCGGTACCGTGGGCCGTTGGCATAGTGACACCTTATCGCGGACAGCGAGGGTGACCGGTGGAAGACGCGGGACTACGTTTTAAAAAACAGCAGGATCGTCCAAAAGGATGCTACTATCGTCCATTGTTTTCGTCAATCCCGCGTGGTACAGATAGTGTTGGAGGCACACATACGGCTTCGTGAATGCCCCAACGCCGATTCCGCCCCCAGTCCCCGATAACGCCCGGCCTTAGGCCAATCACTCGACGCGTCCACGATTCCTCAAGGCGAGCGCCTTGTGCAATTTTCCCGGTGCAATCGTATGTAAGGAGAACCAAATGAGAAAGTTTGCTCTGGTAGTGGCGGCATTCGCATTGACAGCCGCTGTGGCTGTCGCGGGCGAAATCACCGTCGGTTTTGCCCAGTTGGGCGCGGAATCCATGTGGCGCACAGCCAACACCGATTCCATCAAGGGTGAAGCGGCGAAGCGCGGCATTAACCTCATCTTCTCCGACGCGCAGCAGAAACAGGAAAACCAGATCCGTTCCGTCCGTTCCTTTATCGCCCAGGGCGTTGACGTCATCGGTCTGCCGCCGGTGGTCAATTCCGGCTGGGAACCGGTTCTGCGCGAAGCCCAGGAGGCAGGCATTCCGGTCATCCTCGCGGACCGCACCGTCGACACTTCGGATGACAGCCTCTACATCTCGTTCATCGGCTCCAACTTCATCCAGGAAGGCGAGAACGCGGGCAACTGGCTGGTTCGCGAGCTGAAGGGCCGTTACGGCGACGTTTCGGGCGAAGTGTTCGAGCTGGTCGGCACCGTCGGCGCCGCTCCCGCCATCGACCGGAAAAAAGGCTTCGAAGCCATCATCGCCAACTATCCCGACCTGAAGATCGTCAAGTCCCAGTCCGGCGACTTTACCCGCGCCAAGGGCAAGGAAGTCATGGAAGCCTACATCAAGTCGCCCGAATGGACGGCTGCCAAGCGCAAGATCATCTACGGCCACAACGACGACATGGTCCTGGGCGCGATTCAGGCGCTCGAAGAAGCCGGCGTCAACCCCGGCACCGAATGCATCCTCATCGGCGTTGACGGCATCGCCGACGCGTTCGAAGCCATCGCCCAAGGCAAGATGCACTGCACCGTCGAGTGCAACCCGCTCATCGGCCCGCAGTTCTACGACATGGTCGAGGCCATCGTCGCGGGCAAGGACATCCCCAAGATCGTCTACTCCATCGAAGGCACCTACGACTACTACTGCGCCGAAGCACTTCTCCCCTGGCGTCGCAGCCTGTACTAAACCGTTTTCCCTTCCGTCCCGCCGTCGCTGGCGGCGGGGCGGAACACCTTCTCGAAATTCACAATGCACAATTCATAATTCACAATGATATTGGGCAATTATGCAATTATCCAATTGTAGTTTCATAATTGTGCATTGTGAGTTATGAGTTGTGAATTGTTTAATTAGGTAGAAGAGGTTGGAGCACACTATGCCGAACGAGCCAATCCTCACCATGCACGCCATCGACAAGGTCTTCCCCGGCGTGCAAGCCCTGAAGAATGTCGACTTCACCCTGCGCCATGGGCAGATTCATGCGCTGATGGGCGAAAACGGCGCCGGCAAGTCCACCCTCATCAAGGTGCTGACGGGCGTGCATCCCGGCGACGGCGGGACGATAATGATGGAAGGGAAGCGCATCGCCCCCACCAGTCCCCGCGACGCCGAAGCGCACGGCATATCCACCGTCTACCAGGAGGTCAACCTGATTCCCCACCTCACCGTGGCGGAAAACATCTGTCTCGGCCGCGAGGACCGCGTCTGCGGCGTAGTGCGCTGGGGCAAGGTCAAGGAACGCGCCCGCCAGGCGCTTCGCCGCCTCGACCTCAAGGTCGGCATCAACGTCGACAAGCAGTTGTCCGATTGTTCCATCGCTATCCAACAAATGGTCGCCATCGCCCGCGCTCTGGACGTCGACGCGAAGGCGCTTATTCTTGACGAACCCACCTCCAGTCTGGACGAGGCCGAGTCGGACGAATTGTTCCGCATCATGAAAGGCCTGAAGGAAAAAGGGATGGGCATCGTTTTTGTCACCCATTTCCTTGACCAGGTCTATCGGGTCTCCGACACCATCACAGTGCTCCGGAACGGCGAACTGGTGGGCGAATTCTCGGCGGCCGAGTTGCCGCGCCTCGCCCTCGTCTCCAAGATGATGGGCAAGGAAATAGACGAAGTGAAGGAACTGGAGAAACGCGTCGCCGTGACCACCAGTTCCGGCAGGAAGACAATGGTCTCGGCCCGCCGCCTCGGCAGGAAGGGATCACTGAACCCGGTCGACTTCGACCTGAAGGAAGGGGAGATCCTCGGCCTCGCCGGCTTGCTCGGTTCAGGCCGGTCGGAAACGGCAAACCTCCTGTTCGGCGTCGATACCGCCGATTCGGGACGGCTCGAGGTAGACGGCAAGGCGGTGAAAATCGATTCGCCCGCCCGCGCCGTGCGGCTTGGTTTCGGTATGTTGACAGAGGACCGCAAGTACTCCGGCATCATCCCCAACCTGTCAATCCGCGACAATATCGTGCTGGCCATGCAGGCCAAGCTTGGCCCGCTCCGCAAGATTCCGCCGTGGAAGGCCAATGAAATCACCGACACCTTTATCAAGGCGTTGAACATCAAGACACCGTCCCGGGACCAACTGGTCAAGAACCTGTCCGGCGGCAACCAGCAGAAAGTCATCATCGCCCGCTGGCTCGCCATCCACCCGAGACTGCTAATCCTAGACGAACCAACCCGCGGCATCGACGTCGGCGCGCGGGCGGAAATAGAAGCGCTTATCCAAAAGCTCCGCGACGAAGGCATGTCCATTCTGCTCATCAGTTCCGAACTCGACGAAGTGGTCAGGAACTCGGAACGCGTCGTGGTGATGCGTGACAGGGAAAAAATCGCCGAACTGGAGGGGGAGGCCCTGTCGGAACAACGTATCCTCCAGGTCATCGCCTCTCAGGCCAAAGAGGAGACTCCATGAGAATACTTGCCATAGCCGTGTTCTGGGCTATTCTCCTGGCTCTATTGTATGTACTTCGCCGCAACCGCAGCGTCGTCTTTTGGCCGCTCCTGGCCTTGTCGTGTCTGCTGCTGTTCAACCTGTTTTCGACGCCGCAGTTCTACCAGCTCGATTGGCGGGACAACCACCTCTACGGCGTGCCGATTGACATTATCAACCACGCCTCCAAGGTAGGTATTCTCGCCCTCGGCATGACATTGGTTATTGCTGTCGGCGGCATCGACCTTTCGGTCGGCGCGGTTATGGCCATCGCCGGCGCGATGATGGCGTATATGACGGTGCAAATGAACCAACCGCCCTGGGTCTGCGTTGCCGCCGCCCTGATCGCGGGGGTCATCGCCGGCATGTGGAACGGCTTCCTCGTCGCCATCATGGGCATACCGCCGATGGTCGCCACCCTTATCCTCATGGTTGCCGGGCGCGGTGTGGCGCAGCTTATTACCGACGGCCAGATCATCATTTTCAACAACCCGACCCTGACCTTTATAGGGAACGGCTTCATTGTCATCCCGTTCCCGTTTATCCTGATGCTGATCATGTTCGCCCTTACCTGGCTCCTGACCAAGGGGACGGCGGTGGGCTTCCTGATTGAAAGTGTGGGCGACAACGAAGTGGCGGCGCGCCGGGCTGGCGTGAATTCGCGCCTTGTCAAGTTCCTCGTCTATGTCTTTTGCGGATTCTGCGCCGCCATAGCCGGGCTGGTGCAGACGTCGAACATCCGCTCCGCCGACGCCAACAACATCGGCCTCAACCTCGAACTCGACGCCATCATGTCTGTCGTCATCGGCGGCACGGCGATGACGGGCGGGCGCTTCTACCTGGCGTCGTCCATCATCGGCGCGCTTCTTATCCAGGCCCTGACCACGACCATGTACGCGAAAGACGTGAGTCCGGTGGTCGCGCCGGTGCCGAAGGCGCTCGTTATTCTCGCCGTGTGTTTGCTCCAGTCGGAACGCGTCAAACGCTATCTCGCGACCCGCCGCGAAGCGGTGTAATAGAAAGCATTTTAAGAAATTCTGTGAACAAAGGAGTTGGGCGCTGTAAGGAGCGTAAGCTTGATTTCGCCGGCGGTATGGCGAAAGCACGCGAAAGCGACTGAAGGCGATCAACGAGTATTGTTCACGAAGATTCTGAAAATGGCTCAAGGGGGACACAATGAATCGCCGCTATCTCACCCTGCTCATCACCGCCGCTGTGCTGGTCCTGCTGTTTGCCTGCGGCGGCGTCTGGTTCAACAATTTCCTGCGCCTACGCATTATCGTCAATCTGCTGGGCGACAACGCCTTCCTGGGCATCACCGCGATAGGAATGACGTTCGTCATCATCTCGGGCGGTATCGATCTGTCGGTGGCGTCGGTCATCGCCTTTACCTCGATTTTCATCGCCCAGAATGTCGACAACGGTATACATCCCCTCGTCGCCATGGCGATGGCGTTGGTCATTGGTTCGTTGTTCGGCATGACCCAGGGCTGGATAATCAGTTACTTTGCCCTGCCGCCGTTCCTGGTGACCCTGGCCGGCATGTTTTTCGCCCGTGGCGTGGGCTTTATAGTGAACGACATCTCCCTTGCGATTAAACATCCGTTTTACTCGGAGACGATTCGCGGCATGGCAATCCCATTGTCCGGACGGATACGCCTGCCGGTAACGGCGCAATGTTTCCTCCTTTTCGTTATCGTGGGGACGTTTGTTCTTGGCTACACCCGCTTTGGCCGCTATGTTTATGCCATCGGCTCGAACGAAGCGTCTGCCAGGCTGATGGGTGTGCCGGTGGACAGGATGAAGGTGTATATCTATGCGTTGTCCGGCTTCTGCGCGGCGGCGGCTGGCATCGTGGGGACGTTCTACATGCAGTCCGGCAACTCGAGTTCGTTTACCGGTCTGGAAATGGACGCTATCGCGGCGGCGGTCATCGGCGGCACATTGTTGACCGGCGGCGTCGGCGGCGTACCAGGCACGCTGATGGGCGTCCTTATCCTTGGT
>JAJPXZ010000188.1 GCA_021205245.1 Planctomycetaceae bacterium
GGAGAGGGAGAAAAACGCCGTTAGATTGGCGCTTATGCGGTGGATCCCGACCGAACTGCCCGCTTTTCGCGCTGGTGGGGGTTCGGAAGCTGGGGGGACGCTGGGGAAGGCTGGACCGATACCTATAAAAATGGCCAACCATGATAAACGAGGTATTGCCCGCCAGGACAATACCTCGTTTTTTTGGATCACTAACATGAAAAGTTACGCAGCCGAGAACTTCTTGAGATCAACCGCGGCAATCACCGGCCGGAGCGACGACAGCGGCGCGCCGCTTTCGTAGTCGAAGTTGATGGTGATCGACTGGCCGGGAACAACGGAAATAGGGTGTTCCAGCGGCATGATCAGGTACTGGTTGTGCCAGTCGATGGTGGTCAAGTCCGGCTTGATGGCAAGCAGGTTTTTGGTGACAAAGCGGAGCGCGTTCAGCGTGCCTTTGTGGGAAATCGAAATCTCGCCGTTATACCGGCAGGCGGTTTCGTAGGGCTTCTCGTAGAGAAGCTGCTGATAGACCATGAAGTTGCCCAAGCCGGTCGCCCGCACATCGGCCTGAGTGGGATCCTGGAACACCGGCACGGCGGCGGTATAGCCTTCGAAGGTGAAATCGTACTGCACCGGCTGGAACGCCTGGAGCGTCGCGGTGGGGATAAATTCCGGCATGCGCTGGCCGGGGAATTTGGCCATATACCGCTGTTTGAAAGACTCGATAACCTGGAGCTGTTTTTCCCGCAGCAGGCCGACATGCAGCATTTCGCAGATAACCGCGTCGACCGGTTCGGGCGGCAGGTAGGTGAACGCGTCGCCGTGGATGACTTCCACACGGTCGCCGTTCGGGTTGCCGAGAAGGGTGCGGCGGGACATTTCCACCAGTTCGCCGTTGAACTCGACCGAATAGACCTTGCGGGCCTTTTCCGCAGCGTAGAAGGAGAGAATCCCCGTGCCGCTTCCCAATTCGAGAACAGTCGCGCCCGGCTTGACCACCTGCTGGATGGCTGCCCTGAATCCGGTCATGCGCACCTGATCCATAAGCATCTGAAAGTGGTAGTGCAGGGGGATGAACTGGCCGACTTCTTTCGTTTCGTCAACAGCGGTTCCGGTATAGTCATCCACGCGACAATTCGTATCGTTCATTCGTACTCCTCCTCTACCCGTCAACTCGTTCGGGGTTGTTAGCGGTCGCGGAAGAGGAGACTTTACAACGAAAATCCGTGGAGTTGTTCCGTTGATCCGCAAAGCCTTTTGCCGTAACTACTTGGCCTGCAACGCCTGGCGGATGTCATCGAGTAAATCACCGCCCGATTCCAGGCCTACCGACAGCCGTACCAGCGTGTCGCCAATACCTCGGCGCGCCCGTTCCTCAGGCGGCATCGACGCGTGCGACATGGTCACCGGATAGGTCATCACACTCTCGACACCGCCCAGACTGACCGCCAACAGTGGCAGCCGCACGCGCCGGAGAAACGACCGCGTCAGCTCGACGTCCCGCAGCTCGAACGACAACACCGCGCCGCCGCCCGACGCCTGGCTCAGATGAATATCCCGTCCGGGATGGCCGGGAAGGGCAGGGTAATGCACGCGGGTAATCTCCGGTATGCGGCATAATTCCTCCGCCAGCCACGCGGCTGTCCGCTGTTCGGCTTCCAGGCGTACCCCCAGCGTCTTGATGCCACGGAGGAGGAGCCAGCAATCCTGCACTCCCGGCACCGCGCCAAATGCGTTTTGGATAAACTTGAGTTTGTCGCCGAGTTCTTGGGTGGCAGCCACGACCACGCCGGACAGGATGTCGGAGTGGCCGTTCAGGAACTTGGTGGCGCTATGGATGACCAGGTCGAAGCCGAACTCCAGCGGCCGTTGCAGATACGGCGTCGTGAAGGTGCCGTCGGCGATGGCGAGGATGCCGCGCTTTTGCGCGAGAGCGGCGACAGCGCGCAGATCGGTGATCCGGAGGAGCGGATTGGACGGCGACTCGACCAGAATCGCTTTTGTTTTGTCCGTCACCGCCGCTTCGAGTGCGGCCGGGTCGGTGGTGTCTAC
Organism: Planctomycetaceae bacterium; assembly: GCA_021205245.1. Lineage (GTDB taxonomy): Bacteria > Planctomycetota > SZUA-567 > SZUA-567 > SZUA-567 > JAJBSZ01. Next base: position 2,035 of record JAJPXZ010000188.1, read on the forward strand.
AAAGGTCGCGTGCAGGCCCCAGCGGGCGAACAGGGTGGTCAGGACGCGGTAGGTGCCGCCGTAGATGTCCATCCCGACAAGCAGGTGATCGCCTGGCTGAAACAAGAGCAGGGTCGAGGACACCGCCGCCATGCCGGATGAAAAGGTCAACGCGGCAGCCCCGCCTTCGATTTCCGCCAGGGTCGACTCCACCGCCTCGCGGGTGGGGTTGCCGGAGCGGGCATAATCGAAATGGCCGATGTTGTCCGGGTCTGTCTGCGCGTAGGTCGATGCCAGGTAGATTGGCACGCTCGACGCGCCGGTAACCGGGTCGCGGTCGACGCCGGCGTGGATGAACTTGGTGGTGAGGTCCATGGTTATTCCAATACGGTCTTGAGGTCGTGGAGGAGGTCGTTGATGTTTTCGATACCGACCGACAACCGCAGAAGGCGGTTGTTGATGCCGAGTCGGTCGCGAACATCCGCCGCCAGGTCGGCGTGGGTTTGCACTGCCGGATAGGTGATCAATGACTCGACGCCGCCAAGGCTTTCGGCAAAGGAAAAGATCTCGACCCCTTTGAGAATGGCCCGGACGCGGTCCGGGTCGTCGACTTCGAACGAGAGCACCGCGCCGCAGCCCTTGGCTTGACGGAGCAGGAGGTCGTGGCCGGGATCGCCCGCGAGTCCGGGATAGCGCACCGCCTGAACGTGCGGATGGGTGGACAGGAACTCGGCAATCGCCAGGGCGTTGTCCATTTGCCGATCCATGCGGATGGCCAGCGTCTTGAGTCCGCGTATGAGCAGCCACGAATCCATGGGACCGAGGATGGCTCCGGCGGCGTTTTGAATATACGCAACCTGCTGGCCCAGGTCGGCGTCCCGGCACACCACCGCACCGGCGACAACGTCGTTGTGGCCGCCCAGATATTTGGTCGCGCTATAGACCGCGATGTCGGCGCCGTGCTCGAGCGGACGGAACAGGTAGGGGGTGAGGAAGGTATTGTCCACGGCGAAAAGCGCGCCCACACGCCGCGCCGCCTGTGCCAGTGCGGCGATATCCGCGACACGAAGCAGCGGATTGGTGGGGAATTCAACCAGCAGCAGGGCCACGCCGCCCCGCGCCAGTTCCGCCTCCACCGCTCCGTTGTCGGAGGTATCGACATAGGTGGGGTGGAGTCCATAGTGCTGGAACAGTTGGTCCAGCATCCGCACCGTGCCGCCATAGGGGTCTTCCGTCACCACCACCCGCCGCCGCTCGTCGTGCCGCACCAGGCGGAAAACCGCATCCAAAGCCGCCATGCCGGACGCGAACGCGCAGGCCCGGCTGCCGCCGTCGAGGGCGGCCAGGGACGACTCCAGCGCGGTTCGGGTTGGGTTTGCGGTACGGGAATAGTCGTACCCGGTGCTCTCGCCCAGGGCTGGGTGGCGGAAGGTCGCCGACTGGTAGAGAGGCGTCGACAACGCGCCGGTCCCCGGATCGGTGCGGGTTCCGGCTTGGGCGAGTACGGTTTCCTGTTCCATCACGTCACTCCTTTAATTCATAGTAAAGAGGTATGGATTATAGAAATGGGGTGGCAAAAGGGAACCGAATTCGCGGACGCACGGATAAAAAGACACAGCCCTTCGACACCGATGTCGAAGGACTGTGCGTACCTCACCTAACCGGAAAGTCTGGTTCTATTCTGAATCGTCGTTGCCGCCGTCTTCATCGTCGGGCGATTCGCCACGGCTGAGTGCTTCTCGCTGTTTATCCGACATGGCGTTGTACTCTGCTTCCATTCTGCCGCTGCATATCTTTCCCAAACCCTTAAGGGCGTAACAGGTGTAGATAAAGATAGGCAGGCCGAAAACCACCGACATGAATTGCAGGGACATGGTCCCGGTAGTGCCAAGGCAAAACAGGCATAAGAACGTGTCGAAGCCGAGCAGGATGCCCCAGAAGGCCTTCATGCGCACCGGGGCTTCGTCGCCGGTGTTGTTTTTGATCGACATTGTGGCCAAGGTGCCCGTCATGGCGTCGGCGATGGTGATGAAGCCGAAGAACAATGCCGCAACCACCAGGGGGACCATTATCGATTTCAGGGGCAGGTAATTGAGGAGCGCGAAATTGGCGATGGGGAAGCCCTTCTCGGCGATTTCCGCGCCCAGGTTCGCGCCCTGGAAAGCGTCGAGATGGATGGCGTTGCCGCCGAAGGCGACAAACCACACCAGCACGAAGAGACCGGGCGACAGGATGTTGACCAGCAGGAACCTGCGCCAGGTATAGCCGACAGCCACCTTGCCCTGGAATAGCCCGACCATGGGCGCATAAGCCATAATCCAGGCGACAAAGAAGATAGTGTTGTTGGCAATCCAGCCGTTCCCGACATTGAACGAGTCGGCGGCGGTGATGTTGGGGATGAAGTTGGTAATGACTTCGCCTATGGTTTGGGTCATTATCTTGAATTCGAAAACGGTGTCGCCGACGATGTAGAGGAACGCGATGACGAAGAGGTAGATGTACATGTTGATGTTGCTGATGATGGCCATACCCTTGGCAATGCCTCGGCCGGACGAGAGGGTGTACGAACCGATGACCAAGAGCAGCGTGATGACGAAAACCTTGTTGGAAGGCGCGATGCCGAAGACGTAGTGCAACCCCGAGGCGAATTGCTGCACCCCCAATCCTAACGAGGTCACCAGCCCGCCAACCAGCGCCAACATGGCGATAATGTCGAATATTGTCCCGGCCAGGCCGAAGGCGCGGTCCTGAATGACCGGGTAGAGGGCGGACGAGGGGCGGGCTGGCAGCTTCAGGTTCATGACCGCGTAGCCGGCTATAAAGCCCCAGAATGCGTACATGGCGTAATAGGTGAAGCCCCAGTGAAACACGGACTGCGAGAGCGCGCGGACGGCGGTGTTCATCGTTCCGGCTTCGATGCCCCACCAGGCCGGTGGGTTATGGAAATAGGAAACGGGTTCACCCACGGCGTAGAAAACAACGGCGGTGGCTGTGCCGGAACAGGTAACCATCGCCACCCAGGTGAACATGCTGTGCTTGATTTTCGCGTCCGGACCGCCGACCTTCTGCTTGCCCACCGGCGTGAAACAAATTGCGAAAACGAGAAACACCAGGGCGGCGGTAACCAGCATTATTAACCAGCCGGGGTAATCGGTCACGACATAATACAAATTGGACATGACCTCGTTGAAATGATCGTTAAAGGCGTAGCCGTAGAGAATGACGGCAATAAGAATAATTGCGCCTGGATAGAAGATGGAGCGTTCCACCTCGAAGTTCTTTTTTTTCATGCTGACCCTGCTTTCTCCACAGAGGACCGTGTCGGATGAACGGGAAGAGAACGGCAGTCGGGTGGGCGTCGGCGGTTCTGCTCTGGCCGGCGGGGAATCATTAGACTTTACGAACGCCGATGCCAAGGTCGTTACGGAGGTAATTGATGCTGTCGATGCAGGCTTGCAGTTCTTTCTTCTGCGCGACTTCTATCGGATCGTCACCAATGCTCCACTCCACTTCGAAGGTGATGCGATCGAAGGCGGCGGGTGCGAGATCTTTCAGCGTCTGCAAGGCGCGCTTGCTGTCGATGTCGCCTTGCCCCAGAGGAACGCCGATGAAGTGGGCGCCGTGCTGGTCCCGGATTAGCTCGTTGTCGCAGAAATGGCAGCAGAAAGCGTAGGGAGCGAGGCGGGTGGTGGCGTAGTCGGGATTTTCCAGAACCGATACCGAATTGATCGTATCGACACAGGCTCCGACCAGCGGGTGGTTGACCTGCTCGATAACCCAGACTATCTCGTCCGCGAACGTTTCAGTGTGGTTTTCCACCGCCAGCTTGATGCCGGTGCGTTCGTACTCGGGCAGTGCGGCCTTGATCTGGTCGACGACGTCGCAGAGTTGCCTCATCACCTGAGGGTTGAAGCAACTGCCGTAGAGCGGTTTCGGACGGCGAATATCGAGGCCGAACTTGATCAGGTCGGCGCCGATTGCCTCGGCGACCGGGACGGCGCTGGCAAACGTTTCGTTGATGCGCGGATCGAATTCTTCATTCAGCGCGCAGTTGAATTCGAGGTAAAGACCGTGATCTTCAGCCGCTTTCTTGACGGCCTTGAGGCGGGCGGGATCCTTGCTGCCCAGATCCACGTTGGTCAGGTGGAGGCCGTCCAGACCCCATATAACCGCGTTGTCCATCAATTGGTCGAGGGTCATCGCCTGTTTGAAGTGATCGCCGACAAATCCCCAATTTTGGCCAAGGCCGCTGAGGTGCAGGGTATAGGTGTGGATGCCCAGCTTCATCTTTCGATCATTGTACATGCCGATCCTCCAAAAATGGACAAGTGTGGTATATGCCCTCAGTAGGGCATGTATTTTGGGTGAAATAGAATAGTAGTTAGAGCAGTGGAGAAGTTATGATTTGAGTCTGATTGCTCAGTGGATAAAGCAAAGGGCTTGCCAGAGAAGAAGGAGGCGAGGGCGAAAATACGTGGTTGCTAATACATTTTAATGAGGAGAAGAGAAATTGGCTGAAATAGATTCAATGAAGAGAAAATAGCAAAGTATCTCCCGGAAGTCCGTTCAATAATCGCCATAATTTTGGCATTGCCGGAATGATACGATGCAAATATCGTTGCATTCTCGTCAACCAAAGAATATCACGATCATTAAAGAGGTTAGGTGTGGGTTTATGGGTTTTGGGTGGTGTAGACGAGTTGGTCAGGGGGACGCAATGATACTTGCGCTGCAAATATCGTTGCATTTGCTGGTGCAAAAAACAAGTCCACCAGGTAACAAGATGGGAGAACGGGTTACCCCTCCAGTCCGGCTTCGTGGAGAAGCGCCTGCACATCGATATTGTTTCGCCGCAGCCGGTGTTGCAGGTTTTGCCTGCCGATTTCGAGCTGTCTGGCTGCTTTGGAAATGTTGCCTTTGTTTTTGACAATGGCGTCCGCGAGCACCGCCCGCTCGACGCTGGAAAGCAATTGCACCAGGCCGCCACCCGAAGTCTCTATCTGGCCGGACGAGGGTTCGTTGACTTCGTCCATGATATGTTCGGGCAGGTATTCTTTCGTGATAACCGTTGCATCGTTTGGCAAAATATTCATGGCGTGCTCGATGCAGTGCTGGAGTTCTCTGACATTGCCCGGCCAAGTGTAGGCGTAGAAAATAGACAGGACGGCGTCATCGACGCTGGACACGTTTTTGCTCAATTTTCGGTTCATGTTCACGAAGAAAAACCGTGTCAGAATGAGGATGTCCTCTTTTCTTTCGCGCAGGGGCGGAATCTTAATGTTCACCACCCCGAGGCGATAAAAAACATCATGGCGCAGTTTGTTTTCCTCGATCGCCTGGTAGGGCGACACGTTGGTATTGGAAAGGACGCGCACATCCACCTGCTTTTCGATAATTGCCCCGACGCGCCGGACCATGCCGTCCTGCAGCACCCGTAACAGCTTGGCCTGGAGCGCCAGGCTCATGGAGTTCAGTTCGTCCAGCAAAAGCGTGCCGCCGTCCGCCTGCTCAAACAGGCCGGGCCGACTTTCGGCTCCGGTATACGCGCCCTTCTCGGTCCCGAACAGGGTCGACTCGAGGAGGTTTTCCGGAATCGCGGCGCAATTGATGGCGAGGAACGGACCTTCCTTGCGGTTGCTCTCGTTATGAATGCTTTGGGCCAGGAGTTCCTTGCCCGTCCCGGTTTCGCCATAGAGCATGATGGGCGAGTCCGACTTTGCGCTCATCATGCAATGGCTGATGAGTTTGTCCATCACCTCGCTCTGGTGGACAATGTCGTCGAATGTGTATTTTGCCGACAGCGGTCCCTTCCGGGCCGAGGTCGTTTTGGCTTTGCCCTGGCGCTCGAGAAGCGCTTCCTGCAAATCGATGATTTGTTTGCTTAAGGCCTCGACGCGGGATGAATCCGCCGTCATGCAGAACACGCCGAGTATTTTCCCGTTCTTGAGAATCGGGTGACTGTTGCAGACGATGTCCAGCCGCTTGCCCCGGTAGGTGGTGTAGGTCTGCCGCCAGTCGATAAACGAATTTTTGCTTTCGATTACCATGGGGACGGTCAGCTCATTCCCGTCGATGCAGGCATATGCTTCGTTGATGTCCTTGCCGACGACGTTTTCCGGGACCAGGGATTCCATCTGCATCAGGGCGTTGTTGACGAGGAGGATGCGCCGTTTCTCGTCGCACAGGACGATCGGCTCGCGGATCAGGTTAACGATGGTCTCGAGCATATGGTGAGAGACTTCGTTTTTCGCATCGCGAAAACAGACCAGCCGCGAGTTGGCCGGCAGTTCCACCCCTTCCGGCGCTGGGCATGGAGCCAGATACTCATAGAATGAGACGTTGAAGTATCCGGCGTCATTATCCGTATCGGCAAACCAAGGGGCTGCCTCGGACCAGGACCGCCCCTTTAGTTTGCCGTCGCCATGCAGCATCCGTTCCGCCGCATCGTTCAACTCGATGATATAATCGTCGTCCGACACCAGCGCGGCACCGAAGCCGAGGGTGGACATGAGGTGCATGCTCTCGATATACGTCATGGTGATTCCCTGAACGATAGTCAATTGCGTCTGGTCAAAATCTGTCTGATTGCAGCAAATGAGGGCGTTAATGGGCGGAGGGCAGCGTTTTCGGATATTGGCATAGGGCAAATGGCTGGCTGCGAGTCAGTATACCGTAACAAACGGCATTATACAACACGCAGAGGATAATTATCGTTGAACTAGGTGAATCGGTGGCGATGGGATGACCACACATGTGGAGCGGGAAATAAAAAACCGTAACCCCTGGAGGTTACGGTTATTATTTATGGTGCCGGGAGAGGGGGTCGAACCCTCACGGGCTTGCGCCCACGGGTTTTTGAAACCCGCGTGTATGCCATTCCACCATCCCGGCATGGGTGTCTCGTGCGCACAAGGACAGCGTGCCGCCCTTGGCAGGGCCTCAACTATATGCGGTGCTCACAACTTGTCAATATCAATATCGGCATTCCCAAACCGGCATCCGCATTTCCGGAAAAAATTCCACCGCAGTCAACTCCGCCCGCATGAAGCGCTTGCGGAATAACCAGCCATCGACCTCTGGCTGGCCACCGGAAAAACTGTTGACAACTATTACCGGAAAGATATAACTCAATGTCATGACAAGCACAATATCTTGACATTTAATGGTAGCGGGTTACAATATATAGTATGAGAGCATTTCAGCCAAGAAAGGATTACTCCATGGAAATGACCCAGTTCTTCGACTCTGTAGAACAACATCCCGAACTTCAGGGCATCGGCATCGACCCCTGCTCGGAAAATAACCCCGGCGTTATCGTCAAGTATAGCAAGAACGGCCTGATGACCCGTATTCCCGTCGCCGCCGTCGAGGCTGCCGACTGGCCCGTCCTTGAAGAAGTCCTCACCGGCAAGCGCGAACCCCAGGTTCTGCAACACATGACCCGGGTGGTCGGCTATTTCAGCCGCGTCGAAAACTGGAATAAATCCAAGGTGGGTGAACTCAAGGATCGGCAAAAGGGTAACTACTCCATCGCCGGCTAGTTGAGTTGAGTTCTGACCAAGCGATAATCAAACGGAGGCCCGGTTGGGTCTCCGTTTTGTTTAATTATGGGTCAAACCACTCGGGATACCCACACATCACCGGCGTTGAATACGGAACGCTTCTGACACTAATCGATTGAGTTCGGTGCCTTGACTGTCTCACCCGTGGACCCCGGCCGAACAGCCCGCTTATTTCGCTGGTGGAGGTCCGCACGCCGGGGTGACGCTTTGGGGCGGTCATTCAGTAACTCTGGGGAAGCGAACCCGAACGACGCCGATAGGTGGTTCCGCAAAAAACCGGAGGCCCTTAATGGGCCTCCGGTTTTACTCTATTCACGAGCGGTTTTCACGCATAGACGTCGATGATCTGTTGCGCCGTTGCCATCTTCTGGCCGATCATGCTGTTTTCGATGCTCACAGCCACCATGTTTTCGCATAGCTCGGTCTGCTCCGCCATGCCTTGCATGAGGATTTGCATCATCTGCATCATCGCGTCATTGGCTCCGCTGATTCCGCCAACTCCCATCTGTTTCTCCTGATACATTTCCGCTAGGGGTTGCCGACGCGGCAGGTAATTCGCTCATGGCTAAAAAAGGCCGTAGCCGTAGCCGACTGCCGTGCTATAATCGGACCCCGCCATTAGCTATTAGCGGTCGCGGTGAGTGGAGCTTGAATGGCTTTTTCGAAAAAGTCGAAAAAAGGCCTGTATGGATCCAAAAAACAAAAATGTGTGGATAACCGGCGCTTCCTCCGGCATCGGCCAGGCGCTGGCGGTGGAAATGGCGCGGCTCGGGGCAAAAGTCCTGCTGTCGGCCCGACGCCTCGAACGCCTGAACCAAACGGCGGAACGCTGCCGCACCTTCGGCGGGACAGTGGCTGTACTGCCTCTCGATCTGGCCAACACCGAATCCCTGCGCGCTGTCGCCGACGAAGCCGCCGCCCGCCTTGGACCCATCGACATCCTCCTGAACATCGGCGGCGTCGGCATGCGCGGCCTCGCCCTCGACACCGACTTGGCGGTGGCGAAGCGCATCATGGATGTGGATTTTTGGGGAGCGGTGGAACTGACCCGCGCGGTCGCGCCCGGCATGATTGCCCGGGGCGGGGGGCAAATCGTCGCCCTCAGTGGGGTTTTGGGTAAATTCGGCGCGCCCAGGCGCTCGTTCTACTCCGCCTCCAAACACGCCATGCATGGCTGGTTCGAGTCGCTGCGCGAAGAAACGCTCGGCACCGGTTTGGAAATAACCCTGCTCGTTCCCGGCTGGGTGCGGACTGAGATTTCCGAACAGGCGCTGGAGGCGGACGGCAAACACCATGGCAGCATGGACGCAGGCCAGGAAAACGGCATTACGTCGGAGGAATGCGCCAAGCGCTGCGTCCCGGCCATTGTCGCCGGCAGGGCGGAACAACTGGTCGGCGGCATCGAATGCGGTGGCGTGTACCTGAACCGGTTCTGGCCCGGGCTGTTCAAACGGTTCCTACGCAGGCGCGGTATCGGCTGAATCGCCGTGCACCGCCAGCCACAGCGTTCCCGGCCAGGTTGATTCGACCCGGTGGCGTTGCCCTGCCGGTATCAGCAGCCAGTCGCCGGGAGTGAGCCGTTCCACAGACGCCGGATCCTCGAACGCCACCTCGGCCCCGCCTCGAATGACAACCACCCACTCGTCCCACGGCTGATCATACCAAAACCCGGGCGGCGACGCCTGACCCTCGGACACGATCCGCTCGATCCGCACATTCCGGCCCTGCATGGCGGCGAGGACGTCGATTATTTCGTCTTTCGTCGCGTCGGGCAGGTTGGCATAGACGTTGCCTGTGTTGTGCATCGGTTATCCCTCCAGTGGTTCGGCCGCTAGCCGAAGAATCGCCTCGTGCGCCAGCCGTAGGCCGAAGATGCCGGTGATGGTCGACAGGCTGCCAAGCACGCGTCGGGCGCGGCCCTGGTTGTAGAGGTGGCCTTCGTCGCCGGGATCGGCTTCCGGTTCCCGCACTGCCGTGCAATCGCGCTCTTCTCGGGAATAGACGCACCACAAGTCGCCGTCGGCAATGCCTCGCCGCCGCAGGCGCTTCCGGACCAACCGCCCGAGCGGACAACCGCTGGCGGCGAACAACCGGTCGAACGCCACCGCTCCGGCATCGCGGCGGGTCGCGGCACCGAGGGCGGACAGGACCGGGATGCCGTTATCGGCAGTGCGCGCGATTATCGCCACCTTGGGGTTCAGGCTATCGACCGCGTCGATGACGAGATCGGGGTTGCCGCTTAGGAGGTCGTCCAGGGTGTCGTCATGGGCAAAGGCGCGGATTGCTTCGGCAGTCGCCGCCGGGTTGATGTCCCGTACCCGTTCGGCAGCGACCTCGGCCTTGATCCTGCCCAGGGTCGACCGGAGCGCGAGGACCTGCCGGTTGAGGTTGCTTTCCTTAAAAACGTCGAAGTCGACCAGCCGCAGCATGCCGACGCCGGACCGCGCCAGTCCTTCGACCGCATAGCCGCCTACCGCTCCCAGTCCAAATACATATATACGCGCCCGAGCCAGCCGCGCCACCGCCTCTTCTCCCAGGAGGATGCGGGTACGATTTTGCCATTCGGCTTCATTTGATGTAAGACTAAACGTCATAACCAGTTCCGATAATATTCCGCCGGAGCGGGGAAAAAAACGCGGCGAAAAGTTGACTACAGACTCAAGCCCGGCCATCAACTACCGATAATATTTTCAGACCGGGTCGGCAGGAACGGTGGTACATATGGATAGCCGCGTGAGAGCGCAGAAAGTATACTGCAGCCAAACGACTACGGTAAACGGTTCGGCATAAGCCAAGGAAGGTCTGATATGTCAACAGTCAATAACACCCCCAACTACTCCAACCTGATGAACCAACAGCGGCTCGCCAACTCGGCTTCGCTTTTTGGCGGCAGCAATACGTCGAGCGGGGCCAGCATCATCCCCGGCATCAGCGGCGACATGCTGTCGCAGTGGGCCATGCTCGGCGCAAACTCCAAGGCTTACAAGGCCCTGCAGGTAGCGCAAAAGGGCGGCACACTCCGCCAGGATAACGTCTATCAAGAGCTTCAGTCCGACCGGCTCTTGAACGACCATTATGATCCTAAAACCGGGAAAATCAAGAAAGCTACCTATACCCCCACCGCCAAGGCCACCCCGGAAATCGACAAGGACGCGACCCACGGCGACGTCCTGAACGATATGCGTACCCTCGCCTTGTCCGCCATCAGCAACCCTGACTCGCTTAATTCCACCCACCACGATTTCTTCGAGAAGATGCGCTCCACCATCGCGAATAATCTTGTCACCAAGAAAAGCACCTCCTCGACCGAAGTCACGAAGGAAGAAGCCACTCCCGCCACCGTTACCAAGGAAGTCGATTACCGGCTGCTGCTGGACGACCAAAGCTTTACCGTCGCGGGCAAGGATGCGGAGGTCAGCTATTCCTTCGGCGCGGGGACGTCCCTGGAAGACGTGGTTGCCGGCATCAATGCCGACTCGAAAGAGCACGGCGTCCAGGCCGAACTGATTGAGCTTGAAGGCGGCAAATTCGAAATCAAACTGAACAGCCTCAAGACCGGGGCCGACCAGGTGGTCCGGGTCGACCAGACCCAGGGCGATCTTTTCACCGCCGCCGGCAATTCCATTTCCGCCAAGGGCAAGGACGAGGTTAAAGGCAAGGGCGATGAAGTCGCGACAAGCGATAAGACCCAGGCCGCCCTCGCCGCCGGCATTGCCTATGGCAAAGTTTTCGAAGACACCGAATTCGTCATTCAGGGCCGCGACGGCTCCGAGACGTTCAGCTTCGAAAGTGGCGCGACTGCTGAGGAAATCGTCACCGCCATCAACGACGCCGCCGCGAAAACCGGAGTCAAGGCCGAGGTTATCTACGGTGCCGACGGCGCGGAAGGCATTGGCCTTCTTGCCGAAAAGGCCGGGTCCGGCAACTACATCCAGGTCAACCAGGTCAAGGGCGATCTGTTTGCGCGTAAAGGCCAGTCCACTAGCGTCGCCGGGTCGACCACCAACTCCGACGGCGATGTGCCTCCCATCAACAACGTCAATGATCTCGGCCGCGTCACCATTGACGGCGAGACCTACAGCTTCGCCGACCTCATCCAGGGCGGCAGGGCATCGTTGTCCAAGAACCCGGACGCCGCCTTGGCGGTGCTGGACCAGACCATCAAGGATATCTACGATGGCCGCGCCGAGGTTGAGGGTTTTGACCCGGTGGAAGTGTACATCCCCGGTGTTACGGTCAACAACGGAGGCTCGAAGGCGACGACGAATGCTTACGCCTACAACGATATGGGGTCATCGGCCATTGAAGCGTTTATCAATCGCTATGCTCCCAAAACCTCCAATGACTAACTTTTGAGAGACTGCCACTACGTAAAACGGGACGGCCTGATGGGGTCGTCCCGTTTTTTGTGCGCTTGCCAGCAAGTGCATCCCGACCCACTCCACCCGTCACCCCGGCGTCAAAAACCTTCATCAGCGGAAAAACGGGCGGTTCGGCCGGGGTCCACGCCCTCAACAGCCAATGCAGAAACTCTTCGTGCCAACCGCCTGAGTTTGGTGCCTTCGATCTCTTTCCCCGTGGAC
>JAJPXZ010000144.1 GCA_021205245.1 Planctomycetaceae bacterium
GCGCGTGGGCGCGTCTATTTGTAAAAGAGACTGGGGTGGGGGGTTATGAAGCGGCGGTGGGTAGGCGGGTATGTACCACCGTTCCGTTATTGATCCGCCCGCTGGGTCCCCGCGTTCGCGGGGATGACGGGGTTTGAGGGGCGTTGTGGGTGATGGCGGTGCGCTACCGATCGTGTGCCGCAGCGCCTACGTCACCAACCCGGCCGCCAACAGCGCGGCGGCGAGCTTCATGTCGGCGGGGGTGGTGATTTTCAGGTTGAATTCGCTCCCCATTACTGCCGCCACCTCCAAACCCATCGATTCGACAAGCTGGGCGTCGTCGGTAATCCAGTCGCCGAGACCGCCCGTACCCATGCGGTACTCGAAGGCTTCAATAAGCAAATCCGACTGGAACACCTGCGGCGTCTGCACCCGCATCAGGCCGCGCCGGGACAAGGTCTCGACAATCTTGTCGCCGTCGATACGTTTGGGCGTATCCGACATGGGGACGACCGGCACGGCAGCGCCGCGTTTGCGTGCGGTGGAAATAAGCGCCTGCACCACGTCGACCGGGACAAACGGCCGCACCCCGTCGTGAACAGCGATGAGTTCGGCCCGGGCCGATACCACCTCAAGCCCGTTCCAAACCGACTGCGCCCGGTTGGCCCCGCCCGCCACCACCAGCTCGATGCCGGAGGCGCGCGCCTGCTCCCAATGGGTGTCGCGGAGCCATTCGAGATAGTCTGGGTGGACGACGACGATGATTTCAAAGATGTCGATGATTTCGCGGAGCCGTCGGCAGGTACGAAACAGCAACGGCTCGCCGTTCAATTCCAACAGGGGTTTGCGGACATCGCCGCCCATCCGCTCGGATGCGCCGGCGGCGGGGATAACCACACTGACGTCGCCACGATCGCCGTTGCCGGTCATGCTCCACTCCTTTTTGCTGAAAACGACAAGGCAAACACGGGAACAGGCCGTCCGCCGCGAGCGACCGACCGCCGCCCGCCTGGTGCGGCGGGAGGAAAGACCGCCGGCGTCACGCGGAGCGGTTTGCCGTCACGGCGAACGCGCGCGAATGCGGCGGGAAAGCACCGGCTGGGACGTGCCCTGTGGAACCGCACGCCGTCCTCCTCGCGGTGCTGCACCCGTTTCTCCAGGATGATGTCGGAGAAATCGCCCGTCTGGCGCGCAAAAACGAATCGCTGGCGCACCAACTCCAGCACGGCTATGAACAGGCCGACCATCTCGCCGACATCGGGGGTGTCGGACAGAAGAAAGGAAAAACGAATCGAGTCGCGGTGCGACAAGACCATGCGAATCTGGTCGACCCGGGCGGAGATGGGCTTTTCGTAATAGGGGATTTCGTTCGGGGCCGACATCCGGTCCAACAGACCCTGGAAGGCGGTGAACAGATCGAGGCAGTCGACCGATTCGCCGCTTTCACCGACAAAGCGGAACTCCATCTTCGGCGCAACACGGGGGTAGCGCCTGGCTTGTTCCTCAGCCAAATCGGCCAACATTTTGGCCGCGTCCTTGAAACGGCGGTATTCCAGAAGCGCTTCGACGAGCCCGGAGCGCGGGTCGAAATCCTCGTCGTCGTCCTCTTCCCCTTCGGGCCGATCTTCGGGCGGAAGGAGCATGCGCATCTTGATTTCGTGCAGGCGGGAGGCGAGATTAAGGAACTCAACCTCCTCGTCGACGTTGATAAATTCCATCGTGCCGATGGCCTGGAGGTACTCGGTGGCGAGACGGCCGATGGGGATGTCGTAGATGTCGATCTCGTTGCGCAGGACCAGTTCATGCAGCAGACCCATCGGCCCGCTGAACGTTTCGGGGATTTCGATTTTTCGATTCATGGATAGGGTATCTCTATTTCTCGTCTGGGGTGGCGTGGGAATCGGGGCGGCGCGCACTGCTGGGGAGCGCGCGTTCCCGCATAAGGGACTGGAGTTGTCGTGGACTTTCGAGCGTCGGCATGTCGTCGGCACGCGGCCGGGATTCGTTTTTGCGCATCAGCAGTTCGCGGCTGTCGCCACGGAGGCGGAAGCGTTCCATCATGTTTCTGATCGCTTCGGCCTGGCGGAGCAGGGCGATGGCGGAGGAGGCGGTCTCGCCCGCCGTGAGCGTGTTGTGCTGGGTGACCCGGTCGATCTGCGACAGGCCGGAGGCAATCTGCCCAATCCCCTGCGACTGCTCGTTCGACGACATGGCGATTTCCCGGAACAAATCCGCCACCTGGCCGGCGTTGGTGACGATTTCCCGCAGCACGCCGTCGGTATGTTCGGCCAGGGTCGAACCCTTTTCCAGTTTTTGGACGGTGATTTCCAGCATCTGCGCCGTGTCCTTGGCCGCCTTGGCCGAGCGCCCGGCCAGGCTCCTGACTTCGTCGGCGACGATGGAAAAGCCGCGTCCGTGCCGCCCGGCCCGGGCCGCCTCGACAGCGGCGTTGAGGGCGAGCAGATTTGTCTGGAAGGCGATGTCGTCAATGAGCTTCACCACCGAAGCAATCTGCGCGCTGGTGTCTTGCAAATCCTTCATGGCGGCGATCATTTCCGCAACCGCATCGTAGCCGCGTCCGACAGCGGCGCGGCTGGCGGCGGCGAGGCGATCGGCCTCGTCGGCGGAGGCGGCGTTGGCCTTGGTCTTTTGGCCGATTTGCGTAATCGAGGCGGAAATCTCTTCCAGCGACGACGCGGTCTCAATCGCCCCCTGCGACAGCGACTGGCTGGCATTATTAATCGCCCCGGCCCCATAGGTGACCTGGGTAACGGCGACGTTGACCTGGGCGAGCGTTTCGTTGGTCACATTCAACATTTGCCCGACCGCCTGGCCGAGTTCGTCCTGGTTGGACCGCAGTTGCACCGTACTGGTGTAATCGCCTGCGGCGATGGACTTGAACACCGCCACTTCGCGCCGCTGCGATTCGATCAGCTTTTGAATCGCGTTGGTGAGCAGGCCGGTTTCGCCATGCTGACGGAGGAGGTCGGGGGCGACGTCGTGGCTGAGGTTGCCGTCGGCGACGCGGGTGATATAGCCGACCCCCTTCATGATGGGATTGCTGATGCGGTTCGACAGCCAAAGGCCAAGGAGAATCGAGAGGATAAAGGCGATGACGACCAGGTAGATCTGCCAGCGGAAATACGCCTGGGCGGTATCCAACGTTTCGTCCACGGCGGCGACGGCGTTGTCGCGGATGTCGGAGACGAGGACGTTCAGGTGGTGGTTGGCCTGGTCGCGGTATTCGCGCAACTCGGCAAAGGCGAGGTCGAAGGCCTGGTTGGCAATGCGCTCGAACTGGCGGCCGCCGCGAATCCCCTGATCCAATAGCTCCTCCTGTTTGTGGAGGATGTCGAGGAGTTCGTTCTGCTTGGCCGACCAGGTGTCCCATGCATGCCGGAAGGCCCGCCAGGTGGCAAGCTGTTCCGGAGAGAGGCCAAGTGATTCGAAGCCGGCCGAGGCTTCCTGGGCGTCCTGGTAGGCTTTTTCAATTATCGCATAATTCTCCCGGCGGATGTCTTTGTCCGATAGCTGGCGGATAAGCAGGGTGCGTTCCGCCGCCATAATGGCCGACTGGGCTTCCTTGATGGTGCTGATGCGAAGGAGCGACTGGAGGTTTTCGCGGCCGATATGGTGCATTGACCGTTCCAGCCGGTTAAACGGGTACATGCTGCTAATCCCTGCCAGCAACGTGATGACGGCAAGGAGAAAGCAGGCGAAAAAAAGTTTGGCTTTGATGCTGGCGGTAATTTTTCGGAGAAAATGCATGGCGCTCCGTTTCTCTTGTGAGTCGGCATTGACCCGGCGGTACCTGAACGTTTCACCCCCCTATAGATAGGAAAGGGGAGCAATTATGTCAAGGACAAGTTGCGACGGGGCGCAGTCACGCGTAATTAACCAAAAAAACACACCTTAAAAAAAATCCGATTTTCGTGGGATGTTTAGGATTGACACAAGGCGCGCAAAATTGTTTAATGATGTTTCATTTGGATGGGGGCGCGGCGACCCGGACGCGTCTTCCTCATTTTCAAAACCGGGCGATACTAGTTGTGAATGGAGGTGTGGAGTGGCTACGGGAACTGTTAAGTGGTTCAGCGATCAAAAAGGGTATGGGTTCATCGTGCCGGACGA
The DNA here is from genome assembly GCA_021205245.1 of Planctomycetaceae bacterium. Lineage (GTDB taxonomy): Bacteria > Planctomycetota > SZUA-567 > SZUA-567 > SZUA-567 > JAJBSZ01. Next base: position 4,111 of record JAJPXZ010000144.1, read on the forward strand.
CGGCGGTCAGGACCTTTTTATTCATCACTCGAACATTCTGATGGATGGGTTCAAGACGCTCAAGGACGGTCAGAAGGTTGAATTCGAACCGGCTCAGGGACGCAAAGGTCCGGAAGCCACCAAATGCCGGCCTCTCTAATTTAGCCTCCATAGTGGCATAAGTTAGTCAATAGTCGACGTTACCCTCACTCTCCGGCTTCGGCCGGAGAGTGTTCTTTTTTGGGTGATGTTGTTTTTTGGGGCGTGTACTATATGGTCCTCGACGACACTATCTCCCTCATGCGTCACCCCGGCGTCAAAACGTGCACCAGCGGAAAATACGGGCGGTTCGGCCGGGGTCCATGCCCCAAACATCCGCTGCGGGCGTGTACCGCCTGAGTCTGGTGCCTTCGCTGTCCCTGGCGTTGACCCCGGCCGAACCGCCCGTCTGGCCCGCTGGTGGAGGTCCGGACGCCGGGGTGACGTGTGGGGGAGGCGGTATGGACTTACTGACGCGGATATGGAGTCAACAACCGGTACGGAAAAGCCATTGGGAGTGATGGCATCACCCCAAAGACCACCATCGTCACACAGTCTGCGTTTTGTACAGGAGCGCGTATACGCCGTTCCGGTCCAGCAATTCCTCGTGTTTGCCCATCTCGGCAATCTCGCCATCCTTTAACACCACGATTCGATCGGCATTAACCACGGTCGAGAGGCGGTGGGCAATGATGAGGACGGTGCGGTTCTGCATCAAATTCTCGATAGCCCGCTGCACCACTTTTTCGCTCTCGTTGTCGAGGGCGGAGGTGGCTTCGTCAAGAATGACAATCGGGGACGCTTTGATAAAGGCGCGGGCGATCGCCACCCGCTGGCGCTGGCCGCCGGACAACATGACGCCACGTTCACCGATGTGCGTGTCGAGGCCCTTGTCCAGGTTATAGACAAAGTCGTCGAGGCAGGCGGCAGAGACGGCGGCACGGAGTTCGTCTTCGCTGGCGTTGCGTTTGCCAAGTAAAATGTTTTCCCGGATGGTTCCGAAAAAGAGGAAGTTATCCTGGAAGACGATGGAGATGAGATCGCGGAGATTTGTCAGGTCCATCTCGCGCACATCCACGCCGTCAATCGTGATCGACCCGGATGTAACATCGTAAAAGCGTGGCAGCAGATTGACGAGGGTTGTCTTGCCGCCGCCGGAACTGCCGACAAAGGCGATGGATTCGCCTGGACGAATGTGCAGATTGACGCCACGCAACACCGGCCGGCCGGTTTCATAGGCGAAGTTGACGTCGGTATAGGTGATACCGTCCCGCACCGTATCGAGGCGCTTGGCGTCGGCCGGCGACGTGATCGACGGCGTGATGTCGAGGACGGCGAGGACGCGCTGAATCGCCATGATGCTGGCCTGGACTTTTGTATAGGTATTACCGATCTTTTTGATCGGCTGGTACAGCATCAGCAGTGCGGCCATGAACGACACCAGATTGCCCGGGCTCATGTGGCCGTTCTGAATGAGATAGCCTTGCAGCCAGATCGTCGCGGCGATGCCCAAGCTGGTGGCGAAATGCATCGACAACGACATGACGTTTGTCCGCTGAACCATCTTGATGGAAATGCGGAACAGCCTGTCCAGGGTCGCCTTGAGGCGTTCGTGGGCATATTCGTGCAGGTTGTATGAGGTGATGACCCGGTTGCCGGAATAGGCTTCGGTGTAATTGGTGGTGACTTCCGCGCCTTTCATGGCATAGTCGAGGTTGTACTGTTTGAGGCGCTTTCGCACCTTGTTCAGCGGCACCACGGCGAGGACGAGCACGCCGACGGCGACGATGGCCAGAATCCAACTGTTGTAAAGAAGCACGCCAATCAACACCACCGACATCACCAATCGGGTGACGAAGGTCTTGACGTTGTTCAGGAGCGCTTCGGACGATGTATCGGCGTCGGAACAATAGCGCAGGATGATGTCGCCGGAGGTGTTCTTGTCAAAAACCGCCGTGTCGGAGTGGGTGAGCTTGCCGAACAAGGCCATCTTGATGTCGTTGCCGATATGTTTGCCGACCCAGGTGGAGAGGTAGTTTGAACCATAGTCGAACAGGCTCTGCACCACGGCGAAGGCAACAATCAGGATGGGAAAGATTGCGTTCGAGGCGCTGCCGTCGCCCAGGATGACCAGGTCGATATACGGCTTCAAGATGATGGCGATGACGCCGTCGAGACTGCCGGCGAGGGCGGTGATGGCCATGGCCCCCAATCCGCGCAGCCGGTAGGGTTTGACGAACTCGTAAAAGCGAAGCAAATCCTGTTTGAGGGTTTTATCCATTAATTCGCGCCTTGCGTCTGGGTTGAATCGAGAGTGTGGTCGCGCCCTTGCGCCTTTGCGACCATCCGGCTGAGGCTGCGGATGTCCCGCATGCTTAAGCGGTCGAAAACACGCCACTCGGCCAGCCGTACCGGCCGCAAGCCTGCGAGAGCCTGCCGGAGCCGGGTCCATAGTTCCTGCCAGCCGTCGCCCGCATAGACGCGGCAGAGGCGGGGGAGATCGGGGTCGTGTCCGTGCCGCTCGAGCGAGAGCATGAACAGAAAAACGTCCCGCAACTGAAAATCCGCCATCCGCGCCTGCGGCACGCTTTCCTCAAAGTCGATAAGGTAAATTTGCCCGTCCTGTATGGTGAAATTCTTGATCTGCGCGCCGCCGTGGGCCAGCCCGCGCCTATGCAACCCACGCAACTCGACGAGCGCCTTGTCTATCCACTTGCCTGCCTCGGCATTGCCGTCGAGGAAATGGGCCATGCTGACGCCGCAGTCGGCCATGACGAAATAGTCGGCCTCCTGGTGCAACACCTCCGGTACCGGGACGCCCAACCCGGCTAGCCGCCGCAGGGTCGAGGCTTCGAAGTCGACGCGGTTGTCCGTCATCCGTTCGGGCGGCAGCAGGAGTAACAGGCCGCTGAGGCCATAAGCCAGCCGTTGCGCCCACCAGCCGAAGGGGTTTTCGTGCCGCCGGGCCTGTTTGACCCAGACCGGCCGGTCGCCAGCCATGTAGCGAAACACGGATGTGTGTGCCCGCCGAACCTCGACGGGAACTGCAAACTGGCTCATGCGGTCTATCCAATAAAGAGCCGGAGCATAGTGCTCCGGCGGTCCGATAATACAAACCCATTGTAGCGATCCATCGCCCGAGGGCAATAATCAATATGGCGCGGCGGCCCGGGTAGGGGCCGCCGCGAGAGTGGGTATATGCTGGTTGTGCTGATTCGGTCTAGCTCGCCATGGCTGGTTGCAGCGCGAGCGCGAGGGAGGCGGTGTCTGTCCTGCCAAGGCGCTCCAAAAGAGTGAGGCGATCGTTCTGGACGGCGGCGGGATCGGTGGCGTCTTCGAGCCGTTGCGGGCGCTGGGCGAGGCGACGCCTGGCGACCTCGAGTTCTTCGGCGGTGGGAGAGGGGATGCCGCCCGGCCAGGAAAGAGCCGCGACGTCCTCGCACGTATGGCCCATCATGGCGAGGGCCGACACGGCGGCGAAAATGCGATCCTCGCGGAGGCGGTCCGACGTCTCGCCGGATGCTTGTCCGCCGGAGGCGAGGTTTTGTCCAGCCGCCATGGCTTGTTCGAGATAGTCGGCCGTCAACGGACGCGGCGCCTGGGCCGACAGGGTTACCTTGTCGACCGACTGCGGCGCTTCGTCGCCGCTGGCGCCGGCGACGGCTTTCTGTTTGCCATAGATGGCAGGAACGTTTTGCCGCGCGTACATCCGCCCGACATTGCCAAATGCGTAAGGTGCCACAGTCACCGCCATATTTGCGCCTCCCGGTCGTCCCGATAAGGATGTCCGGTATTTCTATCGACACGATGGCTGATAAGAATCCAGCTTATCGGCGGAATTTTTGAAAGGTATCGGCGCGGCGTGTATGGAAAACAAAAGCGCCTCCCGCGAAGGGAGGCGCTGTGGTGGCGATTCGGTAGCGATGCGGCGTTAGTGGATGCCGAAGGGGAGGCGCAAGCTGCGCCGCTGCTGTTGCTCCTCTTCCTGCTGCGGAGCCGCTTCTTCCGTTGTCCCCGCGTCTTGACCGTCGCGGTTCCGGGTGATGCCGAACATCTGGCCCAGACCCTTGACCACGTTTTCCGGAGTCCTGACGATGTTGCCGGGCGCGTTCTTGAGCGCTTCGCCCGGGTTCAGCAATTCGCCGACGACCGCCTCGCCAACGCCCTTGAGCGCGCCCGGGGCGTCCTTGCCGAGGTTGAGCACCCCGCCAATGATTTGCCCGGGAACGGCGACGACAATGTCCCTGAGGAAGGCGGCGGCGATTTCACCAATGCCGGAGATGTCGGGGCTGTCCAAACTGCCTCTGACATTGAGTCCGTAATTCCCCTTGGCGGCGTTTTCGTTCATCTTGGCCATGAACTTGTTCTGCTCTTCCTGGCCGGAGGTGCGGAGGTTGGGGATGAGGTTCGGCAGGGTAAAGCCGATGAGGTTTTCAAGCTTGCCCGCCACCATCACGCGCACGTCGAGGGTGTGGTTGGCGTTGACGACGCCGTGTGCGCGGAAATCGGCGGTGTTGTCGCCGATGAGGTTGATGGGCGCGGATTGGGGAATGGAAATGACGCCGGTGCCGTCGGCGACGGCCGAGCCGGTGATATTGGTAAAGGTGATTTCGCGCGCCTTGTTCTCGGTGATCTGCTGGCGCATAAGCGCCCGGGCCTTATCAAGCTCGGTGTTCAGAACCGGGCCGGTGAGCAGCTTGACCGGACCGGTGGCGAAGGTGAAATTCGACAAGCGCAGGGTGCGGAGAATAGCGTCCTCCGAGAAGCCGGTGAAGGCGACGCCGGCTGCCTGACCCTGGGTGGCGGGGACGTTCAGGACGCCGGACTCGAAGGTCATGAAGTCGGCGAGTTCGCTGTTCAATTCAGCCAGGGGGATGGACTGCATGGCCAGTTGCGTGTTGACGGCGGGTTCGTCGTTGTTGAAATCGACGACGCCGTTCAGGGCGACCGTACCGCCCGCGCCGCCGCCGATGTTGACGCTTGCCCGCTGAATGGTGAAGACGCCGTTCTCGAGGACAAAGGTGGAGGAAAGGTCGGAAATCACCTTGTCCATGACGGTCATGCCGGTAACGGCGGCGCGGCCCTCGTACAGGTTGAACATGCGGAGCATGTCCCAGTCCGATCCGGTGGCCCGGCCGCGGAAATGCAGATCCATAATTGCGCCAAAGGTGGCGGAGCCGTTCTGGATGGTGACGTCCATCCCTTCCGACACCGTCGCTTTGAAGCCCTGGAAATTAACACTGCCTTCGTTGACGCGGACGCTGTTGCCGCTGCCGCCTGCCTGGAACACGCCGTCGACGCGGCCGGCCAGGCCCATGTCGGGGACCAGTCCCGGCAGCATGGCGGCGGTGCGGGCGAGATCGGCGACGCTGAAGCGGGCATTGACCGCAACCTGGCCGATGCCGGGGACGGACGGGTCGGGCGAATTGAAATCGACGGTGCCAGCCATTTCGCCCTGCGCGCCAATGCTGTCGGCCGCGTTCAGGCGGGCGTGCTGGAGGGTGAGGACGCCGTTCTCAAGGGAGAACGCGGCGGAAAGATCCTGGATGGTCTGGCCGCGAAGCTGGACCCCGGACACGGCTGCCGCGCCGCCGGTTATGTTCATCATATGGAAGGCGTCAAAGGGCGAACCGGTGGCCCGGTCGAGGCGCAGATTGATATTTGCACCAAAGGTCGCGCCGCCCTGGGGAATGGCCAGCTCCAACCCCTCGGGCGTCGCGGCGCTGAAGTTCTGGAAGCGGACCGCGCCTTCGCTGATGCGGATGTCCTGGGCCGAACCGCCTGCCTGAAAGACGCCCTCCATCCTGCCGGCGAGGGTGGTTCCGGCCGGGATCACGCCGGGGAAGGCGAGGGCGGCCTTGGCCATGTCGGCCATGACGAAACGGAGGTTGAGGTCGAGGTTTTCGACGCCGGTGGGCAGGCCGTTTTCATCAGGCGTATAGGCGGCGGTAAGCGCGCCGTCGGCCTGCACCATGCCTGAGTCGGAGCGAAGCAACAGGCGGGACAGGCGGAGCTGGTTGTCCCGATAGGCAAGTTCGCCTTCGACGGCTGCGGAAAGCTGCGCCGCTTCGGCGAGGAAGGGCTGGCCGTCAAGGGCGAGCGCCGCCCCCTGCCAGACGCCGCCCAGGTTGAGGCCGAGGGTGGCTTCGTCCTTGTCCCGGACCTGTAGCCATGCGTTGTAGACGCCGTCGGCTTGGGTCGTGTACAGGGTGGTGGATAGGTCATATAGCTGCGGCACCATCATCGACAGGCCGAGAAGCAGATGACGGGTGGGCGCGGCCGACCCGTTGAAGCGGACGTCCAAAAGCCCCTTCGACCCGGCGCGGCTGAGCAGGAGCCGCGACTGCTGCGCCTGCATGGTGGCGACCGCTTCGCCCGATGCGGTGGTCACGCCGCCCTCAAGGCGGCGGACATCCAGGGCGAGGGTGCGGGCCGTTTGGTCCCAGGCGGCTGAGAGGTCGTGCGCGGCCTGGAAGGGATAGGTTTCGTTTTCGCCTGCGCTGAGCTGACCCTGCGCCGTTCCCTTTGCCTCGACCATGGCGTCCGAATAGGTCAGGGTGCCGGAGACGGCGGCGTCGGTGAGGAGCGCCGGCGGCAGGCCGAGATACCCGAACAGCGAGGCGAGGCCGCTTGGCGCGACCCGGGCTGCATACTGGGCAACCAAAGCGTTGGAACCGAGATCAAATTGGCCCCGGGAATTAACCGCTATCGGCGCGGCCGCGAGAGTGGCGGTACGGAGATTGATAAGCTGGCGCTTATCTGGCCCGATATAGCCGTCGACGCCCACCTTCGCCCTGACGTTGCCGAAGTTGGACGGCTGTTCATTAAACTGGAACACCAGGTTGTCGACGCCGAAGTCGAGACTCGGCACGGCAAAATCGCCCGTCCCCTGGAACGGCAGGAGGAGCGGCTGCTCGGCCGACCCGGCCAGGACCGTCTTCATCAAACCGGAGGCGATGGAGGCGACCTGCTGGCCGTCCTTGCCGAGGGCGACAGCCATACCATTCAAATCAACCGTCACGGCGGAAAAGGTGCCGGTCAGGTTGTCGGCGTCCACCGTGCCGGCCGTTTTCATGAGGGCGGGGCCGAAGTTGCCGACGACCGCGTTGCCGTTTCGGTCGGAATAGCGGAGCACCGCGCCGGTGCCGTTGGCTTCGAGTGAATTGATGACGATGGTTGTCGGGTTTTCCAGATTGATTGAAGCGAGAAGGGCGAGGTTGGCTTTGGGCGAATCGACCTCCGCCTGGCCCACCCCGGGCGCGACATTGAGGATAACGTTGGAGTTGTCCACTTCGCCCTGGACAAACGCCTCGGCCGCACCGTTTTCAAGCTTGAGCCGGGTCACGCCCCGAAGCGAACCGGCGAGTTGCGGCACCAGATCGGAAGGGAAGAGCGGGAGGATAATCTCTTTAATGTTTTGCAAAAGGGCGGAAAGCTGCAAATCGACCTGGCCCTGCGGATCACCCGAGAGGATGCCGCCGACCGAACCCGAGACCACCCGGCCTTCGATAACATCGTTGATGGTGGCTTGGGCCGAGGCGATATGGAGGAGATCCTGATCCAGGTCGTAGGTGATGCGGCTCTCGATGCCGCCGACCGCCATGGCCGAGGACCACGGGGTGGCTGGCACAGCGGCGCGGGTGTCGTTCAGGCGCAGCTCGACCGCCGTTGTCTCGGGGGAAAGTTGCAGGGCGGCCCCGCCGTTGACGGTGACGGTAATCGCGTCCTCGCCCACCTGCGGAATAAATGCCCGGGCCGGGACATTGGCCAGGGTAATCTGCGAATTCAGTTCGAGATCGTCGCCAGCCACAGCGGTGGCGCGCACGCCGACCCCTTGCAAATTGAGGTTGGCAATGATGCCGGTGGCGGCTTCAATAACCCCAAGCGAGCCTTCGTTAAAATCGATGGACAGGCTGGGCGAGGGGGGCGTTCCCGCGAGGGCGGCCGGCATGACCGCCTTGCCGACAAAACTGGCATCGCCGTCGAGTTCGGGCAGCTGACCAAGCCCGAGGGGCTGGCTGGCCAGGTAATGCGAGGCATAGGAAAAGTCCATGGTGCCGGAGAAATCGAGTCCGACGGCGGGCAGAGCACCGGTGCCGAGTTCGTTTATCCCGTCGACTTGACCCCGGGCGCGGAGAGCGGCGAGGTCGTTTGTGAGCGAAAGATCGGTGATGGCCAGGAACCCGGGTTCGGGGTCGAATTCGGCGCTGAGGGCGGTGACGGTGTCCGGGAGAGCGATCATCATGTCCCCACCAAGCCCTAAAATGGCCTGGGTGAGGCGCATCTCCGGCACCTGGACAACCGCCTTGCGGTCGGCATACCCGGCCCGCAACAGGCCCTCGAGGCGCGCGGACGGCAGGAGTTCGGACAAGCCGAAGTTGGCTGCCATTTCCTGCAGGTCGAAGGACTTCATATTGATTTCAAAGCTGGCCTCGCCGTCCGGGTTGAACGCGCCGTTCCGCACCATGGCGATTCGGCCGGTAAAGGGGATATCGCCCATGGCGGGATTGCCAACATAGGGGAGGAGGCGGCCGCTCAGGATAAAGGGATCGTCCAGAGTCGCGCCTTCGACGCGCAAAAAGTCGAGACCCATATCCACGTTCATGTTTTCGGCCACGTCCTCAAAGCCGATAACGCCGTTCCGGAGATCGAGGCGATGGAGTTCAATCGGAGGTAATTGGGTGGCGGCGGTCTCTGCGGCGACGGCGCTGGAAAGGAGGGTGTTTGTCCGGACCGGTGCGGCGGCTACGCTGCCCGCCTTGGCGGCGAGCCCCTCGAAGTCGGGCAGGTTGAGGCTGCCGTCTTCGGCGCGGCGCAACGTGAGGGTAAAGCCGTTCACGTCAACCGAGTTGATAATTGCCTTGCCCGACAGGAGCGGGGTAAGGGCGATATTGGTCCGGACTTCGCGAATATGAAGAAGCTGATCGCCCGGAAGACCCTCTTCGGTCAGGGGGGAGACGGTGATGTTGTCCAGGACGACATCGCCGTTCCAGCCAAAGCGGAGGTTTTCGAAATCCACGTCCAGCCCGGCGAGATCCGCCGCCTGAGTCTTGGCGATATTCTTAATCGTGCCTATGGGGAGGAAGCTGGGCAGGAAATAGATGGTCGCGACAAAGAGGACAAACAGGGCGGCAAGGATAATCAGCGCTATCTTGAAGCCGCGCGGTTTACGGGTCGGTGCGGCGGTAAGCCGGGATTTCGGTGCGTCGGTGTCCATGCGGATTTCTCCATTGGGGAACCACTTGACCGCCACAAATATGGCGAGAGACGGTGTAATTATTTGGCGTAAAGGCATATAACGCAAGGGAAATCCGCTCCACGCGGAAATTCGCGTCACGCGCAAACGCCAATAATCCCCCTCCGGCAACGCATGACGCCTTACCCGTTGCCGATAATAAGGGATAACTGTACAATTAAAGCTGACGACCATTCGGAACAGGGAGACGAACGGTATGCTGACGGGATTGCGGTTGGGTGCGACCGTGGCGCTGGCGCTGGTTTGGTCTGTGGTTTGGGCAGGCGACCTGGTGCAGGATTTCGCCCAAACCTATGGTACCGAGTTGCAGAGCCACCCCCAGGTCAACACCATGGCCATGGGCCCGGTGGCCATGGTCGGCCATGGCCGCATCAACGCGGACCAGGTTTTCGAATTGTGGACGCCGGTCTGGTCGGAGACCCAGGCCAAGGTCAGGAACGGCAAGATGTCGCAGCGCGAAGGCGACATGCGCCTGCACCTGGAATGGGAGCGGGCGGTTCGGGCTTTGGTCAAGGACGAGATATTCTATCAAGAAGCGGAGCGTGAACACAGTTCGTTCGTGAACTCCATTGTCGAACGCTTTGTCAGGGCGGGGGCGGACCGGCCTCGCGTCCAGGTGGCGGCAGAGGTGCGGCGCATGCTGGACGCCGACATGCAGAAGTTCTTCCGCCAACTGAACTCCGAGGTGGTGAAGGAGTCAGGCGGCATGCTCAAGCTCAACAAGGTGCTGGAAAGCCGTGGCCTGACCTTTAATGAATGGCAGAAC
>JAJPXZ010000065.1:0-45615 GCA_021205245.1 Planctomycetaceae bacterium
GGTTTAGGGCGGGCTATTAATAAGGATCAAGAAGGGTTAAAAGAAACAAATCCCCCTACCCCCTTTTCAAGGGGGTCTGATTCCTCGCTCCTGCTTGGCTCCCACGAGGACCGCGTCCGCCTGGTCCTCCACCTGTGGCGTGAAGCGTGGCGTTCGGCCGGCGCGCCCGTTCCGGACGGAGTCGTCGGCCGGAACAACCGCCAGGGCGCGGAGAGAATCGCCACGGAACTCCTCGAGGAAGCCAGGGTCAACCTTGACCAGTTCCGCGCCGGGCTGAAAAAGCTTATCGCCCGTATACTCACCGAACGCGGCTGTGCCAACTACGACCTCCGCACTCTGGCGAAAAACCCGGACAAATACCTCACCGCTATCCCCACAGTGACGCGGAAAAAATACGTGGTGTGGGACTATGTCTGCGAGGTGTGCGGTAAATCGGCCGCGGCCCCGCCGGAGCCGCTAGGCGAATGCCCGCCGAACCCGGTCCCGTGCGTGGAGGCGGGGTCAGGCTGCCAGGGGACCATGTACCCGCTTCATCATACCGTGCTGTCGTGACTGGAGGAGGGCGACATGACCGAGGTCGAGAAGAGCGAGATTCGCCGGCTGGCGGAGGAGGGCCTGAACGCGCACCAGATCGCCCTGCGGGTCGGTCGGGCGGTGAACACCATTCATGCGGCGCTGGCGCGGATGGGAATTGTGGCGAGGAGCGGCGACGGTGCCGGCGGCAAATTGCGGGACTACACGCTCCCGCACTTGGATGACGACGATTTGGCGGGCCTGACAAACCGTCAGCGGCGGGAGCGGGAGGTCGCGGCGATGCGGGCGTTTCTCCTCAAAACAGAACTCGAACTGACCCTGACGACGGCGCGGGAAGTGCTGCGCCGGACCGACGCGGACCTCCGGCGCGATCTGGATATCGACGCCGTCCAGGCGCGGGCCCTGCGGCGGGCGGCCAGGCGCTTCCGGCGTCGGCTGGTGCTGGCGGCCTTGGACGAGAAGGGGAATTGCTTGTGAAAGAATTCCGGGTGACCTATCGCGCGAGGGCCGGCGGCGACCACGCTACCGAGACGGTGGAGGCGCCGGACGGCCTGGCGGCAATGCGGTGCGTGCTGGAACAGCATCACGGTGTAATCATCGAGGCGGTGCGGACCAAAGCGCGTGGCGAACGGATGCGGCATGCAAAGGGACCAAACATATAACCGATGCATGAAATGCGATGATCCCAATTTCTGAAGAAAGGGACCTCATGAATGCGGTGGAGGAAATAACCAGACTAACTGACCTGATTTTCATCCACAAAAAGGCGCTCCTCACCGTCCTCGAGAAGATAGGCGACGGCGAGGCGGTCGACCCCGCGATCGCCATCGCCTTGCAGTCGGACACCAACGGACTCCTTCAGGCCTTGTCGGCGCTGGTTCGGGGCAAGACCATCCCCCAGGCATTCGGCGCGCCCGGTGCGTGGGGATACGGAATGTCGTTCGGGGACGCCTTGCAGTCGCTCTATTCGGCAATGGCAACCATGAAGGCGGAAAACGAAAAGGACCACAAGGCCGAGGCTTGGGCTCGGCGGGTAGAGGGAGAAAACTATGATTCAAATTAAGCGTTCGTCTGATGCGGATTCACGAACCGCTACCGGACCGGTCAGCAAGGAAAAGCTGCTAACAAGTTCTGTGCAGCATATCGGAGATGTGCAGAGGGCGCTCGCCTGGTTTGCCGGAAAGCTAATCGAGGCAGGCGTCAATCACGACCACACCAAAATCAGCGGCATCGACGACTTCCACAGTGATTTCTCCAAAGGGCTCAAGGGCGACGAGTTTAAGGCGGGGAAATGGTTCCAGTCGCATCTAGCAGAACGTCACCACCTCAACGACCGCTGTCCCGACGACGTCACGCTGATCGATGTTTTGGAACGCGTCGCAGACATAACAATGGCCGGCATGGGACGAAGCGGAAGTGTATATGACGATGAGTTGAACGCCTATATTTTGCAAAAAGCCTACAAAAACACAGTGCGGATGCTGGCGGAACAAGTCGTGGTGGATGAGGCGCGAGCGGATGGGAGGCCGTGATGGAAGGCAAGCATACGCCGGGACCGTGGAAGCTGTGGGATGAACTGCATCCGGATGGAGACGAACGAAGGCCAAACGTCGTTGTTATGCCAGAAGTGGCCGATCAGGGAAGTGGCAATAAGTATGCGTGCGTTGGTGGAGGAAACATCGACGCAAATGCCCGCCTCATCTCCGCCGCGCCCGATCTGCTCGAAGCGTGCGAGGTAGCCTTCCGCGCGGTGACGAGCAAACCAACGACCGAGAAATGGATGAACATGATCGATGTTCTCCGCGCCGCCATCGCCAAGGCTAAGGGAGAAGGATGATGGGGAACGTCATCTACGCGACGGACTTGTTCTGCTGGGCCGGCGGCACGTCCACCGGCTTGGAGGCACATCCATGAGCGATTGGAGCATCGCCGAAGTACCCAGAGTAAGTCGCGCCGAAGAAGAGAACTTACTGGACCACTACAAAAAGTGTGGGGATGAGAAGGCAGAAGAACGCCTTATCACCATGTATGTGCCACTGGTTATCCGCATCGCGCGATCCATACAGACCCGACACAGCCCTAATGCTGATGTAGGCGACTATATCAGCGACGGCATTATAGGATTGATTTATGCCCTGCGTAAATTCGATCCCGAGCGGGCCATTCCTTTTTCTGCTTACTGCATTGCTTACATCCGTTCTGAGATTCGCTTGGGAATCTGTGTGCGAACCGGACTGACGGATTTCCGTTATAGAGTTGTCAGGGAGATGGAAAAAGCCCGGGCAGCAATCGAAAGCGAGTACGGAAGAGCAGCCACAGATGCGGAAATTGGCGAACGATTGGGGATAGATCGACACAGATACGCCGAAGTATACCACTTTAAAGAACTCATGCGGATTCACTCCCCTGGGATGCAAGACCTTATTGACATCGCCGACCTCGGCGATTGCATGGTTGGGCATGGACCCGATCCTGCCGTCGCGGCTGCGGATTCGGATACATTGCGCTTCCTGACACGCGGCCTCACCATCGAACAAAAGCACGTGGTAACTCTACACTGCATTGAAGGACGGGGAATTAGGGAAATTGCAAAGACGTTCGGCCGCTCGTATACCTACGTCTATAAGCGATACCTGAACTCCGTCGCAGTTATGAAGGAAAATCTTGAAATGTGGCAAAGCTCCGTTGCGGCAACAGCATAAGCACGTGCTCGGAGAATATGCGTTCGAGGGAATTTGGCGGGCGGCATTCTTCATGATACTGGCGACCAATTGTCAACTCGGCTATTGGATGGGGAAATAGGGAGAATTACTTTACGGGTGCGAAAACACAACGGGAAATGGGTGGCGCGGCTCTCTGTTTGCATCGCCCTCAAGGACAAGGCCGACGCCCTCCTTGCTGAATCTATTCCCCGTTCCTGCATACAGGCAGTGGGAGGCAAAACCCTTTTTTTAAAGGTGAATGAAATGACTAAAGAAGAATTGGCTGCGATGCTCGACGGGAGAGAGATTGGCGATGAAATTACCAAAGAAGAAGCCGAGACGGCATCCGAAAATGGCCTTGTCGTAGTTTTCGGCTACAGCGACGATTCCATGGAGTTCCGTGGAGCCATAGACGAGGAAGTATCTTGTTTTGACGGCGGTATCGCCTACCTGAAAAACGGCCATTTTTTGGCAAATAAGTGCGACGATGAACGTTGCCCATACTTCAACGCGCTTCTTCAAACGGCAGTTACTATCGAGGCGGTTTGGCATGATACAGGCTCGCCATGCTGGACCTACAAAACCGACATCCCCTATGTTGAATTCAAGATTATGGAAGACGGCGAAGAGTATTGCCGTGGGATCGTCTTTTCCAGGCACGACGTTGGTTCCAAGGGCACACGCCATGCCTGACCAAACCAGCAAGCGGGCGGCGGAGGAGAATCGCTGTAGGGGAACCAGGAAGAGCGGCGTCAAATCAACGTGCGCGCCGATGGCCGAGGCCCTTAAAGCAACGGGATCGGGAAAGGGTCTGCGGCGTCAGATGATGCTGAACAAGAAGAAACTGACAATGAAAAGTTACATCGTCTACGGGCTGGGCGGCAGAACATTAGCGTTCGTTAATTTCTGTCCGTGGTGCGGTGGTGAATTGACCAAGCAGGAGGTGCGCGATGAGTGAAGAGTTGAGGCCGTGTCCGTTTTGCGGGGGAGAGGCCGATGTGGAAATGGTTCTTAATGATTATTGGAACGCATACTGCGTGGATTGCGGGGCGACCACGACTGATATAATTGACCAGAACGAAGCCATCGCCGCCTGGAACCGCCGCACACCGGAGCCGCCGGAGGGCGTGAAATGATTTTCGAATTTGCAAAGCAGGTGGACGGTCTTGTTGCCGCATTCGCGTTCGTTGCCGGGATAACATATGCGATCGAGGGAACGTGGCACAAGGCGATCTTCTTCATGATCCTGGCGACGAATTGTGAACTCGGCTATTGGATGGGGAAGTAGGGAGAAATCATCGTGGCGGTGCGAAAACACAAAGGGAAATGGGTGGCGCGGCTCTCTGTTTGCATCGCCCTCAAGGACAAGGCCGACGCCCTCCTAGCTGATTCTATTCTCCGTTCCTGTATAGCGGCAGGCAAACGGAAATTCGCCGCGCGGGGAAAACCCTGCTGCTCCATTCGCTCCGCCATCAGTGAATTCTTGTCCGATTCGCAGTACGGCATAGGCAGGAAGCCGTGCGCGCATAAGACGCTGCTCCGTCACCGGCGACGTCTGGAAATCTTCGACAAGCTGTTTCGCTCCCAGCCCCTCGACTGTATCGAGCAGGAAACGCTCAACGGGTGGATCAAGCGCCGCCTCGCTTCAGGCGTCTCCCCTGACACCGTCTCCGCCGACCTTGTCTCCCTGTTCGCCTTCTGCCGATGGGCGATGCGGAAAGAACTCGCCCCGCAGGTCCTCCCCATTATGCTGGTGCAACGGCCGCAGACCCGGGGCAAGCTCCCCGGACTCAACCGGCGGCCGCCGCCCGTCCTCGAAATGCACGAACTTAAGGCCTTTATCGGGAAAATCGGGGAGCGGCGACGCGACGTCGCCCTGTTCCTTATAGGTATGGGGTTGTTCGGCCTGCGTCCGGAGGCTGTGTCAGGCCTGCGTCGGGGTGACGTTAAACTCCCCCAGGGCGGCCTGCCGGGGCGGTTGCATTGTCGCGGCATCAAAGGCATGCACGACCGCGATATTCCCGTCCCGCCCGGCTCGAAGCAGGAACGCTGGTTCCGGGGCTGCCTTGAACTGGGGAAATCGGTGGACCGAACTGACAAGCGCCACCCCTTGGTGCCGCGAATAGCCAAAACCGGCCGTCTTATCCCCGGCGCCTGGACGACGGCGCGCCTCGACATGACGATTCAACGGCTCTGCGAACGGTTGAAAATCCGCTTTGCCGCCTATCACACCCGGCATACCTGCATATCCTACCTGCAAACTATCGAACGCAGCCTCGGCGCGGTGCAGGGCTATGCCGGCCACGCCAAGCCGACGACCCAGGCGCCGTACTCCCACCGCCACAGCAAGGACGCGGACGCGGCCTTCGCCGCCATTGGCGAAGCGATGGGGGACTTGCTGGACGCATGAGACGGGTCAGCGGTAGATGTCCTTGCGGGGGCCGACCTCGGTGACTTCCACCGTCACGATGTCGTCATGGATTCGATAGATGATGCGGTAGGAGCCGACGCGGATGCGGTAACGCGGCATTTCTTTGGGAGAGCCTTTCATCTTAATGGAGCCGTGGGGGCGCGGGTTATCGGCGAGAGCCAGCACAGCGTCGCGGATGGTCCGCTGGACCTGCACCGGGAGGCGACGCAGGCCTTTATCCGCCCGTGGGGCGAAAACCAGACGGTAGCGCATCACTTTTTCGCTTTCGGCGGCTTGTCCAGGTGGGCAAAAACCTCCTCCGCCGGGATACAGGGGCCGGCGTCTTGTTCCCTGTCCTCGGCCACGGCGAGGTCCAGCGCGTCCTCGTACCAGTCGCCGAAGTCCTCGACCGGGATAGCCACATAACGGCGATCCGCGACCGTGATGTAGGTGGCAGAGTCCGGTAAAAGCTCCTCGCGGATGCGGAGTGGTTTGGCAGCTTTGCCGGATTTTGCCGTTTTGGCGGCCTTGGCGGCCGGCTTCGATTTGGGCGCGGCCTGCTTGGCTGCGCGTTTTTTGTTGGCTGTAGTGGTCATGCAATTCTCCTTGCCGTAACAGGCATAGTATACAGGCTCCCCCATTGATCTGCAATTCCCCGGTACAGCGAGAGCGCGTCAATCCCCCGAAAATATCTGCTCCCACCCGCCAAAAAGGGGGCAGATTCGGGGAAAAACCTCGATTGAACCCCGTTTCATGCGGGTCAAACGCGTTTTTTTTGGGTCATGACCTCCACCGCATTTTCCGCCCGGTCTCCGACCGTCAACTCCATTAATATCAACAGGTTAATTTTAAAACCGTGAATTTACAACCAATAACTTCATGGTTCTTGAGGTCAAACCGCTGGAACGCATTGATTTTAAAGAGGTTGACCGTCGAAAAATTGGGGATTGGCAGCCTCGAAAATAGTCGTTGTTTTACCCAATTTATCAACTTTAATCGAACCCCATTGCATTATTGCTTATTTGAAAAGGTCATTGCATGGCGAAATTCAGGAATCAGACCGAAACCGTTGACGCCCGCCGGCTCGAAATTGCCGAGACTGTTGCGACGGTGGATGGGGACGTCGCGGCTCCCGCCGGGCATTGGCTGGTTACGCACGCGGACGGCTCCGCCTCGGTGTGCGACCCTGACACCTTCCGGATTCTGTACTCGCCCGTCAAGCGCGGTCGCGGAAGGCCAAGTAAGTACTCCCAGGCGGTCGTCGATAGGATTTGCTCCCGCCTGATCGAAGGCGAATCGCTTCGCCGGATTTGTTCCGATCCCGAAATGCCATCCATCACCACGATTTGGAACTGGTATCGGCGCGAGGACATCAAAGAGGATTTTCTGAAACAGTTCCTGCGCGCCCGCGCGTTCCAGTCGCTGGTGATGGACGGTGATATGCAGGACATCGCCGACGATTCAAGCCGCGACTTTACCGAAGGGGAGGACGGCGAGGAGGCGGTCGACCGCGAGCACATCCAGCGGTCAAAGCTGCGCGTGGAGACGCTCTGGCGCCGCATGAAATGCATGAACCCGGAGATGTTTGCGGAAAAACTCGATCTGAATCACGGCGGATCTGTCGAAATGTCTCTCCCCGAACTATTCGCGGAGGCGATGAAGAAAAGGATTGGCGATGGCGGCGACGATTGACTGCGACATCACCTCCGCGCTCCGCGCCTGTTACGACTCGCCCGCCGAGTTTGCGCAGATCATGTTCGGGCTGACGCCAACGGGCCAGCAGCGGGAATTCCTGGACGCCATCGCTCGGCCCGGGTCCCGGGTCGGCGTCCGATCCGGTCACGGTACCGGCAAATCGACCGCCCTTGCCATTGCGGCGATATGGTTCCTGTCCACCCGCCCGGACGCGCTCATCCCCTGTACCGCGCCCACCGCGCACCAGTTACAGGACGTGTTGTGGCGGGAG
This sequence comes from Planctomycetaceae bacterium, assembly GCA_021205245.1. Lineage (GTDB taxonomy): Bacteria > Planctomycetota > SZUA-567 > SZUA-567 > SZUA-567 > JAJBSZ01. The sequence continues at coordinate 7,613 of JAJPXZ010000065.1, forward strand.
ATTCGGCGGCTGATCGCGCTGATGGACGAGGAGATGCAAAAGCATTTTCTCGTCAGTTCCGACCGCATAATGCTGCACGGCTCCGCCGGAATGATTGTTGCCCGGACCGCCAGACCTGAAAAGCCGGATGCGCTCCAGGGGTTCCACGCTCCCGAAATCCTCTTCATCATCGACGAAGCCGCAGGCGTCGCCGATGCCGTTTTCGAAGTTGCGCGGGGAGCCTTGTCCACCCCGAACGCCCGCGTCGCCATGACCGGCAACCCCACCCGCTTGAACGGATATTTTTACAGTGCTTTCCATGCCGGTCGCGACTCATGGACACGACTGCAATTTTCCTGCCTTGATTCTCCCCTAGTGGGACCGGAGTACGCGCGGGATATCGTCGCCGAATTCGGTGAAGATTCCGACGTCTATCGCATCCGCGTCCTCGGCGACTTTCCGAAAAGCGGCATCTTCAACCTGATTCCGCTCGACCTGGTCGAACATGCGATGGAACGGCAGATGCCGGAATCGTGGCAGGCGCATATGCCCCGGATCATGGGTGTCGACCCGGCGTGGATGGGGACCGACCGCTCCGTCGCCGTGTTCCGCCAGGGCCTGACCGCCCGCCCGCTGTTCGGCGCGCGCGGCATCGACACCATCCAGATGACCGAGCGGGTGGCGACGCTGGCGGCGGAGCTGCGGGCCGACGCCATTTTCGTCGACCAGACCGGCGTCGGCGCCGGCGTCTACGACCAGCTCAAGCGGACCGGCCTCAACGTCATCGGCGTCGCCTTCTCCGGTACGCCGATGGAGCCGGAACGTTTCGTCAACCGACGCGCCGAAATGTGGTGGGCGCTCCGGGACTGGATGGGACTCTGTCCCGTCCTCGAGGCGAACAAGGACCTCAAGGATGACCTGGTCGCGCCGGAATACTTCCTGACCGGCGGCGGCAAGGTGCAGCTTGAGTCCAAGGACAGCATGCGCAAGCGCGGTCTTGCCAGCCCCGATTACGGCGACGCCCTCGCGCTCACCTTTGCCATGCCGGTGCGGGCCGTCGGCGAAGTTGTCTCGCAATCGTATATCCCGCCCGCTCGATCCGGATGGCGGGAACGGTTTTAAGTTTTCAAACGGAGGATACATATGGGCGGAATTGTCGGAGCGATTGTCGGCATTGTTTCGGCGGTCGGCGCCATGGCTGGCGGAGGGTTTGGCGGCGGCAAGCAGGGCGGGTCGTCGATAGCGCCGCCGACGGCGCCGGATACGTCGGCGGCGGACGCGGCCGCTGCCGAGGAGGAAAAGAAGCGCCGCGCCGCAGCGGCCGAGGACAACCGGACCAACGTCACCGGCGGTCTGGGCGTCGGGGACGAAGCCGATATCTATAAAACGACCTTGGGGTAATACGATGACCGCAGCCGCGACCAATTATAGGCGGGACTTTGCCCTGGCTGACACTGTCAGCCGGCACGAGCGGTTGCCGGATTGGCGTAACGGCGTCTACGTCGGCGTCAGTCCCTATCGCCGGCGGTTCAAGGTCCTGGCGGAACAGGCAGACGGCTTGCGGCCGAAATGGCGCGAGCTGCGGGACTATATGGCGCCGCAATGCGGTCGCTGGCTGGACGGCACACTGGCGAGCGGCGTTCTGTTATACCAAAAGGACTACCAGCCCTATGACGACAGCCGAATCGTCAACGGCGAGATCCGCCACATCATCAATACCTGCGTGTCGGGGCTGAAATACTCCTTTACCTCGGTGCAAAAGCCGTGGTTTCTCTTCTCCACCCTCGACCAGGAACTGGCCGACAACGCCCTCGTCCGTGCCTGGCTGGACGGCACCCGCGACACTGTCCGCGACGTCCTCGCCGGGTCGAACTTCTACGACGCCACCAACCGTATTTATCTCGAGTCCTCTGTCTTCGGGGTCGGCGTCGCTACTATTGACCCCGACCCGAAGCGGAAGATCAACGTCGTCCCCCTGACTATCGGCGAGTATGTCCTTGCCGAGGATGCCGCCGGCCGAGTCGATACCTGCTATGTCCGACTCGAAATGACGGCCAAACAACTCCGAGACGCCTTTGGCCCCGACAACGAGGGATTCAGCCAGGATGTGCGCGATTGCCTCGATGACCCCGCCCGGCTAGACGAGCGCTTCGGCGTTATCCGCGCCATGCAGCCGATAGGGACCTTCGGCACGCCGCCCGTTCCGGTGCAGGAGGGATGGCGGTACGAAAGCGCCTATTTTCTCGAGTCTTCCGACAACGAATGGTCAGACGGCGAGGAAAAAACGGTCTTGCGGTGGGAATGGCATCGCACCATGCCCTTTATCGCGGTCCGCTGGCAGCACGCTGGCAACCACCCCTACGGCATATCGCCCGGTCTTGAAAGCCTCCCCGACCAGAAGATGCTCCAGGAGATGGAATCGAATTACGCCGACGCGGTGGAGCGGGAGATAAACCCCTCCGTGGTGGCGGACGCGGACACGGCGAAGGAAATCCGGCGCCACGGCAGGCTCTCGCCGGGGAGCGTCCTCGTCGAGACAGGGACCGGCAACCAGGGGCGCGGCGTCCGCGCCGCCTATCAGATCAACCCGAACTATGCCGAGTACCGGGTCAACCGCGAAGTCCTGATCAACCGCATCAAGAACGCGTTCCATTACGCCCGCTGGGTGGCGATGGAACAAAACGAGCGTCAGATGACAGCCCACGAGGTAGACGCCCGCCTCAACGAAAAACTGGCCCAGCTCGCCCCTATTGTCGAATCGCACCATTCCGAGATGTTCGACCCCGGTCTCGAGCGGGTTTATTTCATATGCCTCCACGACCTCGGCCTGATCATGCCGCCGCCGGAGGTGATGGCGAACCGGGAATTCCGCATCGAGTATGAAGGCGATTATTCGAAAAGCATCAAGCAGATCGAAATCAGCCGGACGCGCCAGTTCACGATGGACGTGCTCCAGACCGCCGGCAGCCTCGTCAACCTCTCACCCGGCGACGCCACCGCCGTTCTCCGCAATGTCGATTTCTCCAAGGGCGTCCGCTTTGTCGGCCGCCAGTACGACGTGGACCCGACCATTATCCGCGATGAAGCGGAGGTCGAACAAATGGCGGCGGCCGAGGCCGAACAGGCCAAAGAGGCGCAGCAGCTTCAGGCGCTGACCGGGACCATTGACGCGGCGCAGAAATTGAGCCATACGCCGGTCGGCCAGGGTTCGGCTCTGGATGCGGTCATGGGCGGGGAGGGGATAGGCAATGCACTCTGACCGGGAAAACCACATCATCCGCCGCGAGCGCGAGCGGAAAGAGGATCAGGAGGCGACACGCCGGGAAGCCGCCCGCGAGGCGGAACTTCGGCGCTGCTACCGCGCCGTCGCCGCCACCCCGGAAGGGCGGCTTATCCTCCGCGAGTACGCCAACGACGACATGGCCGCCATGGCCGCGATTCAGTTCAAAGGCAATGCGCAGGACTCGTTTTCGCTCGGTCGGTCGTACCAGGCGTTGCGGACCCGGGAGATCCTGAAAGCCGTTCTGCCTCGAGAACTTTACCTTGAAATCATCTATCCACAGGAGGAGTCACATGGTTAAGAATAATGCCGCCGCGCCCGCACAGGATAACACCGCACCGGCCGCGCCCGCACCCGCAGCAAATGCAGTTCCCGCTCCAACGGCAGCGCCCGCCGCGCCGTCAGCCCCCCAGGCGAACGCGCCTGCGCCGGCCCAACCCGCGCCGTCGAATATCCCCGACACGACGGGCGATCCCGCCGCGACGGTGGACCCGAAGGGAGACGAGAAAAACGACCCGCCCGCGCCCGCGGTGGAAATGCTTCTCGGCGACAGCGGCGACGGCGGTACAGACGGCGGGACGGCCGATCCGGCGCCGGAAGGCGAGCTTGACGGCTACGAACTGACGTTTCCCGATAACATGGTCGCCGACGACGAGGCGGTCGCGGTCCTGAACGAGGTCGGGAAGGAGTTCGGTGTCACCGGCGAAGCGGCGCAAAAGCTGGCCGACGCCGCCACCGCCTACGCCAACCGCCGCGTCGATGCCGTCCTCGAGGCAGGCCAAAAAGGTTACGCCGACTTCTGCGCCGACGAGGCGAAAAAGACCAAGGAGTATTACGGGGCCGACTACAAGACCAAGCTGGCCGATGCCGCGGTCGGGTTGAACAAGCTCCTGCCCGAAGGCGTCACCGTCGACGCCATCCGCAAGGACCCCAACTTCCAGGCGCTCACCAACGTCTGGTGGTTTGCGGAAATGGGACGGAAATACAACCTGCTTGCCTCGGAACAGCCGTCCATCACCGGCGAGCCGGAACGGGCGAAGGCCTCCGATCTTTACAGCAAATACGACTAGTGCGCACGGGCGACAATGCCTGGCCGCCGCTCACGCACGACACAGAAAGGAATACCTCTTATGCCGACCATTTCTGCCGGCTACGCCACCATCGGCACCCTCGCGAAGCAGCTCCGGGCGCAGGGCAAGCCGCGTTATGCCCGTTGCCTGGAGACGCTCATCCGCGCCGGGGACGTGCTCGACATGTTCCCGATTATGAAAGCGAATCAGGGAACGGTGCATAAATTCCCGCGTCGCAAGTCCCTCGGCTCCGGCGGCGTCTGGCGCGCCCTGAACCAGGGCGTCCCGGCCAGTAACCCAGAAGTCGAAGAGGCGACCGAGGTTACGGGCAAGCTGGAAGACCGCTGCGATATCGATGAGGACGCCTTGTCCATCAATGACAACAGCTCCGCCTTTATCGAAAACCAGAACGAAGGCGTCCGCATCGCGCTCCGAAACACCCTGAACGACACCATTATCTACGGCAACCGCGCCGCGCCAGGCAATGCCGCCGGGTTGGACGGCCTCGCCACCCGCTACAACGCCTTTGGGAAAGTGGTGAACGAAAACACCGGGTACGACCATGTCCAGGACTTCGGCGGCAGCGGCAACGACCTGACCTCCGTCTACCTGCTGGCCCCGGGGGTCCAGTCCCTCTACCTCATCAACGCAGACAACGGCTGTCCTGCCGGGCTGTCCATCAAGGAATACGACTCGAACAATGGCGTGTTCCTGAACGACCGGGACGGCAATCCGTTCCGGGGCCACCGCACCTGGTACAAATGGCCGCTCGGCCTCGCTGTCGAAAACGTCCACAGCGTGATGCGCCTGGCGAACATCCCGTCCGCCGACGTCGGCAACCTTATCGCCAACGGCATTTCGACGCCGTCCGACTCGGCGCTCCTCCGCAAAATGATCCAGATGAAGAACATGGTCTCGGCCGATGTGGACAAGTCGAAGCTCCTGTTCCTCGTCTCCCGGGACGTTTTCACCACCATGGACATTCTCATGTTCGAAAAGGCCAACGCCTACTGGACCCCGTCCAATCTTGAGCGCGACCTGCCGCCCCGCTCGGTCGGCATGTTCGCGGGGCTGCCGGTGTTTATGTCCGACACCCTGATCGGGACCGAGTCGCAGGTCCAGTAACCGCTCTGTCCATTGGGTCAATCTACCAGCGCACCGCCCATGAAAGGGGTTATGTTATGCTTGACTACAATATGCGCTTCTCCGACGCCCAGCCGCTCGCCGCCGGCGACTCCACCTACATTATCGACGCCGGCGACGGCGATCTCGGCAAGTCGGGCGACCAGATCGCCCTCGAGGTAATCGTCGGCAAGGGAACTGGCGCTGCCACTTCCGACCTGTCTGTCACCCTCGCCACCGGTATGGCTGCCGACGGCTCCGACGCGACACCCGCCATGACCTTCTATATCGCCAAGGACAAGGTCAACCGGGGCGGCGTCGTGTATGTCTCATTCCTCGGGATTGGCTTGAAGCGGTTCCACAAGCTGATCTACGCGGGTGCGGCCGGCGCGACCGGTGCCACCGTCACCGCTGGGTATGCAATCCACGGCGGCCAGACCAACATGGTCTAGTTCTCCCTTCCGCCCGGGAGCGTCCTGACTGATGCTCCCGGGCCAATTCCATGTTCAACGTAGAAGGAGAAGCAAATGAGCGCAAATTCCCAATCCGGTACGCAAACCGATGAAGAAGCCAAGAAAAAGGCGGAGGAGGAAGCCGCGGCTAAAAAGAAAGCCGATGAAGAGGCAAAGAAAAAGGCCGAGAAAGAGGCGAAGAAAAAGCAGGAGCCTATTCGCACCGTCTGCCTGGTCAAACGCTATATCAACAACATCCTCTACGTTCCGGGAAAGCCCGGCCCCGTGTTTTACGGCGCTATTCCGGACGACCTTGCGTCTTCCTTCGAAAAGGTCTAGGCATGAGATTGACTCGGGTCGACCTCTACAACCTTGCCCTCGGTAACATCAAGATCGGCCGCAAGGTCGGCTCCCTCGACGACGAGACGGCACGGGAGTTCATGTTGCCGCAGAACTACGACGGCGCGCTGGCGACGCTGCTGGCCTTGCATGACTGGTCGTTTGCCACCGTCTTCGCCACCTTGGCGCAGGTCGCCGACGCGCCGGCCCTGAAAACCGGGACCGGATTGTGGCTGTACGGCTGGGCCTATCCGGGCGACTGCGTCCGCGTCCTCGACGTCGGCGCGGTCTTGGACGGGGCGCTTGATTTTACGACGGGCCGGCCGTGGTTTCTGGAAAACGGGAGGGCGGGGCGGATACTCCGTACCGAACACACACACGCCTGCGCCCGCTACCTCTCGGACGCGGTGCCTGTCACCGATTGGCCGCCGTCGTTTGTCCTCGCCTTTACCTGGGTTCTTGCTTCCAACCTTACCCGCGCCGTCAACGCCGACGACAAGGACGCCGACTACCGGATGAAGCAGGCGGAGTATTACATCCAACAGGCGAAAATCGCCGACGCGGAGGAAATCGGCCCTGTCGCGGTTCACCCTGGCAATTGGATGGAAGCGAGGACTTCCTGATGCAACCGCAGCTCGCCGCCCAGCACTCGTTCAATCGGGGCGAAATCTCCCCCGACCTCCACGGCCGCAAGGATTGGGCGCCAATCTATTCAGGCCTTGCCGTCGCGCTGAACGTCATCGCCCGCACCACCGGCGGCGTCGCCAAGGCTCCCGGCACCATCTTTATCGCCCCGGCGCTGGAACAGGACCGGCCGGTCCGGTTCATCCCCTTTGAGTTCGGGTCGGAACAGACCTATGTACTCGAATTCGGCGACAGGCGCTTCCGCATTCTCCACCGGGGCGGCCTGGTGAAATACCCGCAGGGACACGCGAAGGAGGGGGAGATCGTCGTCCTCGACTCCCCCTTCACCATCGATCAGATGCAGTCAGACGATATTCGGGTCGAACGCGGCAAACGGAATGTCGATTACTGCCAGGACAACGATACCCTGATCATTGTCCACGGTGAATCCAAGCCGAAGATCCTCACCCGATTCGACCACCACGACTGGCGCTGGACAGACTTCACGGCCGAGACCGGCCTGCCGTACCCCACCGGCCTCATCATCGAGCAGGACGGCGGCAAAGGGGCGAGCTATTGCGTCGCCACCCTCGGCACCAACAACGCCCAGTCCTCCGCCAGCAACACCGTCACCTGCGCGGACGACGGCGGCGACGGCATAACCGTCCTGTCATGGACTCCGGCGGAGGGCGCGACCGGCTACCGCGTGTATAAGCGCTTTCCCACCACCGGCGGTATGTCCTACCAGGCAATCGGCGACGTCAACGGCAACACCTTCATTGACAACAACACCGAGTCGGGCGACGAAAAACAGACGCCGGTGGAACCGACCAACCCCTTCGACGGACCGGGTAAATACCCCTCCGTCGCCATGTTCCACGGGAGCCGCCTCGTCATGGGCGGCCCGACCGAAAAGCCGAACCGGATCAACGGGAGCAAATTGGGCGAATTTAAAAACTTCACCATGCCGAAGGCCACCGACACCTCGACGGACGAAGACGCGTTCGAGTGGTCGGTCACCGGCGGGAAGAGTTCGCCCATCCTCCTGTGGCTCGCGTCGATGGCGGATCTGGTCATGGGCGCGTCGGCCGGAGAGTACCGGATGAAGGGGTCGCGGCCCGCGTCCAACCCGGAGATATCCATCCAGTCGAACTACGGCAATTCGTCGGTCAAGCCGCTGTTGTTCCGGAAAGCCATCGTCTCCGTCGGCAACAACCGGGAATCATTGAATGCTTTCGCCTTCGACTATCTGTCGAACGATTACGGCGGCAAGGAGCTGACCCACTATTCCCGCCACATCTTCGCCGGACAGCGCATTATGGCGACCGCCGCACAGCCAAACCCCTTCGCCACCATGTGGTGCGTTCTCTCCAACGGGATAGCGGCGGTCGTCACCTATATGGCGGAGGAGGAAGTCCTCGGCGTCACCCGCCGCGCCACCGACGGCCGGTTTGAGACCTGCGAGTCCATCGCCAACATTGACGGCCGGTCCGACATCTATTTCCAGACCGTGCGCGTGGTCAACGGGCAGGAACGGCGTTACCTTGAACTGATGGCGCCGCATCACTTCCCCGGCATGGCGCTGGACGACGCCTGGTATGTGGATTGCGGCCTCGAGTATCAGGGCGAGGCGAAGTCGACCTTTACCGGCATGGAACACCTTGAGGGCAGGGCGATAGCCGTCCTCGCCGACGGCGTGTCCTACGGCGTCGACGGGTCGAACGACATCGTCGTTCGGAACGGTGCCTTTACCCTGCCGGTCGAAGCGTCGCACGTCATCGCCGGCCTGCCGTACACGGCTGAAATCACCACCATCGACATGGGGCCGCAGGGCTTCGAGCCGACATCCCGCAATCGCGCCCCCATTATCGCCACCGTCGGCTTTCACCATGCCCGCGATTGTCGCTACTCCTGCGAAGGGAGCGACGAGGGGCGGCTCGACTTCCACGACCCGGACGGCCAAACAACCAGTCTCAAAACATGCAGCAAGACCTTTACCGTTCCGGCGGACCCGGCAGGCAGTTTGTCGTCACGGTTAACGCTGCGGAGTTATTCTCCGGTTCCCTGGTGCGTGACCAGGGCGGACATGATCGTCAAGCTGGCCGATACACACAACCGCGCGCATTAGGAAAAAGGACATGGAACAGTTCGGCAAATTCTGTCCGGCCTGCGGCCACAGGCATCGCCTATCCATGGACGATTGCCTGCACGACCGCACCATCCGGCGGTGTGCATCCTGCCGCGCGCTGTTTGTCGTGTTTGAAATCGCTGGACGCTACCGCCGATTCAGGCGCAGAAAAGGGACGCCATGCGCGAGTTGATCCTGCCCGCCACCCCGGAGCACATCGACCGGCTTATCAGGCGGATGAAATCGGAAAACAAAAAGGAACTCGCCTGGTTCGGCGTCTCGCCGGCGGCGGGAGCGTGGAACTCCTTTCAAGGCTCGCGGGCGGCCTGGTCCTGTTTTATAGGTGAAGACCTTCTTTTCTGTCTTGGCATCGCCAAAACCGGCCGGGGCGCCGACGCCGACCTTGGCTGGATGCTTATGACCGACGACTTCGATAAGCACGTCTACGCCGGTCTCCTACTGGTAAAACGGATTTTCGCCGTCGACGCATGGGAGCATATTCTGTCTGACCGGATAGAGCAATATGTCCCGCCCGGTTACGCTGCGGCTATCCGGTTTTGGGAATGGATCGGCTGGAAGAGGGGGAAGGTGGTCAGTATCGGTCCCCGTCAGGCCATCCACATGTACTGCGACCGGCCGGCGGGAGAGGAGCAATAAATGGGCGCTATTGGCGGCATGGGGTTGTCTCTTATTTCCACCGGCATCGGCGCGTTCGGCGCATATCAGAATGCGGCCGCGTCCAACCGGGCAGCCAGCTACAACGCCAGCGTCAACGAACGTAACGCCCAGTACGCCGAGGCGCGGGCGGGGCAGGCGGCGACCCGGGGCGCGTTCGACCTGTCGCTCCTGCGGGTGGACAACAAGCGGGCGTTGTCGTCGCTGGCCCAGGGATTCGTCAATTCCGGCGTCGAGGCCTCGAGCGGCTCGGCCCTCAACTTGCTGGCGGAACAGCACGGCATGAACATCCGGGGCGAGCAGGTCCAGCAGTACAACACCGACATGGAGGTCTACGGCCATCGAATGGAGGCGGAGAACTACCGTGCCGCCGCCGCCATGGCTCGGTCCTCCAGGACAAATCCGTGGCTGGCCGGCTTTACCTCGCTCCTCGGCGGTTTTTCTCAAACCTATAACCAGTACAGCCAGTACCGGATGCTCACCGGCGCGTCCTATTCCGGCTCCCGCAACAGTTGCTACCTGTAAAGGCTCACCCATGGCAATGAACGCTCCCGGACTGCCGCAGTACCTGGGTCCCCGCATGAACGCGCTTCCCCGCGTCACCGCCGGCCCCCACGCCACCGCAGAGGCCTTCGGCGCCGGGAACGCCCGCGAACTGATGCGCCTCGGCGCCGTCGGCCAGCGGACGGGCCTGTCCATGCTCGCCCGGGCGCAGGAGGAACAGAAGCGCATCGACCAGGCCTATGTTCGTGACGCCATGAACCAGGCTCGGACGGAGATGATGGAGGGCGCGCAATCCATCTATGCGAAAAACGGCATCAACGCAGCCAACGCGCCGGAAGAAATGCAGGCCTTGTTGTCCAGCGTCAAGGCACGGTATGGCGCGAGCTGCGGGCCGAACTCGCGGTCGTGCTCCACCGGTGGCTTCGGTGGCGGAGGTAATATTGAACGCCAGCGGATGCTCGAAGATGCTTGGGGCTCCATGTCTGCTTCCTACTCGCAGGCGGCGGTGCGGCACAAGATCAAGCAAGAGCGGGTGTACGAAAAGCAAACCCTCGACATGCAGGATTTGGCTCTCCTCCAGGAAGTGGAAGCAATGGTGCTCGGCACCGACCCCATAACCGGCTCGGCGCTCGATCCGGTTGCGGATGGCTATACGGTACCACGAAACGCCGAAGATTCCGCTTCCGGGAATGTTCCTTTACCTGCTTCGGTCTCGGTCGGGAATCACGATGACAGCGATACCGAACCGTCCTTGGAGGCGGTCCCGCCGGAAGTGGCAGAGCGGGTGGAAGCGGAGATAATGCCGCAGCCGCATCTGGGCGACGAAATCGCCAAGCGCATCCAGCTCCTTCGGCATAACGCGGCAATTCGGTATGCAGGCTCGCCGCCGGAATACATCCGGCAGAAGCAGAACGAAACGGAGAGTAAGGTTCATTCCTTCGTTGCCGATACCCTGGCGGAACAGGACCCCCAACAGGCGCTGGATTATCTGAACATGGACCGTGTCCGTGCCGTTATGCCGCGAACCGAGTGGAAAAAACGGCGTGACGCTGCGGGCAAAGTCGCTGTCGCAGAGGCCAAGAAACGGTCGGAGAACGCCGCGCGGCATCTTGGCATCGCCCTTGGCGACAAGTTCGATCACGAATACGAAATCATCACAGCTATTCGAGATGTCGAAGACAGAAGCATTGCCAAAATTATCCAGAGTGAGGCGGAAACGACCCGCAAGGCAAGACTCGCCATGGGGAATGCGGCACGGCAAACGCCGGAGGAAAAGGCCAAGGAGAATCGATTGGCGAGGGAACAGGCAAAAACCATCCTTCTGGGCGAGGACCCCGACGACCCGTCCGACGACATCGAGGATGAAGACAGCCTCGATCTGGCGCTGGACGAACGGGGCGACCTGACCGAATACATGCGCGAAAAGGTGCGGAAGTACGCGGTCGCCGAAATGAAAACGAAAAAGGCTCGCCTCGCGGCGGATCGGAAAAAACTGGACGAAAGCGCCCTCTCCGCCATGGCGGCGGCCGGCTGGGACGCGTCGGCTATTGATCCGAGCTGGCCTCTCGACCTCCAGGACAAAATGCTGGAACGGGCGTTGAAGCGTGAAGAGGCGGCGGAACGGCGCGAGTCCAGAGCGGAGAAAGCGACCCAAAAAGCGCGAGGGGTTGAATTATTGGAGATGCCCCTGGACCGACTCAATGAAAAGATCCTCGCCGGCGACTACCCGGACATGGTCGACGCGGTGGGAGCGGGAACGCCGGAGCATGAGAAGTTAAAACGACGCCTTGCCGGCGAGGACGCAGGCGGCCTGACCATGCTTCAGTACGCGAAAAACGAATTCACCCGGCTTGTCGGCAAGCCGACGAAAAAAGCGACGGAATATGCGGAATTCCTCAACAAGGTGGCAGAGGCGCGGTCGGAGCGCGCTCGGGCGCTCCAGCTTGACAATGTGGACTTACTCCCACGCGATGACCAGAAGCGGATCGTCGGCGAATTGTTGACCGAGGGGGATTGGCGCTGGTTCTGGAACTGGGGGCCGCTCTCTCCCAACAAATTCCGCTTCCAGGTCGCGGACGAGGATCTGCCCGGCTGGAAGCCGTTCGACACCCCCGCCGCTGCCTCCACCACCTCCACCCTCGCTGGAGCCGACGACCTGCCCGATTCCGCCAGGCCCTATATCGGCCCGCGAGACCGGCGGCGACAGGTCCTAGCCGACGGGCGGGTTCTGATCGAGGCTGCCGGCGGCACCATATCCATTATCAACCAGGATGGCACCTTTACCACTAACCCACCCAGAGGAACCGCATGAGCGCCCTTGACGAGGCCACCGCCGCCGCCAACCGGGAGGCGAGATATGATACCGAGAAATATACACTCGGCGACTCCGGCGTCGACGTCACACCACCGGCGGCGACTCCTCTCTCATCACCGCACGACGACAATGCCTCTCCCTTCTTTTCGCGTACCGATGAATTGTGGGCGATGGGTCACGGCGTTGCACCGAAGAGAACGCGTGTCGAGGGTCCGGAAGAGGAAGGGCTCCCGGACGATATCCGCGACCTGGGGTATAGCCGGCGGCAATTGGACTACGCCATTCGCCAGGAACCCGATCCAGCCAAACAGATCGAAATGTACGCCGCTATGCACGATTTCCGTCGAATGGCGGAAGTGGCGTCTACCAGCACCGCCTTGTCGGAGGAGAAGATTGAGCAGCTTGCGGTCACGCTGAATATGCCGCCCGAGCTGGCCGAAATGATGGCGAAGGAATATCCGGACGAGCTGGAACGGCAAAAGTGGTTTGCGCAGGTCGTCTCCGTTGCGGGGACGGACAGTCCTTTTATCGCCCGCTACAAGGGTGACCCGAATTACGCCGCCCTTCGACGCGGCAAGGAAATGGTCGTTGCCGATATCCAGGCGGCCGTCACCAACGCCTATAGTTCGAAATGGGACATTATCCTCGGGTGGCTTGGCAATTCCACCCGGTCGGTCGCGACCAAGACCTTTGTCGGCATACCCGCCGGCTTGTCGCAGGAGGCCAGAGACCTCCGCGAACGGCCATGGAAGCCGCAGGCGGAAATGGCTATTCCGGATGGCATGGAACAGAGCGATCCGGCGGGATACATCGCCGCACTAGGCCTTAACCAGCAGATCCGCGACAAGAACGCCATGATGGAGGAACTGCTGAACGACCCTGATACGCAATCACAGTCGGCAGCTATCAGCGGTTTTCTCGCCGACGTGGATAACTGGCTCCAGGAGAACTATAACGACGCAAGCGCGGCCAACTACTCGGGCGAACTCCGGACCGGGAGCTGGTGGATGGATAATCTGGTGCGCGTCCCTGTCGAAGGGCTTCCTTCCCTTGTCGCATCTGGGCTCGAGACGCTGGCGCTTGGGCCTGCCGCGCCGCTCGTCCATTTCGGCCTCCTCGCCAAGACGGACAGTTACCGAGAGATGCAGGAGGCGGGCGTCGACCCGGTCACCGCATCTTGGCTTTCCACCGCACGCGGGCTGTTTGAAGGCTATACCGAAAAACTGTCAATGGAGAACATGTTCAGCGGGCCGGGATTCCGCGACCTCTTCCGTTCCCTCACCGGTTCGTCTATCTCGCCGCGCGCCGTGGCGGCACGCATTCTCGGTCATGGGGTGAAGAGCGGGATCGGCGAAGCGGTAGAAGAAGGGCTTCAGGGCGTCGGTGAAGCAATCACCACCCCTCTCGGCCAAGCGATCAGCCTCGGCGACCCTTATGCCAACGTCTTTTCCGCCTTGCTTGATGCCAGGGAGGATATCGGCTGGAGCATGTACGGCGGCTTGACCCTGGGCTTTCTCGGCGGCGGATTCTTCGGTAACACCCGCCGCGAACTTGCCGACATGCGGGCGTACAATTCCTTCCAGAAAGCCCTGGGACCGCTCACATCGGCAGGAGACGCCGCAGTCGCGAACGGACTCACCGTCACCGAGGCGCGGCATGATATACGCTATATGGCCCATGCCGAGGTTGCCAAGGGAAACGGTGGCATGGGGACGACCGTCTACGCTGACCCGGGAGACGTCGAAACATACTTGCAAGGCAAACCACGGGAAGAGGCGGAAAAGACGCTCGCCGCCATCGGCGTTACCCCAGAAGCGTTCCGGCAGGCAAAATCTGATCATACCGATATAGAAGTTCCGCTGGAAAACGTCGCCGTCCAGGAGGGCGGGGCAGACCCGCACCTGACCAGGCTTTTCCGCCCCACCCCCAATATGGCGACGGCGGCCGCCATCGCGCAGAAGACGAAGGAAGCCGCGAGTGTCTTCGATTTGGCGCGGACACTTCGGAAAACCATCGACGCCGACACAGACGGGAAAACCGTGCCTGCCGCCATTCAGACGATGCGGCAGGATCTCCGCACTAATCTCAATTACCGGGCGGAAGAGGCGGATTTCGCCGCTTCGCTGGCGTGGGCGTGGGGGAAGACCCAGGCGGACAAACGCGGCGTCGATGTGGAGGATTTTCTGGCCGGCATCAATATCCGCGCGGCCATGGATTCCTGGATCAAGCAGCATCCCGAATGGCTCGCCGGAGTGCGCGCGCGGACTGACGCGGACGCCGCAGAAACGGAGACATCGTATGACCCAGAGCACGACGCACCCGCTGCCATCGACCCCGCCATGGGGGAACGGGAAATGGTCGTTCCGGAACAGCCCGGCGACGGGGGCGCAGGCATTTCCGGACCAGAACCAGGACGGGCCGCCCCGGCTGTCGCTCCTGGAGGCGGTGAGGCTGGCGGACACGATGTCGGGACACCGTCCGCAGCCCCGCAGCCAGCCTTATTCGCGCCCCCACCCAGACCGATCCGGCCGGGAGAATACGCCGACAAATTGACCGGGTTGCCGTTCACTATGGAGACGACCACCACGGCGGGCGTCAGGACAGACCCGGGCGCGTTTCAGTTTAAACGGGAGGCAGACCCGGAGACCGGCGTCAAACGTGGCGAGGAGATACCCGGCGACGTCAATCCCGCCGCGCTCGGAACCATGGTCTTGTATGAGGATGTCGACGGCGACCGCTTTGTCGTGAGCGGCCACCACAGGCTTGACCTGCTGCGCCGTAAAGGCGAGGAAGCGGAGGTGCGGGCGGTCGTGTTGAAGGAAACGGACGGCTGGACCACATCCCAGGCCCGGGTCTACGGCGCGGCGTTGAATATTCAGGAGGGGGGCGGCGACGTCGACGATTACGCCGCCTTTTTCCGCGAGGCGAAGATCGACAGGGACCAGGCGGAAAACGAGGGGTTGTTCCGCCGGGAAAACGCCCGCACCGGCTACGCCATCGGCGCGCTCGGGAGCGACAACGTCTTCTATGGCTTCCTGAACGAAGAGCTTTCGGCCAAACGCGCCGCCGCCATCGCCACCGCCGCCCCGGGCGATCATGCCGTTCAGGACATGATGATCGACCGGAACATTCCGACGGCGGAGCTGGAGACGTTTGCCGGGTATGTGCAGAAGATGCGGAATAGCGGCGCGCTGAATCTCGACGGCGTGCAGTTGTCTCTGTTCTCCACCGCCGACGACTCCGCCATGCTGGCCGCGATGGAACGGGAATCAAAGGCGGCGGCAAAAGAGGCCGGCCTCCTCGACAAGAAGGCGTCAAGTCTGGAAAGCCTGCTCCGGGCGGAAAAGACCCTCACCGTCGAAGAACTCCGCAAGCACGGCGCTCGCGCCGGCGACCGCGAGGGGCTGCGGCAGGAAACGGTCGCCCTGCGAGCCGAGGCCGACCGCTGGCGGCATTTCTTCCACCATCCGGATATTCTCGCCCAGGTCCAGGAACGGGCCGGGACGGCGGTGGAGCCGGAGACGTTCGCGCAGACCACCCATAATGCCGATGAACAGGATACGTTCGCGGCGATTGATTCGTATGGTTCCTTTTTCGATGAAGCAATGCTGAATCGGAAAACAAATCAACCTTATCGCGATATGGTACGGATCAGCCAGCGTGCAGCCGCCATGATTCAGGAGCGTCTCGGGATTACCGTCTCTGGTAGCCATGGGGTAGAAGGATCGGCGCTGCGGCATGCGGATAACCATCATGGGGTAGGTAAAGAGAAGTGGAAGGGACAAGGAGAGATCGATAAGGAATCGTTCTCGTTGGTTCCGCTGGTCGTAAATGCCCCTGATAACGTATATGACGGCGGCATTGTCATTTACACGGAAGGAAATACCGGTATTGAAAAGAAGATGCAACGGATAATCTTCGAAAAAAAGATTGGCGATACGTTTTATGTCGTGGAGGAAGTGCGTAAAAAAGGAAAGCGGCTCGCATTTAAAAGCGCATGGAAAAAAATAGGTAAGGAATCAACCCCCTGGCCAACGTCCGCAACGCCCCTGACCATTAAGAGTCAGGTGCCAGATGCTTTTGATTCCCTACCACATAATTCCATATCACCAGCCATAAACGATCCCGCTGGTAAGTCGGTAAATGGGAATGATAAATTATCGTCACGTACCCAATCAGCGAGATCTATATATAGTATATCGCAACAATCGGCTGATGTCAAGAAAGCCGAATTGTATGGCCATACCGAAAAAGATGATCCGGTTTCTTCTGTACGGAAAACAAACCCGCCCCGGAAAGAACCCGAATCATCTATAGAAGATACGGTACAGCGCAAGGATAATCCTGTCAATCCGGACGAATCCCACGGACAGGATTTTCTCGGTGAAAAACGCGGCGAAGTCCAGCTCTACCGCGCCGACGCCCAGCACCGCCAGGCGGCGGTTATCCGCGTCATGAAGGGCGGGGACATGTCCACCGTCCTTCATGAACTCGCCCACATCTTCCTTGCCGACATGCGTGATTATGTCAATTCCGGCACCGCCGACATAGACACTGTCCGCGATTACGGTATTCTCCTCCGCGCCGCCGGGGACATGACCGTTACGGACAATGTCGAACAGGTAAGCCGCTGGTTCGAGGAATACCTCCGCGAAGGCCGCGCGCCGTCGGTGGAACTGGTCAAACCGTTCGGCCTGTTTTCCAAGTGGCTCAACCGCGTCTATCCGAATGTCCGCGACTATGTCGGTGCGGAAATGGACCCGGAGACGCGGGGCGTGTTCGACCGCTGGCTGGCGTCGGAACGGGAGATCGCCGAGGCGGAACACTACTACGGCGGCCTCCGGTCCGCGTCGTTCCTGAACCTTATCGATGACGATGAAAAGCGCCGCGAGCTTGAAGAGCAGCTCGCCCGGAATCGCCAGCGCGTTCTCAACCGCCACGCCGGCGAAATGGCAAAGGCATGGACCAGCGCCAACGCCGACCGAGCCGCCCTCGCCGAAGAAGCGAAACGGGAGGTCGCCGCCGCGCCGGTCTACCGCGCCATCGCGGCCGCGAAGGCGGGCGGACTCGACCGCGCCGCCGCCGAGCGGGCAGTGGGCAGACCGACCGTGCTGAAAATCCTCGATACCCACGGCGATATCTTCACCCGCCGGGGCGCTCCCATCGATCTAGAAAAAGAACTCCGGAAAGCCGGCTATAGCGAAGCCGATCCGGTCGGGCTATTCCTGACCGAACTGTCCGGGGCTGTTCCGGTCGAGGAAGCGGTCAGGAAAGAAGGCAGCCACGGGCGGCGGAAGCGTTATTACATCGCCCTCGAGGCAATTGCCAAGGCGGGCGGCGTCGACATGGACAGCCTGCCCGCCATCGATTTCGACACCCTCGCCGGACTGGAGAAACACCCGCGCCTGTTTGGTCCCGACGCCCGGGACAACCTGGACCGCATCGCGGTTAACAGTGGCTTCGACACGCCGTCGGCAATGCTGGACGCCATGGCCAAGGCTCCCGCCGCCGAGGCGGCAACCATGCAACTGACCGAACGAAAGGTGCGGGCCAAGGCGAAGGAGGCCCGCGCCTGGGCCGAGGAAAGTCTGACCGAGGTAGTGGACCATACCCCGCCGGCCGTACAGTCTTCCCTACACAATCCGGACGAGGACGCACTGGCCGACTCCATCGAGCTGCAACGCCGGGCGTTGCAGCAGGCCTTGGACAGCCGCGAACGGCGCAGGGGCGCGTATGTGGAGCGCCGCACCATGGAGGACGGGGCAAAGCAGACCCTTTACTCCCTCCCGCTTCGCGAGGCCATGGATTACAACAATCACGCCAAGGCGGAACGGTACTGGAGCGAGAAGGCGGCCGAGGCGATGGCCCATGGCGACAAGGCGGCGGCACTGGCCGCCCTTGATAAGCAGCAGAAGTTCCACGCCCTGTCGACCCAGGCCTTCCGCATCCGTCGCGACTTCGCCGACTTTATGCGCCGCTACGGCATCCGGATGGCGCAGTCGGAACTCGCCACCGTGAAGGACGCTTACCGCGACGCGGTTCGGGACCTCCTGGTGTGGAGCGGCGTGGTGGTGGACAAGTCCGGCCGTTTCGCGCCGGAGAACGCCGACCCGGATCGGCTCACCCTGCCGGACGAATACCGGGACGGCTACGATAAGGCTGCGCCCGGCGAAGGCGTCGATGGCTTCGAACCGTCGCTTGAGGCGTTTGCACCGTCCGCCAGGACGCTCATCCCCGACTGGATTCTCAACAAGAAACTGCCGCGCTCCTTCACCGGCAACATCCTCGACCTCACCCCGGCCCATATGGACGACATCGACGCCAGCGTCAAAACGCTTATTAAATACGGCCGGGAAGAACTGACCGCGCTGCGTGATGCCGACAACCGCCGCGTCGCCGATCTCCGGGACAAGCTAATGGCCGTCATGGAGACCCTGCCCGACAAGCGGCAGCTTGACACGGACAAGCGCTGGGACAGGCTCCAGTCGTCGTTCGAAGGCTATCTCTTCGGCAACATGTCTATCGACACCCTAGCGGCCGAAATCGACGGCTTCTCCATGCACCAGGGCAAGGGCTTGGGTCTGATGCAGCGGCTGGTCGACGCGATTCGGACCGGCGAAGTGAAGCAGATGCGGCTTTTGGATCAATTCCGGATTGCCACGGAGCAGGACATCCAGACGCTCGACAACTTCGTTGCCCGTCTCGAACGGGATCTGGGGAAATTTTTCAACCAGGAGGGTGTCCCGTCGCCGGCGGAACTCACCGACGGGGTCAGCCCCGCCACCGAATGGACGCCGGACCGCGTGCTCGCCATGATGTTCAACGCCGGCAACCGGGGCAACTACCACGCCCTGAAGGAAGGGTTCGGCTTTACCGATGCGCAACTGGACAAGATGTTCTCGCTCGCCACCGAAAAAGAATGGCTGGCGGTGCAGCACATTGCGCAGGAGATGGGCGGGCTGTTCGACCTTTTGGACGACGTCCATTACCGCATGACCAACCGTCACCTCGAACGGGTACGGCCGGAGCCGTTCGGGGTGATGACGGCGGACGGCAAGCTGCTGAACCTGGACGGCTGGTATTACCCTCTCGTCTTCGACCCGCGCTTGAGCGACCGGGCTGCCCGGAACAACGAGGCGGCGGAGTACCGCGCCGTCATGGGAGCCATTTTCAACCCGCAAAAGCTGCGGGACGGATTCACCCACAAGCGCGTGGTGGACGAGGACGGCAATCCGGTCGTCACCTACCCGCCGCTCCTGAACACCCGCGTCATCATCGACCACATGACCACCGCCACCCGCTGGGCCACCCTGGCGGAACCGCTGATGGATTTTCGCCGCATCACCATGGACCCGGACTTCCGCAAACTCTTCCTCAAAAAGCTGGGCGCGGAACGCTACCGCGACCTCCGCATGTGGACGAACCGCATGGCGCGGCCGGACAAGGGATCGAACGAATCGTGGAACCGACTGATGTCCACCTTCCGGAACGCCTCGACTGTCGCGTCCCTCGGCGTTAACATCCGCTCCGCCATCCGTCAGCTTTCCTCCGCAGGCCTCGCCGCCGACGAGATGTCGAAGGCGAGCGGCAATACGGCGAACGGCTGGTGGTTTCTGTGGCGTGGGATGCGGAAAATGGGGATGCGAGGTTCCTTGTCCCGTCTGTTGTCGCCGCTCGGTTTCACCAGCGCCGCGACGGAAGAGATGTTCCGCCTGTCGCCCGAGGCGAAACACCGCGCCGAAAACGTCAGCAAGGAGATCCGCGAAGCCCTGGACCGGTGGCGGCCGAACCAGACACGCTTGGGCCGGCAGTGGAGCAGGGTCAAGGATCACCTTTTCCACTTTACCATCGCCACCGACCATATCGTCAGCGGCGCGGCCTTCTGGGGTTCGATTGAACAATTCACCAGCGGCAACGCCGGCGTCGACGTCTCCGGGATGTCACGTAAAGAAATGATGGGCAAGGCGGTCCAGTACGCAAACCGCGTCGTCCGCACCCAGCAGTCACCGTACGGGGCCGATTACACCCGGCTTCAGTCGGACAAGGGGCCGATCAGCCTGTTCACGCAGTTCATGGGCGGTCTGACTCCGTACCTGAACAGCAGCTATGTCAATATCCAATTGGCCCGCCGCCTGGGATGGAAAGGGGCGAAGCCCCTCGCCACCCATCTTGTTAATGCTTACATCCTGCCGTCCGTCGTCCTAACCATGCTGACCCGCGAGGCATGGAAGATGCTGACCGGGGACGACGACGACGAGGACGGCGACCTTGCGTGGGATGTGGCGGAGGAGATCTCCGGGCAGGTGTTTGGCGCGCTGCCGGGGGTGCGGGACATGACCCGCTTCGGATTGCGAGGGATTCGGAAGGGGATGCTGGACGAGCGCGATTTGATGCCGCCCAGCCTCCAGTATCCCGCCCGCATCAGTAAACGCCTTTTCTCCGCCGGCGGAGAGCTGCTGGACGGCGACGCCTATGCCGCCGGCAAGGACGTCGGCATGGCGGCGGCGGAAATCCTCGGCGTGGCCGCGCCAATCCGTCAGACAAAACCGGTCGTCCAATCGTGGGGTTTCCTTGAAGGAGAATAGATGATCACCACCAGCACTATCGAACGGCGCTTTACCGGTAACGGCGTCGCCGTCACGTTTCCCGTCGATATCGAAGGTATCCCGGACGCGCCCGTCGGAGCGGCGCACCTGGCGGTTTCGGTGCTGGACGGCTCTGGCGGGGAGAGGGCGCTAGTGTATGGCGCCGATTTTTCCTATGCCGCGACCGTCGTCAACGGATTTTCCAAATCCGTCGTCGTGACGGTGACCGCGCCGGTGCCGGCGGGCGCGACGTTGGTCGTGCGGCGGACGACGCCCATCGTCAGCATTTCCAGTTATCCCGACGACAAGACGCCGTCCCGGCAGGTGGAGCGGGATTTCGACAATACGATAAAAATCATACAGGAGGTCGATGCGAAAATCGAGGGCGTCGCTGCCGAAATTCCGCCAATCCTCGAGGACATGTCCTCCCTCCACGCTGCCGATGCGGCGCTGGCGCGGGACATCGCCGCCGAGGCGTCGACGCGGGCGGGGGCGGACGCCGCCGAAAGCCAGGCCCGGTCCGACGCGGACGCTGCTGAAGCAGCCACCCGGGCACAGGCGGACGCCGCATTATCCATGGCGATAGACGGCAAGGCCGAAAAGACGTATGTCGACGCGGAACTGCGGACCAAGGCCGATATAACCGAGGTTCGGCGGCTCGACGAGGTTGTCGATACGAAAGCGCCGAAAACGCTGGCCTCGGAAAACAACCCCGGGCTGATGGCTCCCGAAGACAAGGCGAAACTTGACAGCGTCGGCATTGCGACAGCCACGCACGTCGGTCTGGTCAAGCCTGACAACATCACCACCATGATAGATCCCGACGGGACGCTTCACGCCGCCGGCGCCGGCGGCGGCACAGTCGACCACCGGGCCATGGCCCACCGCGACGCGCCCGATCAGCATCCCGACACCGCCGTCACTCGGGGCGAAGGCCCGGGGACGGTCGGCGAAGCCATTACCGCACTCGAGAACGGCGCGGCGGCGACGGTAGCGGAAATCGCGGCACAGGCGTCCGCCACGGCCGACGCCTTGGCGAAGAAAGCCCCGCTGGCCAACCCGCAGTTTACCGGCACCGTCGGCGTCAACGGCCGAACAGTTGGCTCCATGGCTTTTGTCGCTGACGCTCCACCGGACGGGAAGGAGTACGTCCGTAAAAACAATGCCTGGGCGCAAGGCGGCTCTCCCTTCCCGCTCATGGTCGGTCAGGTGACGCCGTACTTTGGCGCGGTCGGCAACAAGTCGGCGTTTGAACCGAACTTTCTTTATGCCGACGGGCGGGCTGTTTCGCGGACGCAGTATCCGGAATTGTTCGCCGCGTACGGGGTGATCTACGGAGCGGGGAATGGATCGTCCACTTTTAACCTTCCTGACCTTCGCGGGGTGTTTGTGCGTGGTATGGATGAGGGTCGGGGGTTGGATTCCAGTCGGAGTCTGGGTTTTTACCAGGGCGACGCCATTAGGAATATAACAGGCACATGGTCAAGTGGAGCCACCGGGCAACACGGACCTCTATATTTGACCCAGCACGTTGTAACCGGTGCATTCAAAAGAGGCGCGAGTGTAGCAGGGTATGATACGAGTCATGGTAACGGAGCGTCGTTTCAACTGGATTTTGATGCCTCCCAGGTTGTTCCAACCGCTCACGAAAATCGCCCTGTGAACATGGCCTGTCATTGGTTTATCGTGGCACAATCACCGACAGTTGCAAGTTCTTCTGATTTCACTGCGGCAATCAATGCGGTCAATGCTTCAATGGGTACCATTCGCAACGAGGTAGTCCAAAACGTGGACAGCCGGTTAGGTCAGATATTACACGTCCAGGAGCGTCAACCGAATAACGTCAACGGAGGGACTTTTACGGCAGGGGCGTGGCGAACCAGAAACTTGAATACGCTTATTTCAAACACCATCGCAGGCGCATCATTCGACCCCAATTCAAGTCAGATTATTTTACCGGCAGGTACGTACTGGCTCTATGGCGCTGGCTGTGGATACACGGTCGACCGGCACAAAGTCACAATACACGATGTGATCGCTTCAAAAGAACTTCTACTCGGTACGAGCGAGGTATCGGGGACCACTGTTGCATCCACGGCCTTTTCTACGGCCAAGGGCTACGTAGTTCTACCGTCTCAGACCAGAATTGAACTGCGTCATTACTGTCAAGTATCAAGAGCAACAACCGGGTTTGGACTTGCAAACAATTTCGGCACACAAGAAATCTACGCAGAAGTCATAATCAGGAGGATTAAATAGTGGACACCGCCCTGGCAGTGGAAGCAATAGTACCTGCCGCCATTTATTCTGGAAAAACAACGGAGAATACGGAAGAAGAATGGGGGCGCGTCGTCTGGACAGACCCGCGCCGGGAAAGGCCCACATGGGCGGAACTCGAAGCAGCTTGGATAGACGTGTGCACGCCTACCCTAGCTGACGTAAAGGCAGCACGAATTGACTCAACCGATGCCCGCACGGTGGAACTCATCCTCGCCGGATTCGATTACCAAGTCAGCGACGTTTTCTATCACTTCGGGTATTCCCTTGAGGACCAGGGCAACTTTACGAAGGCGGCGTTGAGCGCGGCGTTGGCCATGATCCAGGGTAACGTCGACTACCGGCAATCCTGGCGCGGCTGGACCGGCGGCGTGCCGCACACCCTTTCCTTCACCGCGACCGAGTTTGTCGCCCTGGCGACGTACGCAGGAAAAACCCACCAGGAGAACTGCCTCGCGTCAGGTTGGGCCATCACCGAACGCATCCGTAACGCCGCCACCGTCGAGGAAGTGGAATCCATTGTCGACGACCGCCAATGACCTCTATTGGTGGCAACGCTGCGTTCCCCGCTACGGCAACTGGGGCGGCGTCGGCTGGAGCGCCGGCCGCTGGAACAACGACCCGTCCATGACCGATTGGTCCGTCGCCGGCGTCGACGCCATGGACGACCTGTTCAAAGCGCACGACCGCGCCTACCAAAGCGGAGGCGACCGCGACCGGGCGGACCGCATACTGGTCGCGGCGCTACGCACTGTCGAGGTCACGGGTTGGTACGGCCGTGTGTACCGTCCCGGCGCCATCGGCCTATTCACTATCATGCCCCATGTACGGGCATTTCTAGAAGGAGGATTTATGCGTGCTATTTTGTGGTGCTGCATCATTATCTGTGCGGCCGGGTGCGCCTTCGCCGCTGTCCCGGCCATCACCTCGGCCGAGTTTTCCAGCCAGGCCGCGTCCCCGGAGGCGCATTGGATCTGGTCGGTCCTGGGAAGCGACGCGGTTTTCAACGCCTGGCTGTGGCTTGTCTCGACTGCCGTCGCGGCGGTGACGGCGTGGCGCGGCTGGCAGAACACGCGAAAAGAACAGGCGCTTCTTTGTCTGCGCCAGGGAATCAAGGTGGTCGGCGATACCTGGGTGCGGTCGGTCAAACAGTCGCGGGAGGACGGCAAATTGACCGAGGACGAACGGGAGCGGGCCAACCGGGAAGCAATGGAGGCGGCTATCCTCTTTGCCCGGGAAGAGGGCTTCGACCTTCTCAAAACGCTCGCCAAGGAGACTTTGCCCGCGCTGGTCGATTCTCTACTCCGGCGGATCAAGGGGGAGGGGGCGGCAAGCAAAACCCCTTTGCCCGAATCCCAGCCGCCCTTGCCAGATTTGGCGCCGTCTCTTGGCTCCGCGTCCTGACCGGCGAGGCCGGCGTGGACCGGCGCGGGATGTGGGTCAGAGACGCCGACACCGGTACTCACGCGCGGCTGGGAGAGGTCGGCTTCCCCCTGGCGTCAACGTTGGCGGAGCAGGGCAACCTGCCGGCGGCACGGGAGGCGCTTGCGAAACCGTACTTCGGTTTATGGTTTTCGAAGACATTTTAACGGAGGGTTGAACGATGAGTAGAATTCAGCACGACCTTGTCGCGGAACGCACCGCGACCACCATCCGGAACATCAAATCCGGCAACAACGAATGCGGCACGCTGTTTTGCGGCACCGGCAACGAGCTGAACGAGCAGTTCCTCGCCGCCGCCGTCCGGCCCGCGCTCCAGGTGTACGAGGATGAGGCGGACCAGTTCCGCGCCGACCGCGTGCGGTTGTCGCAGGAGTCGGAGGAGCGTCGCCAGGCCTTGGAGTTCATTTATTCCAACGCTGTCGGCCAGTTGCCGAAGGTGGTAGCGGACCGACTGTGTCAGGTGCTCGGGTACTGTCTCGCCCGCTAGTTCGCTTCCTTCTCCCGCACCTCGTGGGCGGCGGCGCTGCGCTCGCGGGGTGTTTTATTCCTGCAAAGGACCCTCATGGACAAATGCGACTCCCACGACGAATCATTTCGCCGCCTCTACGCCAAGATCGAAGGTATGGACGACAAACTCGAGCGAATTTCCTGCGCCTTGACGAACCGCCTCCACGACGGCGACGTCCGGTTTGTGCAAATCGAGATGCGACTGGACCAAACCGACAAGGCCGTGACCGACCTCATTTCCGGGCGGACAGACCTCAAACAACGTATCGTAACCATCGCCTTCGACCTGATCCGGTTCGCCACGGTGGGGGTTCTCGGCGCCGCATGCTGGGCATTTATGAATGGGTACAAGGGGTAATTTTAGCAGGTAATTAGACTTTTAAAGCATAATAAGTTGATATAAAACGGGATAATTGTAGATCCTAAATCTTGCGCGTCTGCCGTTCCGCCATTTCCGCACGCGGACGTTTTTTTGACTGCGACGGCTTCGCCGTCGGGTTGCTATTTTTCTTTCTGCTTCTTTTTGAAGACCGAGGTCACCGCACGGATGAGAGCGCTTCCGTCGCTGCCCAGCGTTGCCACTTTAGCCTGTAACTTGGCCTCTTCCTCGTCGTATTGCTTTTGGCTAATCTCCCCCTTATCGACGAGACGCCTGGCGTATATGTGCCAGATAGCGAACAGGTGGCTGCCGTCTCGGTTCAGTTGGCCCTTGCCGGCGGAGTATTCGCCCGAACAGATGAGGAAATTGGCGTAATTCATAATCATGAAATAGGCGGTAATGCGCGCCCGCTTGTGCGATGCAGCAAGAGAATTCACCGCCTTGACGCTGTCAAAATTCTTCAGGTGCATGGACTGGATGCGGGACAGGATGAGGTCCATCGCCGTATTGTTGACCTGCGCCTTTTCGTCCTGAAGGAACTTGTCCAGCCTGTTGGCAAAAGCTTTGCCCCCCGGCGTCAACAACCCGCGTAAGCCCGGCTCGCGGTCTTCCCGCTCCGCCTCCACTTCCGCTTCTACGCCATTGTCGTCCGGGGTGTCCATGAAATCCTCTTCATTATTCTTCCAGACCCTCGAGATCAACCAGGCACTGTTCCAGCAGCTCTTTCCGCCCGCCCGGCACCGCGTTGGTCGTCGCCAGGCGACGACGCAGATCCCGAGCCGAACGGAGAATGGCCGCCAATTCGCGCTTCCGCGAGGCGGAGCGGTCGTTCATCTCCTCTTCGGTAATCTGCGGACGGAGGTATTGGCGCAGTTCCTTGCGGAATTCCGGTTCCTCCGACTCGCCGTCAAAGGCGCGGCGGTGGAGCTCGTCTATCTTTTCCTCCGGCATTTCGTCGCGGCGGCGGACCCGGTCCAGCAATTCAACGGTTTGGAAATCGGGAATTTCCGGCGGGGCCTGGCGCGGTTCTTCCTCAAACGCCTCGAGCCGCTGGCCTTCGTATTTGCGCATATAGTTGTAACTGACCATGAGCTTCTGAACGGTCGGTTTTTTCAACCCCAATTCGCGGGCGCAGTAGACCTCAAAGTCGTCGTAGCCCCATTCCTTATAATCGCCGCCATAGACCACGTCGTTCAGCAGCCGGCCGAGTTCGACCCAGGAGGCGCGGAACTGCCGCAACGCCGACATCACCTGGTGGCGGAGCGAGCCGGGCTCGAGCTTCTCGAGCCGGGAATCAATCTTTTTAACGGATGTTGTCGTCATATCTGTTCCTCGACACGCCGCCCATGGATGGTGGCGTGGCACCAATGTAAAAAATGCGCGAAGAGGGCATTATACGTCTCCGGCCCCCCACGGCAATCCCCCGTCGCCAAATCGGAGGCGTTTTCATCAATTTCCGCATAGACGCCGCTTCCGCCTCCGTATAAGATGTTATTTTGCCGTAATTATCGTTCACCTCTACCTATGGGGATACTATGTCTGCAAGCAAACGTTGTGGTATCGGTCTGGCCGGCGCAGGGGTTGTCGGCGGCGGTGTGGCGGATCTGCTGCTGGGGCGGCGCGAGCTGCGCGCCGGCAGGTCCGGCGTTGATATCGATTTGGCCTGGGTGGCCGACATGGATACGGATCGCGCCATCAAGCTTGGCGTGCCGCGCGAGAAAACCGTCGACGATTTCCGCAAGCTTATGGATAAGCCGGATGTGGATGTTGTCGTTGAATTAATGGGCGGAATCGGCGTGGCTTATGACTGCGTCATGGCCGCCCTCGAAGCCGGGAAACATGTCGTCACCGCCAACAAGGCGCTCCTGGCCGAGCGCGGTGCGCCCATCTTCGCCAAGGCTCGGGAAAAGAACTGCATTGTCGCTTTCGAAGCCGCTGTCGCCGGTGGGATTCCCCTCCTGTTGTCGCTGCGGGAAGGGCTTATCGCCAACCGTATGCAGTCGCTCGTCGGCATCGTGAACGGCACCTGCAACTACATCCTTACCGAAATGACGGCCAAAGGGCTTTCCTTTGATGAATGCCTGAAAGAGGCGCAGCGGCTTGGCTTTGCCGAAGCCGATCCGTCGTCCGACATCGATGGCAAGGACTCTGGCCACAAGCTGGCCCTACTCTCAGCCCTCGCTTTCGAGATGTGGGTTGATTTCCCCGAACTCCATATCGAAGGCATCAGGGGTATCTCCGACGTCGATATCGCCATTACCCGGAGCCTTGGCTATACCCTCAAACTCCTGGGCGTGATCAGGACCGACCCCGAACCCCTCTCCGCCGACAAGGGCGGCAAGGGCGAAGTCGGCAAGCCGGGACGGCTGTTCCTGTCGGTTCACCCGGGTCTCCTCCGGAACGCCGATCCCCTGGCCGCGGTTGCGGGAAGCATGAACGGCGTCCGCACCGAGGGGGACGCGGTAATGGAAAGCATGTTCTATGGCCGGGGCGCGGGACGATATCCGACCGCGTCGGCGGTTGTTTCGGACATCGTCGCCGTCGCCAGGGCGTCCGCATTCGGCGGCATTGGTCCGCGTTGGTATCCGCCGCAACAGAATGCCTATTACATGGCCCCGATAGAAGACTATGAGGCGCGATATTATCTGCGCTGCGTCGTTAAGGACGAACCGGGCGTCCTCGGGAAAATCACCACCGAGCTTGGCGCCAACAATGTGTCTATCGCGGCGGTTCACCAGTTTGAAAGTGATTTGGTTGGGGGCAACGCCTCACTGTGCATCATTACCCACACGGCACGGGAGGGCGATATGCGCGACTCGGTCAGGAACATCACGACGATGGATTTCCTTGAAGGCGCACCCACGCTGCTCCGCATCGAAGAGTAGCAGGCAATGATGGAGGATTAGCCATGGCAGCACGGACCGACCACAACGGACACCATGAAGCGCACGCCTCCGGCAGGGCACGAGGATTGAAAAATCGGATTGCCGGGTGGTTTTTCCGCACCATCTTTCGTCCCGGCTGGCCGCAATGGGCTATTCTGGCCATAGCGGTCGTCGTGTTTATCCTGGCACTCCTTGGCCTGACCGGCGGAACCGATTATCGGGAGGATCCCTCGGCTCTGGCTCCGCGTTCGGCCGATATCTATGTCGAAACGCGGGATCTGCCAGCGCTGTTGAAAACGGTTGGCTCGTGGCGGGTGTGGAAAGAGGAGCGCCGTTCCGCCGCCGATGACGAACGCAATCAGTTGCAGGTGGATATTGCCGGCATCATCAGTGAGCGAGTGGCAGGCATGAGTACCTCGTCGCCGCTTCGTTGGCTTGCCGCCGCCACCCGGGCCGCGTATTGCCTCTCAGCCGCGTCAGTGGAGGACGGCGGCGAATCCTGGGCTCTTTACATTACCATGCATAACCCGGCCGACGCGTTGGCCGAAATCGAGGTGGAACGGGGGATGACTGTCGAGACGCTCCGAGGGACCAGGGAGGCGGGCGGGGTGTTCCGTCTGACCGGGGCCGGCGCGGGCGAATTGTATTTCGGCATTGTCGGCCCGTGGCTGGTGATTTCGTCCCAGGCCAAGCTTCCCGAATTCGCCCTGGAGAGCGCCCGCAAGCCGGCCTTTTCCCTGGCGAACTCTGGCCTCATGCCTGGTTGGAAGCGTGGCGCGACCCTGCGTGGCGTCGTCAACCCCGCGTATACACCCGGAAAAACCGGCGTGACAGCCTATACGATCATTACGGGCTGGATGGCCTCTGACATGCGGGTGAATTATTTGTCCAGTGTGGGTAAAAATGGCCTGGAAACCACCTTCGGCGCCGAGGCCCTTTCCGGTCGCGTGCACGGAAGCGGTTTGTGGTGGCCCCTGGTTGCCGGCATACTTCTGGTGGTGGCGGTCATCGCCCTTGCGGCCGCGTTTATGGTCCTTCTGGTGATGGTCGGATGGGGTGGTTGGCTCAAAACCAAGGCGATGCGGGCCGGTATTATGCCTGCTCGTGGACCCGAGGCGGTGCAGCCGTCCGAGGCATTCAGCGCCGACGCGGGGTTGGATAGAGGCGCGCCGGAAATGGAGGCAGCCACTCCGGTTACCCCCCACCCGGCGGCTGCTCCAGTTCAAACGCCTCCTGTTTTGTCTGATAAGCCGGAAACCTCTTCACATGTTCACGTGGAAAGTCAAACCAGTAGCGATGCTAACGGGCAAAGTAACAGTTACATGGGTAATACATTGCCAAGCAGCGAACCAACTGAAGGGTATTTTGAGTTGGATAAAGAACTATCGGAGGGTGCCAGTGGTCCAACTGAAGCTGAGGTCATGTCGCCGGAATCCGAATATGGTATAATTTCATCCGGAAATGAAGACCTCGTTAATAACGATACTCCACCTTCTGATACAAACAAGAGCACGGATCCATAGTCTTATTTGGGTCATTCTTCCAGAAATGCGGAATACTTCTTTCGTTTAACCCAATTAGCCGCTCCTGCTTTGGCAGGAGCGGTTTTCCTGTAGTTAAGCGATTTGTCAAAATTTTCTTCAACCGGTTTTAGTTGGTTTGTCATCATTGTGTCGCGAGGATAATATCGACGTTTTAACTCTTTTTAGATAAAGGAATTTTTCATCAAGTAGATAATCCCCAGGGCAAGGTTAAACCAGATTATTTGGTCCCCCGAACAGCGTACTTCCTGCCTCATTTTGGTCAAAGATAATAAATTCGTAAGCCAAAGTAGTTGCATTAGAGCATAGTGAGATATAAACTGCAAATATAATGTCTCGACGATTTTTTGCTTTGAGTTGTTTGACGCGACACAACGCCCTTTACAACAGCATGTATATAAGTCATAAACTTGTGATATTTTGGACTAGTTATGCCGTTGTTTTGCGTGAAGTGTGTCTTTGCTCTCGGATTTTGTATTATTGCTTATACCTCGTCTGATAACGGAATATGAACATTAATTAAATCGGATGCCGCATCTCATGCGCATAGTAATGGATTACCCACTAAAGTATTGGTAGCGGCAAATACACAGGCAGAGGGACGGTTGACTGGGTGGCATCAAAACCCACTAAGACGCCTCTATTTTGCACCATGAAAGAAAGGGTTGTTGGTTATGCCTAAGGATATCAAGGCCGAGTTCGGCCGTTTGATGCGCCTTTCCCGCGACGCAAAGGGAATGTCGAGAGCCACTCTCGCCATGCGTCTCGGCATTAGTCCCAAAACGATTCAGAGCTGGGAAATGGGACGCACCTTTATAGAGCGTCTGGATCTTATTCCCCAATTAGAGGCCGAACTGGAGTGTTCCCTCTCCACCCTCATTGCCAAAGCGACCGGTGCCACCGTCGCCGCACCCGTCCCCGGCATTGAAGCCGGTCCCGAATCCGCCTCGGCCATCGATGAACACCAGATGGGCAGCGCGTCGCAGCAGCGTCTCCTGACGCGGCCGGGTCCGTTGTCGCCGAAGTTCAATCTCACCACCGCCGCCGCCGTCGCGGCCAACGGCGATATCGACAAGTTCGAGACCGAATGGGTATCGGTGCCGATGCTCAAGCCGAGCGCGGTCCTGAACCCCATCTTCGAGACCCAGCCGAAAGACATTATCCGCCACGTTATTATTCCGCGCGAGTGGGTTCCCCGCGCCGGCGTGCTGGTCGCGGTCCGGATGGGCGATTCGGCCATGATGCCGATGATTCCCCTCGGGGCCATCGTCATCATCGATCTCCGGCCGGTGCCGCTTGAAAAGGCGCTCAGCAAAATCGCCGCCCTCGATTTCGCCGGCAAGGGTCTCCGCGTCCGCCGCGTCGTCCGCGATATGGCTGGCGAACGCTACTTCGGCGCAAGCATCACCGAGCATGGCCGCGCCCAGATGCAGATTCGCCCCACCAAGGGCGACCGCGTCCTCGGCGAGGTCATTGGCGTCCTCGCCTCTATCGGCTAGCCGATAGGGTGTGAAATTGCGGTTTCCGCAATGGTGGCGGAGGTTTAGCTTGACAACCGGGGCGGCTTGTGCAATCTTGCAGAAACGGGAACTTCGCGTTCCCGTTTTTTTTGTTGAGGGATGTGGAGGACTCGTACGATGGGTGCAATCAAAGACTTTATCAAGCAAAATTACCGTCATTTCAATGCCGCCTAGATTGTGGACGCGGCCGAGGGTTTCACCACCCACCTGAATGGGGGAGGGAAAATGCTCCTGGCCATGGCGGGCGCGATGAGCACTGCCGAACTCGGCCTCAGCCTTGCCGAAATGATTCGCCAGGACAAGATTCACGCCGTCTCCTGTACCGGCGCAAACCTCGAGGAAGATATTTTCAACCTCGTCGCCCACGACCATTATGTCCGCGTACCCCGGTACCGCGACCTGAGCGCCCAGGACGAGCAGGATCTCCTCGACCGGCACCTGAACCGCGTCACCGATACCTGCATCCCGGAAGAAGAGGCAATCCGCCGCATCGAGCAGCACATTCTCGATCTGTGGCAGGAGGCCGATAAAAAGGGCGAACGCCTCTTCCCGCACCAGTTCCTGTACCGGCTGCTCCTCTCGGGCAAGCTGGAAAAAAGCTACCAGCTCGATCCGAAAAACTCGTGGATGCTTGCCGCCGCCCAGAAGAACATCCCCATCATCGTTCCGGGCTGGGAAGACTCGACCCTCGGGAACATCTACGCCAGCCACGTCATCCGGGGCGATATTAAGAACGTGCACACCGTCCGCACCGGCATCGAGTATATGATGCAGTTGGCGACCTGGTATCAGGAGACCGCGCCAAAAAGCTCGGTCGGCTTCTTCCAGATCGGTGGCGGCATCGCCGGCGACTTCACCATCTGCGTCGTGCCCATGCTCCGCCAGGACATGGAAATGGACATGCCGCTGTGGGGCTATTTCTGCCAGATCAGCGACTCGACCACCAGCTTCGGCAGTTATTCCGGCGCAGTGCCGAATGAGAAAATCACCTGGGAAAAGCTGGCTGTCGACACACCCAGCTTTATTGTCGAATCAGACGCCACCATCGTCGCGCCGCTTATCTTCGCCTACGTGCTGGAACAGTAGTCATGGCCGCGAAGAAAAAGGCCGCCACACCGAAATCCAGGCACAAGAACCACGCCGCTCAAGCCGCCGCCCCCAAACAGGCGGCGGCGCAGGCGCATAATCCTGGGGCGTTCCTTGATCTCCCTCCCGAGGCGCATGACTACGAGACGGCATCTGTCGTGGTGTTGTCCATGCCGCTGGAGGAATCGGTTTCGTACGGCGGCGGCACCGCAGCCGGCCCGGCCGCGATTCTCACCGCGTCCCAACAGGTGGAATTATACGATCCGCACCAGGATGACGAACCGGCTATGGACATCGGCATCCATACCCTGCCGCCTCTCCCGGTTTTTACGTCCAGGAACACAGGAGCGGCCTCCGCCCTCGACGCTATCGCTGCGGCGACGCGGACGCATCTCGAAGCCGGCAAAATGGTGCTTGGGCTGGGCGGCGAGCACACGGTCAGCCTGGGCGTGGCCAGGGGCGTCGCCGAAGCGTGCGGTAATTTTACCGTCGTCCATGTGGATGCGCACGCCGACCTCCGCGATACCTATGAGGATAATCCGCTCAGCCATGCCTGCGTTATGCGGCGCATCGCCGAATTGCCCCAGTGCGAAAGGGTGCTTCAGCTTGGCATCCGCTCGACGTCCCGTGATCAGGCCGAATTCGTCCGCGCCCACCGGCCCGGGCGCGGCCTGCGGCCAATCATACGCACCTGGTACGCCGACGCCATGCACCGGGACGACGGCTGGCGGCGTGAACTCAAGAAGCTGGTCAAGGGCAGGCGGGTGTTCTTCTCCTTCGATGTCGACGGCCTTGACCCGGCAATCGTGCCGGCGACAGGCACGCCCGAACCGGATGGGCTGACCTATCGGCAACTGCTGCGGATTGCCAAAATCGTCGGCAAAAATGCTGCCGCCATACCGGCTTTCGATTGTGTCGAGTTGGCTCCGGCGGCGGGGTTGCACCATGCCGAATTCACCGTGGCGCGGGCATTGTATGCCATGGTGACACTATTTGCGGGACGCCGCGGTTGACAGGCGGCGGGAGAGCGCCAAAATAAAGGATTTACCGAAATTCACGAATTTTTGAAAATGCCACAGCTCCAATTACCAGATTTGCATCATGAGAGGAAAACGCAATGGAATTCGCAAGTGTGCCGGAAGCCCTCGAGGAATTGAAGGCTGGCCGCATGGTCGTCCTGGTTGATGATGAAAACCGGGAAAATGAGGGGGACATCGTGGCGGCGGCCGAACTGATCACGCCCGAGGCTATCAACTTTATGGCCACCCATGCCAAGGGCTGGATCTGCCTGACCCTCGATTCCGAATCCTGCGACCGGCTCGACCTCCCGCAGATGGTGGCCGACAACCAGGCTTCGCTTGGTACCGCCTTCACCATCACGGTCGAAGCCAAGCAGGGCGTGTCGACCGGCATCTCAGCCGCCGACCGCGCCCACACCATCCGGGTGGCTGCCGACCCGAACTCCAAGGCGTCGGATCTGGTCCGTCCCGGCCACGTCCAGCCGATTCGCTCGCGTCCGGGCGGGGTGCTGGTCCGCACCGGCCAGACCGAAGGCTCAATCGACCTTATGGAACTCGCCGGCATGCGTCCCGCCGCCGTCATTTGCGAAATCATGAACGAGGACGGCACCATGTCCAGGCTTCCGCAGCTGGAGGAGTTCTGCGCCAAGCACAATATGAAGCTGTTGTCGGTGGCGCAAATTATTGAATACCGCCGCCGTACTGAAAAACTCATCCAGTGCGAGACCACCGCCGAAATGCCGACCCAGGCCGGTCCGTTCAAGCTCCACGCCTATCGTTCCGTCATTGAAAACGAGACGCACCTCGCTCTCACTCTTGGCGACGATCTCTACCCCGGCGCGCCCGGGACGGATGTGCCGGTCCTGACCCGCGTCCACTCCGAGTGCCTGACCGGCGACGTCTTCCATTCGCTCCGCTGCGACTGCGGCGAACAGCTCCAGGCCGCCATGCGTATGGTCCAGGAAGAGGGCAGGGGCATTATCGTCTATATGCGTCAGGAGGGGCGCGGCATCGGCCTCGACAACAAACTCCGCGCTTACGCCCTGCAGGACAAGGGGCTGGATACGGTCGAAGCGAATAACGAACTGGGCTTTGCCGCCGACCTCCGCGATTACGGCCTTGGCGCGCAGATCCTCGCCGATTTAGGCGCACGCAAGCTGCGACTCATTACCAATAACCCGAAGAAGATCTCCGGTCTCTCCGGCTATGGCCTGGAGGTCACCGAACGGGTACCGCTGGCCATGTGTCCGAACGACGCGAACCGCCGCTACCTCGACACCAAGCGCACCAAACTTGGCCATATGCTGCCCGCCGACATTCTCGGCTTCGGCGTATAACACCCGTCAAGACTACGCAACAATCCGCCCCGGGCTTTTGCCCGGGGTTGTTCTCGAAGACCGTCCCCGACAATTCGGCGTGGAGCCGGAGCCCTGGCGGGGGCCGACATATTATTAAGGAGTCACCCAATGCCAAAGACTATTGAAGGCAATCTCAACGCCGCCGGCATGAAGTCCGCCATCGTCGTCAGCCGTTTCAATTCATTCATCACCGAGCGCCTGGTCGAGGGCGCGATTGATGCCATCCTCCGCCACGGCGGCAAGGACGCGGACATCACCGTCATCCGCGTTCCCGGCGCGTACGAAATTCCCGTTGTCGCCAAGCTCGCGGCGGCAAATGCGGAGTACGACGTCGTCATCGCCCTGGGCGCGGTCATTCGCGGCTCCACCCCGCACTTCGACTATGTCGCTGCCGAAGTTTCGAAGGGCCTGGCCCATGTCTCGCTGGAAGCCGAGAAACCGGTCGCTTTCGGCGTTCTCACCCCCGCCACCCGCGAGCCAGCGATTGAGCGGGCCGGCACCAAGGCCGGCAACAAGGGCTTCGACGCCGCCATGACCGCAATCGAAATGCACGACCTCGTCAAGGCAATGCGGGGTTAGTATGCGGCCAAGAACAGTTGGACGGCGTCTCGCACTGCAGTACTTGTTCATGATAGACATGAACAACTACGTTGGGGTCGAGCAGCCGCATGAATTCTTTAAAATCCAGCGCCGCGCCGTTCTCGACAGTTCGCCCGAGGCCGGCGCCGACGGTTTCACCTTTGACGAGGACGATCCGCATCAGGACGAGGCGGAGGAATTCGCCTATGTCCTCATCCGCGAGGTCGAAGCCAACCAGGACGAAATCGACGCCGCCATCGAGGCCGCGGCCAGCAACTGGTCCATCGCCCGCATGGGGACAATCGAACGGAATGTCCTCCGCATCGCCGCTGCCGAACTGCGGCGGAATGAATCGCCGAAAGGGGTCATCCTCGACGAAGCGGTGGAACTGGCCAAGCGCTTCGGCGACAAGGAGTCGGGCGGTTTCGTCAACGGCATCGCCGACAAAATGGCGGCGACGGCCGGGAGGCGGGGTACATAGTGGGAACAACGCCTTCGGTCGACCTGCATGTCCACAGCACCTTTTCGGATGGCCGCCTGCGGCCGGACGAATTGGCTGAGCGCGCCGTCCACCATAACGTCACCACCCTCGCCATCACCGACCACGACACCATGTCCGGTTCGGATGAAAAAGAGCAGGCGTGCCGCCGCCACGGTATCGAGTGCGTCCAGGGGGTGGAGTTGTCGTGCGAACTGGATGGGCGTGAAGCGCATATCCTCTCGCTGTTTGCCGACCCCAATTCGCCGTACGTGGAGCAGGTCGACGCACTGTCATCGTCCCGGTACTCCCGGATGGAAGCGATGCTCGACCGGCTTGGCACCATGGGAATCCATGTGAATATGGAAGACCTGCCGGTGGCTGTCGACGGCGTCTACGGCCGGCCGCACCTGGCGCGGGCGCTGATGGAAAAAGGGGTGGTGAAGAGCGTCAAAGAAGCGTTCGCCCGCTATCTCTACGACTCCGGTCCCATACACATCGCCAAGACCC
Source organism: Planctomycetaceae bacterium (assembly GCA_021205245.1). Taxonomy (GTDB): domain Bacteria; phylum Planctomycetota; class SZUA-567; order SZUA-567; family SZUA-567; genus JAJBSZ01. The sequence continues at coordinate 44,267 of JAJPXZ010000065.1, forward strand.
GGCTTACGGCGGGGGAGGGCATCGACCTCGCCAAGCGCCTTGGCGGCGTGGCCATTCTCGCCCATCCCGGCGTCAGCGGACTCCTGGGCGATCTCGAGGCGTTCCAGCGCCTCGGGCTGGACGGGGTCGAGGTCTACCATCCCAAACACGGCGGCGAAACAATCGCCAAGCTGCTCCGTTTTTGCCGCGAACAAAACCTGCTCGTCTCGGGCGGGAGCGATTTCCACAGTCCCGGCGACGGGCCTGAAATCGGTGCGGCGCGGGTGCCGGGGGACATTGTGGAACCGTTGCGCCGCCTGGCGGCAGGGAGATAACCATGGGCTTTTTCGACAAACTCCGTTCCGGGCTGAAAAAGACCCGCGACTTTCTCTTTACCGATGTGCGGGACATCTTCCGCATCGGCCGCCGCGTCGACGAGACGCTCCTGGCCGAGTTGGAGGAACGCCTGGTTCTGGCCGACGTCGGTCCGCGTCTCGCCGCCGAGGTGGTTGAGGAAATCCGCGCCAAATACAAGAACAAGGAAATCGAGAAGGCCGAGGACATCCTTGATTTCCTCAAGGAATCGCTTTCCCAAGGCCTCACCGATGACACGAACAGCAATCTCGCCCGTAACCCGGACGGGCCCACCCTTATCCTGATGGTGGGCGTAAACGGCACCGGCAAAACCACCACCACGGCCAAGCTGGCCAAGTTCCTGAAGGACCGTGGCGACAAGGTCATCCTCGCCGCCGCCGATACCTTCCGCGCCGCCGCCGGCGAGCAACTGGACATTTGGGCAAGCCGGGTTGGGGTGGATATTGTCCGCCACGCCGACGGCGCCGATCCCGCCGCCGTCGTCTTCGACGCCTGCGAAGCCTCCATCGCCCGGAAAGCCGATTATGTGCTGGTCGACACCGCCGGCCGTATCCACACCAAAGCGAACCTGATGCAACAGCTTGAGAAGATTCACCGGGTGGCTGGCAAAAAAATCCCCGGCGCGCCCCATGAAGTGCTTCTCATCCTCGACGCGACGACTGGCCAGAACGCCTTGTCGCAGGCAAAGATTTTCACCGAAGGCGTGGGCGTCACCGGGTTGGTCCTGACCAAGCTGGACGGCACCGCCAAAGGCGGCGTCGTCATCGCTATCAACCGCCAGATCAAGCTGCCGATCAAGTTTATCGGGGTTGGCGAAAAGGAAGGGGACTTCGCGCCTTTCGACGCCAAGGAATTTACCGATGCGTTGTTTGCTGGGGTGGATGGCGATGAAGGGTAGGGGCCGCGTCTTTACCGGCAAACCGCCCCATCTCCCCCAATACGTCACCCCGGCGTAGGGAACGTCCATCAGCGGAAAAAACGGGCGGTTCGGCCGG
>JAJPXZ010000065.1:45625-47876 GCA_021205245.1 Planctomycetaceae bacterium
GTACCTTCACTGTCTTCCCCATGGACCCCGGCCGAACCGCCCGCTTGCATCGCTGGTAAAGGTCCGCACGCCGGGGTGACGTGTAGGGGAGGCGGGACGGCCCTACTGATAAGAGAAGACAATTGATATTCGGTGGGTAGGGATTTTGCCACAGGGAATTGCTGCGCGTAAGGCCCTATACCTCCACCTCCGACTCATCATCCCCAGGCCTGACAATCGACCCGTCAAAGAAACACGCCATGCCCCGGCCATTCTGCTTGGCCTTGTACATCATCATGTCGGCCTTGTGCAGCAGATCGTCCGGCGTGGTGGCGTCGGCGGGGAATTCGGCAACGCCGATACTGGCGCGGCAGATCGGCTGGGTATGCTGGAGCTTCCACGGCTTTTCGAACCGGTCGAGCAGGAACCGCACCACCTTCATCACATATTCCCGATCAACCTCTGTCAGCAGGACGATGAACTCATCGCCGCCGTAGCGATAGGAGTGGTTCTTGGTCAGCGGATTCTTCTGCATGGCGCGGCCGACCTCGGTCAGGAGTTCGTCGCCGGCCTGGTGGCCCATGCTGTCGTTAAGGGCCTTGAAGTTGTCGAGGTCGAAGAACAGGAGATACCCGCCGCCGCGCCGCCGCACGTCCTCCTTCATGTACTCGGTGCAATCGTTCATCAGCTTGCGCCGGTTGGGGAGATTCGTGAGAGCGTCGAAATTGGCCATCTGGGCGATGGTGGCTTCGTTGTTCTTGTTCTCGGTAATATCCACCGAACTGACGACATGGGCGAGACGGCCGTCGACCCAACGGAAAGCGGCCGACAGCACGCGGAACCAGGAGCCGTCGAAGGGGCGGCGGTAGTCCCACGAATAGATTTTCGTCGGATTGCCGTCTTCATCGATCAGCTTTTTCTGCGGGCAATAATCGCATTGGCCCGTCTTGTCCGTATAGATCGACTCCCAGCAGCGCTTGCCCATAAGCTTCTCAAGCCCGCCGTAAGGCGCAGCCATCGACTTGTTGACATAGAGAATCTCGTGGGTATTGAAGTCGTTGACATAGACGTCGATGCCGGTGTTGTCGAGGATGCTGTGCAGGGACTGCTCGGCATACTCGAGGTTGCGTTGATAGATGCGAATCTTGATGTTGTTGGCCAGCAGGTTCAGGACCATCTTCGCCGCCTTGACCGCCTGGTCGTCCAGAAGGATATTGCGGCGGCGGTCCATCATGCCGACGAGACCGATGGCGGTGCCGTCCTTGTCCTGGGCCGGGACGAGCATAAGCGTGTTGGAGTCAAAAATGCGAGTCGACCGGGGAGCGTCCTCGTCCACATGCTGGTAAAACACGGAGGTCCGTAGGAGCTTGTCGATGTCGTTGACGCCGAGATGCTTTTCCAGTTGGAAGGTCTGGGGCAGGTCGGCGATATGGTATGCAGCGTATTGTTCTTTCAAATGAAAGGTATGGGTATGGTCTGCCTCGTAGACAAAACCACAGCCAAATTTGAAATGCTGGCAGACGTCAGTCAGGATTCGCTCGACCGGGCTGTCCGACTCGTCGGGCAGGCTGAGCGATTCGATTATCTTGGTGAAGAGCTGTTGAAGATCAACGGAGTTATAGTTATACGTCCGCGGGAGCGCATCCGATGCCGTGGTGCGGCGCGATGATGATGATGAACTGGAGACGTTTGCATCCATATGGTCTATTTCTATATATTAATTTCCGAACAGGTGCAACTGAAACCCTCTCACACAATGGGTAAGCCGTGCTCACACACCAGGTTTATTCGTCACATCATGGGCGCCAACATACGAGCGAAGTTGTAACTGGCACGTCTGAGTATATTTTGCTTAGCAAAGTAGTTTTCGGGAAGCAAAAAACTGGTTTTTTCGTCAGTATTGAATATTGCCTCGCATCGTTCTGCGAAATCGTTGTCATACACAAACGCATTTACCTCGAAATCCAGGGTAAAACTCCGGTTGGTGATATTGGTGGTGCCGATGGTGGCCACGGTCCCGTCGATGACCGAGGTTTTGGAGTGGATAAACCCGTTGTACATGTAAATTTTGACGCCTAAAGCCTGTAGGTCGCGGGCATAGCCGAGCGTAGCCAAGTGGACGATGGCGTAGTCACTCACCCGGGGGATCATCAGGCGCACGTCCACGTTGGATCGGGCGGCGATACGCAGGGCGTCGAGGACGCTTTCGTCCGGGGCCAGGTAGGGGGTTTGGATATAAATATTTTTCTTGGCGGCGTAATACATCGAGAGG
>JAJPXZ010000065.1:47886-50332 GCA_021205245.1 Planctomycetaceae bacterium
TCCAGAGGAGACCCGACTTGATCGGGCTTTCGAATGTGTCGGGGCCGCTGGAAATAATCTGCATCGGGGTGGTGCCGAGTTCGAGCGGTTCGGGAAAATAGGTCGGGACGTCGATGTTTTCCATATCCGCCTCGGCGGCATAGCACCAGTCCATGAGGAAGCGTTCCTGCAGGAACCACACGGCAGAACCGGTGATTCGCATATGGGTATCGCGCCACGGGCGGAGCTTTTTGTGCTCGCCGATATATTCGCAGCCGACATTCATGCCGCCGACAAAACCGACGATGCCGTCGATGACCACGATTTTGCGGTGGTTGCGGTAGTTGAGACGCAGGTGCGAGTTGATGTTGGAAAAGATGGGCGCAAACGCTTCGACCTGGCCGCCCGCCTTTTTTAATTCGCGGAACGGAGTGTCGAAAGCCATGAGGGTGCCGACGCTGTCGTACATGAGGCGGACTTCGACGCCTTCCGACGCCTTGTTTTTAAGCACCTCGAGGATTTCCCGCCCCAGCCGGTCGCACCGGAAGATGTAGAAAAAGATATGGATGTGCTTGGTGGCTTGGCGGAGGTCGAGCAGGAGTTGTTCGAACATCTCCTTGCCGTCGGTATAGATTTCGGCAGCGTTGTTGTCGGTGAACTCGCCGTCGCCCTGATTTTTCAGGTATGACAAAAGACGGGACGCCTCCTGGTGCTCCCGTAAGTACACGCGGGATCGACCGAGATTCAACCGCTTTATGACACCACTACTATAGACGTCGTCGTTCAACGCCTTGAGAGCATAGCGTTTTCGTTTGCTGACGCGAAAGCCGGTGCCGAGGAAGATGTAGAGAATAAACCCGATAACCGGGAGAAAAATAAGGACGAGAATCCAGACCAGGCTGGATGCCGGGTTTTTACGTTCAAAAAAGAGGACGGCGATAATGCAGATTGCGGTGAGAAACGCAATACCTGTAAGGAGGAGATGGGTAAGGCTCATGTATGAATCCCCTGGGGAAATCCCGCACCGTAGGAGGATTATACGTACCGGCCATGCCATTATCCACCCGCAATCCATCCGTTGATTGAAAATTCGGCCGATTTCGCCATAATCTCATGGCGAGCCCTGCCGCGAAAGGACCAAATCATGGGGGATGTCACCGAAACGCCATTGCCGCCGCGCCGCCGACGCGGATGTCTGCGCTGGACCTGCGGTTGCCTGGTCGTTGTCCTGATGCTGACGATAGGGGGCGGCTACCTGCTCTACCGGCATCTCTCAAGCTGGCAGCCTGGCCAAAGCCCGTGGGAAAACCTCCCGGCCTCGACCCTCTGGGCGGTTGAGGTGCATGATTTTCAATCGCTTGTCGCCCATGCGGCAGCCGATCCCGGTTTTGTCTCGTTCCTGAACGCGGCGACCTCGAGCCTCAATCCCTTCTTCCTGAGTGAAGACGTGGAGGGGCATCCCGAAGACGTGCTGACCACATCGTTATACATGTATGAGCACCTGGGCTTCTTTTACCGCATGCTGGTGCCGAATGCCTTCCTCGTCGGCGGCAGTGGAGCCAGCCTGGAGAGCACCTTCATCATCATCCGTCCGCCCGTGTGGGTCGGGTATGCGCTGGGCCTGACCGGCCAGGCGACGGTCCAGCGGTTGGAAGATGATGAGACAGACATCTTTTATGCCCGCAACGACGGCTGGCTGGTGCTGGGCCTGGACAGGGACGTGGTGCAGTCGGTCCTGGATGGATGGGATGCCGGGGCGTTGCCGCTGGGGCCGCGAGCGGACCGGCGCGACGCCTATATCGCGCTGGGGATGAGGCCTGAAGCGGCGGCGGCATCTTCGTCCGACGCCGAACCGGATGCCGGACCCGACCACTTCGCCTTTGCCGACCCCTTTGCCACTCTAGCAACGCCTGCCGCAGCGGCGGAACCGGGCGTCCGGATGCTGGTTCTTCCCGAAGCGGCTGCGTGGCGCTGTTTCGGCGAGGCAGTCCCGAACGGCACGTGGACAAGCGGGACGCTGTCGTCGCTGGGCGACGCGCTGCCGGAACCGACGCCGCTGGAGCTCAGCGCCTTCGACCTTGCCTTCTCGGCCCGGGCCGCGCCGGATGTGGCGGAGACGGTCAGGCAATGGCTTGAGGCCCGCGTGGTAACGGCTACAGGCGGTGCTGCGCCATCGTTGTCGTCCTGGTTGAAGAGCGGGTGGCTGGACCTGGTTGGCGACGAAGCGAGCCTGCTCGTCGCAGCGCCGGTGGTGAAAGACGCACCCTATCCCGGTTTGCCGGTCGTGGCTCTTGGCTGGAGCGTCCGGGAGTCCGTCCCTGTCCGGGACGCAGCCGAACGCTTTGCCCTGACCCTGACCGCGTGGACCAACGACCTGCGTTCGTCCTCGTCAGACCCTCTTCTCCGGGGCGCGGCGGCTGGAATCCAGACGACGGTCGAGGCGGGTGGCATGCGCGGCCACATTGCC
>JAJPXZ010000027.1 GCA_021205245.1 Planctomycetaceae bacterium
ATAGTTGTAGGATTTATATATAAAAAATAATAAAAAGCTATTTGAATAACAGCTAATGTGGGGTAGACTGAATACAGTCATTCACCCAGTGCTGCCCGCCTCGTGGGCGGCCTCCCGGCGATTCGATCGCACCTCGATCACGCAGCCTTCACAGGCATCTCATACATCGCAGTCGGCCGTTTACTGAGTGGGTTTTCCTTCGAGATGGTAACCCGGCGTGCCACGACCGCACCAACCCACAACGTGCCTCAACACCCCACCGCGCGGTAAGCGGGCTGGGGAGGGAGGCGCATTTTCCGTTTTCTCGCTCGCACTTGAAAAAGGAGTCACGCATGGTTCGTCACGGTATTCTCGCAGTGTTGGCCTGCCTCGTCTTCGGTGTCGCCGTCGCAGCCGAAAAACCCGTCTCCGTCGCCGTCATCTGCAAGGCGATGGACAGCACCTTCTGGAGCCAGGTCCGCGACGGCGCCCAGAAAGCGGCGACGGAACTCGGCCCGGACAAGGTCGTCCTGAACGTGCTCGCACCCGACCGCGAGGTCAATGTGCAGCAGCAGGTGCAGATCGTCGAAGACGTTATCGTCCAGGGCGTCGACGTCATCTGCCTCGCGCCATGCGGCTCCAAGGAGCTTATCCCCGTCATGGAAGCGGCACAGGCGGCCGGCATCCCGATAATCGTCTTCGATACCGACACGCCGTGGGAAGGCAAAGCCGCCTTCATCGGCACCAACGAAGTCCGTGGCGGCGAATTGGTGGGCGAGTTCATCGCGAAGGAATTGAACGGCAAGGGCACTGTCGCCCTCATCGGCGGCGTCATGGGCCACCAGACCTCCATCGACCGCCTCCAGGGCTGCAAGAGCATCCTCGCCAAACACCCCGAAATCACCATCGTGTCCGAGCAGCCGGCGAACTCCGAGCGTTCCCTCGCCATGACCGTGACCGAAAACATCCTCACCGCCAACCCCGACCTCGGCGCATTGTTCACCATCAACGCCGAGATGGCCATGGGCGCGCTCGAAGCGGTCGAGATGAACAAGGGCGACACCAAGGTGGTTGGTTATTACCAGGATCCCAGCGCATTGCAGGCAATCAAGGACGGCCGCCTCGCCGGCCTTGTCTCCATGAGCCCCTTCGGGATGGGCGAGTTGGCTGTCCAGAATGCCTACGCCCTGGTGCGGGGCGAGACCATTCCGGAGCGCATCGACACGCCGATGGGCTTTGTCTCGTCGGAAAACATTGACGAATGGGTCAAATAAGGTATCCTCACAGGGTGATGCAGGGACGGGGATCCAGTGGTCCCCGTCCTTTTTTTATAGCCAAAGGCTTCACTCGGCGACATCGCTATGGAAAAAACCGCCAACCAGAACATCCGCCTCAGTAACCGCCGGCTGATCCTTTCAGCCATGCGCGGGGGCGATCTCTTCGATGTCGCCAATCTGTCCAACCTAACCGGCCTCAGCAAGATGACTGTTCACAAGGTGCTCGACCATTATGTCGAAATGGGCCTGGTGATTCCTGCCGGAAAAGGCGACGCGGTCGGCGAAGTCGGCAAAAAGCCCAACCTGTTCCGGCTCAACCTGGGCCACCGGCTTATCTTCAGCGCGCAAATTTTTGAAAACTCCCTTCTCGCCGCCGTCACCGACCTCGGCGCCGCCATCCTGGCCCATCGGCAAATGCCGTTTAAAAAAGATACCCCCCTCGGCGACATCCTTGATCTGGCCAAAACCGCCTACGACGACATGAGTGCTGAACTGAAGGCAAGAACGAAAAGCTTTGCCGCCGTTGTCCTGGGTGCCAGCGGCGTCACCGACGCGATCGAAGGCATTATCCATACCTCGTCCCACTTTACGTCGTGGGGAACGCGGGTGCCGGTGCGGGACATGCTGCGCGCGCGCTTTCCCGCTATTCCCCGCCACCATGTCGACAACTGGATTCGCTACCAGGCCTATGCCGAACTCAAGCTCGGCGCGGGCCGCACCTGCGACCGCTTTATGGTCATCGGCACCGAGGCGGACGGCGTCTCCGCCGCACTGGTGGAGGACGGCACACTCCAACACGGCAGAAAAGGCCTGGCCGGCGAAATCGGCCACATGCAGGTGCGGTTCGATTCCGACGTGGAATGCGCCTGCGGCGGCAAGGGTTGCCTGGAACCGACGGTGTCGCTGCTGCGAATGCAGGAGCGGGTGGCGGCGCAGGCGGCGAGCCGTCCGGAATCGTCGCTTTTCGCCGAGGCGGGCGAGGGCGGCATCACCTACCACGATATCTTCCGCCACGCCGACGCGGGCGATGCGTTGTGCCGCGAAGCGCTGGACGAAATCAGCGCCTACATGGCGATGGCTATCAACAACGCGGTCCAGGTTTTCGAGCCTGAGCTGGTCGTCATCCAGGGCGAAATCGCTGCTGCCGGTGCGTATTTTCTCCAGCGCCTGCGCGACCGTTGCAGTTCCATCTCCCTCACCGCCATGGACAAAGGCACGGAGATACTCTATTCCAGCCTGGGCCGTGAAGGTGTGCTGGGCGCGGCCTATTATTCCGCCGACACCTTTTTTGCCGAAGTGGATTAATCAGCCACTGTTGTAATTTCCCGCCAACCCCATCGAAAAACCGCCGATTCCACCCCGTCGCCTTGACAAAGCGCCCGGGTGTGGTATACTGAAATACTAATAAACAACCTCGTTATAAAGGCGATGGATGAACGTTCCAGCCAGACTTCCCAGGGAAAAAGCCCGCGATTACGCGCTCCGCGTGCTGCGCGAAAACATCATCAGCCTGACGCTCGAACCGGGCGCACGGGTGTCGGAAAACGAGCTTTCCTCAGAGATGGGCCTGTCGCGCACGCCGGTCCGTGAAGCCTTGATCGAGCTAGGGAATTACGGCATTGTCGAGATTTTCCCCCAACATGGCTCGGTGATTTCAAAGATCGATTACCGTCAGATCGAAGAAGCCCGTTTCATGCGCCTCGCCCTGGAGACGGCGGCGGTGGCCGAAGTCTGCGACATGGCCACGGCCGAAGATGTGGAAGAGCTGGAGGACAATGTCCAGATCCAGAAGATGTATATGGACAATGGCAACGCCAAGATGCTCCTGAAGATGGACAACAAGTTCCATCGCGGCATTTTCGCCGTCTGCGACAAGCTGTTATCGTATACCCTCTTGCAGAACATGGCGGTGCATTTCGACCGGGTGCGTCAGCTCAGCCTCACCACCGTCAAGGACATCAAAATTGTCGAAGACCACCGCGCCATCGTCGAAGCCATCAAGGCCCACGACAAAGACCGCGCCCGCGAACTCTTGACCATCCACCTTAGCAGCTATAAGACCGACAAGACCCTCATCCAGGACCATTACCGCCGGTTCATCAGGGAATAACGGGGTAGTACCTGCGTGTGCAATTAAGAGTCCGTCCCGTTCCCCTCCATACGTCACCCCGGCGTGCGGACCTCCACCAGCGCGTAACGCGGGCGGTTCGGTCGGGGTCCACGGGAAAGAACACTGAAGGCACCAAACTCAACCAGCTACCGAAAAATCCGATATGACGTTTGGAATTATAGTCGCATGATTTATTCATCCATCCGACCAGTCGATTCCCACAAACGCAGAATCTTCCGCCACGCATTACCCACCTGCCACCAACCCTTTACCCAATCCCGGAAAAAAACCGCAAAACTCCCCCATTTCCCGTTTGACTAAGCGAAATTCTAGGATATAGTTCATTAGTATACTAGAAACCACGAGATGAGCTTACATCCCCGAGTGCATAACACCATCGAGACGTGTCACAGTGTCGATTTTCCAAGCGAACCCGCAATGATACCGCGTTGCGGCAGGGCGTGAGACCATTTTTGGCTCACCAGCCATCGCCGGGAAATCGCTTCGCGCCGCAGAGTCGGCCATAGTTTTCAACCACGTGTAGTTTTGCGCCAATACATCAGGAAACCCGCGGCTCGCGGGCGATGCGGACCAGCGCCGTCTCGCCACGGGTTGCTATTGCCCCAGCGGCCGCGAATGAAAGGTCTCTCAATGAAGATGATCATGCGGTGGTTCCCCTTCGGCGACGACTCCGTTACCCTGCGGCAAATCCGCCAGGTGCCGGGCGTCTCCGGCGTCGCCACCTGCCTGCCGTCGGTGCCGGTGGGCGAGGTGTGGCCCCTGGCAACGCTCACCGAGCTGAAAGACACCATCAATGCGGCCGACCTCGAGATGGAGGTCATCGAGTCTGTCAACATCCACGAAGACATCAAAAAGGGCCTGCCGTCCCGCGACCGTTTTATCGAGAATTACCAGGCCACCCTCCGCAATCTCGGGACAGTCGGCATCAAGTGCCTGTGCTACAATTTCATGCCGGTCATGGACTGGGCCAGAAGCGATCTCGCCCATCCGCTCGAAGACGGCAGCACCGTGCTTTCGTATCGTCACAAGCAGGTCACCGAAATGAACCCGGCCCGCATCGCCGAATCGATGGCAGAGAAGTCGCTCGGCTATTCGTTGCCCGGCTGGGAACCGGAACGCCTCGACGCCATGGGCGCGGATATCGAGTTTTACAAATCGATGACCCGCGACGACTATTGGAAGAATATGAAGTATTTCCTCGACGCCGTGGTGCCGGTGGCTTCCGAGTGCGGCATCAACATGGCCATCCACCCGGACGATCCGCCGTGGCCGCTGTTCGACCTCCCCAAGGTGATTTCGAATGTCGAGAACATCCGCACCTTCCTGTCGCTGAACAACGACCCGGCGAATGGACTCACCATCTGCACCGGCAGCCTCGGCGCGAACCGGGAAAACGACCTGCCCGCCATCATCAGTGAGTTCACGAAGGCCGGGCGCGTCCATTTTGCCCATATCCGCAATATCAAGTATCAGGACGGGGTGGATTTCGACGAAAGCGCCCACCTGTCGCAATGCGGCGATCTCGATCTGTTCGAAATCGTCCAAGCCTTCCACGACAGCGGCTTCGAAGGCTATATCCGTCCCGACCACGGCCGCATGATTTGGGACGAACAGGCCCGCCCCGGTTACGGTCTCTACGACCGCGCCCTCGGGGCCGAGTACCTGCTGGGATTGTGGGAAGCGCTCGACAAGTGCGGCACGCGCAAGTAGAGGAGGGGGAGACGCCATGCATTTGAATGCCAAGAGCCTCGCGGATCGCGCCGCCTGGGAAAAGGCGGGGTTCACCCTGCCGACCTTCGACCGGGACGCGGTCGCGGCCCATACCCGAGGCACCCCGACCTGGGTCCACTTCGGCGCGGGCAATATTTTCCGCGCCTTCCCTGCCGCCCGCCTGCAGGTCTTGCTGGACAAGGGCGTGGAGAAATCCGGCGTCATCGTCGCCGAAGGCTTTGATTATGAAATCGTCGACCGGATCTTCAAGCCCCACGACAATCTCTCCCTCGCCGTCACCCTGAAATCCGACGGAGGCATCGACAAGACCGTGGTCGCGTCGATGGTCGAAGCGCTCAAGGCCGATGCCGGCCACGACGATTTCGCCCGGCTGCGCGCCATCTTCCGCGCGCCGTCCCTGAAGATGGTCTCCTTCACCATCACGGAAAAAGGCTACAGTCTCCACCGTGGCGGCGATGTATCGCCCGACGTCGCGGCCGACTTCGCCGCCGGTCCCGCCGCGCCGACCAGTTATATGGGCAAGGTGGCTTCGCTTGTTTATGAACGGTTTCTCGGGGGCAAGTTGCCGGTCGCCATGGTCAGCATGGACAATTGTTCCCACAACGGCGACAAACTTCGCGACGCGGTTCGCGCCTTTGCCGTGGCCTGGACCGACGCGGGCACGGCGGCGGCGGATTTCCTCGCCTATGTCGACGATCCGAAATCGGTGTCGTTCCCGTGGTCGATGATCGATAAGATCACGCCCCGCCCGGACGACGGCATCAAGGCGATGCTGGTGCAAAGCGGTTTCCGGGATGTCGAGGCGGTGGTGACGTCGAAAAACACCTATGTCGCGCCCTACGTCAACGCCGAGGAAACAGAGTACCTGGTTATCGAAGACGCATTCCCGAACGGGCGTATCGCGCTGGACCAGGCCGGGATTATTTACACCAGCCGCGAGACGGTTGACAAAATAGAAAAGATGAAGGTCTGCACCTGCCTGAATCCGCTCCACACCGCATTGGCCGTTTTCGGCTGCCTGCTTGGCTTCGACCTGATCAGCGCCGAGATGCGTGATCCGGATCTCGGCCGGTTGGTCGAAGCCATCGGTTATGAGGAAGGCCTGCCGGTCGTGGTCGATCCGGGTATCATCAAGCCGCGCGAATTTCTTGACACTTGTTTGCGGGTACGGTTCCCGAATCCGTTCATGCCGGACACCCCGCAGCGCATCGCCTGCGACACGTCGCAAAAGCTGTCGATCCGTTTTGGCGAAACGGTCAAGGCATACCGTAAACGGAGCGATCTCGACGCACAAACGCTGAAGTACATCCCGCTCGTCCACGCCGCCTGGGTGCGGTATCTCCTGGGCGTCGACGACGAAGGCAATTCATTCGAACGCAGCCCCGACCCGATGCTGGCGCAGCTCGATCCGCACCTCGCCGGATTGCGTCTGGGCGACACCGGACCGTTCCACGCGGCGCTGCGGCCCATCCTGTCGGACGCGGGGATTTTCGGCGTCGATCTCTACGAAGCCGGGCTGGGCGAACGGGTCGAAGGCTACTTTACCGAAATGATGGCTGGCGTCGGCGCGGTCAGGGCGACTTTGCGGCGTCATCTGGAGGACAATACATGAAGGCGATTCGCGTCGATAAGCCGATGGCTCTCGAGATTGTCGAAATCGACAAACCGGCCATCGCCACCCCGTACGAGGTGCTGGTGAAGGTCACCAGCGGCAGCATCTGCGGTTCCGACCTCGGCATCTACAAGGGGACCAACTCCCTTGCCACCTATCCCGCCATCATCGGTCACGAATACGGCGGCGTGGTGGAAGCGGTCGGCGACCTGGTCAAGTCGGTCAAGATAGGCGACCTGGTGGCGGTGGATCCGGTCCGTCCCTGCGGCCACTGCTATCCCTGCACCCACAACCGCGAGAACGTGTGTTCGAACCTGGAGGTCTGCGGCGTGCACCTTCCGGGCGGTTTTTCCGAATACGTCACCGCCCCGGCCGCCCGCGTCCACACCGTTGACCCGGCCAAGATTCCCGCCGACCTCGTTTGCCTGGTCGAACCGTTTTCCATCGGCGTTCAGGTCAATCACCGCGCCCGTATCGAAAAGGGCGACCTGGTGCTGGTGATGGGCTGCGGCCCGGCCGGCCTGTGCATCTTGCAGGACGCCAAGGCGCGCGGCGCGAGAGTGATGATGACGGACATCCTCGACGCCCGGCTGGAAGAGGCGAAGCGCCTGGGCGCTGACATCGTCCTGAATGTCAAAAATAACGACCTCCGCGCCGCTGTCGACAACCTCACCAACGGCGAAGGCATGCCGGTGGTCATCGATGCGGTCTGCTCGCTCACGTCGTTCCCCCAGGCGCTCGACCTCGCCTGTCCGGCCGGCCGCGTCCTCATTCTCGGCCTGTCGGCGACGCCGTCGGAGGTGGCGTCGGTCGCCATCACCAAAAAGGAACTCGACGTCATCGGCACGCGTCTCAACAACCGCCGCTTCCCCGAGGTTATCGCCACCATGGAGCAGGGCTATTATCAGCCGGAGCGGCTCCGCACCCACACCTTCCACTTCACCGAAGTGGCACAGGCGTTCGACCTTATCCTCAATCATCCCGAGGAGGTACGCAAGGTGGTGTTGAGCTTCGCGTAATCGCAATATTCCGAATCCAGATGAGCCACGCTGAAGCTGGTTCATAACGAATCCATCGTAAGAAAGGGCCAAGCATGAAATCCAACCGTACAGTTTTCTTTGCGCTATTGGCGACGTTGATTTTCACCGCCAGTTCCACTGTAATGGCTGCCCAATATGTCCTGCGGGTCGGCACGGTGTTGACCGAACTCGATCCGCTCTACGTCGGCCTGACCACCTTTGCCGAGAACGTGGCGGAACGGACAAACGGCGCGGTGGAAGTGCAGCTTTTCCCCAGCTCGCAATTGGGTGCCGACGAAGACGTGATCGAACAGGCGAAGGTCGGCGCCAGGGTGGCGATCATGACCGACCCCGGGCGTCTGAGCGCCTACGTGCCTGAGTTTGGGATCTTCGGTGCTCCCTATCTGGTCGACAGCTACGACGAGATGCTCAAGTTGTTGGAGACAAAAGCCTATCATGATCTCGCCGACAAGTTCGAAGACCACGGCCTGAAGATTCTCTCCTACAACTATTTCCAGGGTGTGCGGCACCTGTTCACCAAAAACCCGGCGGCCAAACCGGCGGATCTGAAAGGTCAGCGCATCCGCTCTTCCGGTTCCCCCGTCGTCACCCGCACGGTCGAGACCATGGGCGCGAACGCCGCCGTCCTGGTGTGGTCCGAAGCGTACCAGGGCCTGCAACAGAATGTCATCGAAGGCGTGGAGGTCCACTACTCCGCCGCTCTCGGCTCCTCCATTCCGGAAGTGACCAATTACCTCAGCAAAACCGGCCATTTCTATCTGCTCACCGGCATTGTCTGTTCGAACGATTGGTTCAATGCCCTGCCGGAAGAATACCAGAAGATCCTTGTTGAAGAAGCCTACAACGGCGGCGTCAAGGCGTCGCAGGGCGTGCTGGACGGCGACAAGGAGTTCGAAAAGCAACTGCTGGCCGGCGGTCTGGAATTGGTCGACTGCGACATTGAGGCGTTCAAAAAAGCCACCGACGTCGTGTATGACGAACTGGGCTACCGCCACCTCAAGGACGCGATTGACGCGGAACTTGGAAAATAGCCGAAAGAGCGGACGGAATCAGCGCATAGCGCTTTGACGCCATGGAGGATTGCCCTTGAAAGTAATACTCAAGTTGGAAGAATATTTTGTCGTCATTTTTTTGGCGCTTCTTATCGTCCTGGTCTTTTTGGCGGCGGCGCTGCGCTGGTTCGGCATTTCGGTCGCGTGGTCGGTGGATGTGGCGCAAATGCTGTTTGCCTGGGTCTGTTTTATCGGTGCGGATCTCGCGTTGCGCCAGGACCGGCACGTGGGCCTGGACATGCTGGTCAGCCGTTTTCCACCCAAGACGCGTAACGGTCTGGCCCTGGTTCTCAACCTGCTCATGCTGGCGTTTTGCCTGCTGGTGATTGTCTACGGGACCAGGCTCTGCATCCAGAATTACCGGCGCTATTTCAACACCCTGCCTATCAGCTATTCGCTGGTGACGGCGGCGGGGCCGGTTGGCTGCTTCCTGCTCTGCACCACCATTGTCCGCCGGATTATATTGAACATCCGGAACTTTATACAGAACGATTATTCGCAGATCAACTATACCGAAACCGTCGCCGATTCGGACCAAGCCGGCCAGACAGAAAGTGGGGTCTAATGGGTATTGTAGCGATACTATTCATCATCCTGCTTGTCGCCGGTATGCCGCTGGCCTTTGCCATTGGTATAGCCAGCGTGCCTTTCTTCATCATTGACGGCACGCCGCTGCAGGTCGTGATTCAGAAGATGATCTCGTCCACGCAGTCGTTCCCGCTGCTGGCGGTGCCGTTCTTTGTTTTTGCCGGCAATCTGATGAACGAAACCGGCATCACCTCCCGCATGATCCATTTCGCCAAACTGTTGACCGGCCATATGCGGGGCGGCTTGGCCCAGGTGAGTTTGGTGCTGAGCGCGTTGATGGGCGGCGTGTCCGGTTCGGCAACGGCCGATGCGGCGATGGAATGCCGCATCCTTGGCCCCGACATGATCCGGCAGGGATACTCCAAGGGATTCATCGCCGCCGTGCTGGCCATGGGCGGATTGATCACCGCAACGATTCCACCGTCGGTCGGGTTAATCCTCTACGGCATTACCGGCGAGGTGTCGATCGGGCGGCTCTTTATCGGCGGCTTTGTCCCCGGGTTGATGGTCATGGCCGCCATGATGATAACCACCACCCTGTTCGCCCGGAAACGCGGCTATTCCGCCCTGTCGGAAAAACCCGCTACCCTTGGCGAACTGTGGCGCGGCTTCCTGGACAGCATCTGGGCGTTATTGTTCCCGGTCATTCTCATTGTGGGCATTCGCTCCGGCATGTTTACCGCGTCGGAGGCGGGGGCCTTCGCCGTAATGTACGCGTTCGTCATCGGCAAGTTCGTTTACCGCGAACTGACCTATAAAAGATTGTGGGTGGCGATCAGGCAGTCGGCCAATGATCTCGGCATCATCATGTTCATTATCATCTGCTCGGCCGTGTTCGGCTATGCGGTGGTTACCGACCGTCTGCCCCAGTTCCTGTCCAAATCCATTATCGGCATTTCGGAAAACAAGTACGTGGTGCTGTTCGCGGTGCTGACATTCCTGTTCTTCATCGGGATGTTTATGGAGGCGACCGCCAACGTCCTGATTCTGGTCCCCATATTCCTGCCCATCGTCAAATCGTATGGCGTGGATCCGGTCCATTTCGGTATGCTGTTCATGCTGGTCAATACAATGGGCGGTATGACGCCGCCGGTGGGGGTGACCATGTATACCGCCTGCTCCTTGTTGAAATGTCCAATAGAGACGTACACCAAGGATGCGATGCCCTATATTATTGCGGTTCTGATCGTCGTGGCTATTCTCGCGGTATTCCCGCAAATTGTTCTGTTTTTGCCCAATCTTGCCTTTGGATAGGAGATACGCGGCATGAGAGTCCCCTTTGAAGAAATGAAAAAAGAAATCGCGCGAGTGTTTCGCAAATGCGGCATGTCGGAGGACAAGGCCAATCTATGTGCCGCCATCCATGCCGAATCCAGCCGGGACGGCATCTATTCCCACGGCGCCAACCGGGTCTCACGGTTTTTCAATTACGTCCAGGAAGGCTGGGTCGACGTCAATGCCGAGCCGGTTCTGGAAAAAAGCTTCGGCGCGCTCGCCGTCTACAACGGCAATCTCGGTCCCGGCATCACCAACTCCCTGTTCTGCACCGATCGGGCGATCGAATTGGCGAAAGAGCACGGCATCGGCATGGTGGGCCTTCGCAACACCACCCACTGGATGCGCGGCGGCACCTATGGCTTGTACGCGGCCCGCAAAGGCTATATCGCCATCGCCTGGACCAACACCGAATCCTGCATGCCGCCGTGGGGCGGCGCGGAGCCGAAGCTCGGCAACAATCCCTACGTCATGGCTTGCCCCGGCGACGACGGCGAACCGGTGATGATCGACATGGCCATGTCGCAATACGCCTACGGCAAGCTGCAGGTGGTTCGTCAGGCAGGCAAAAAGTTGCCGTATCCAGGCGGATTCGACAAGGACGGCAACCTCACCGACGAACCAGGCCCCATTGAGGAATCGATGCGGATTTTGCCCATGGGTTACTGGAAGGGATCGTCCTTCGCCTTTATGCTGGACGTTCTCGGTGCCGTCCTGACGGATGGCATTGGCGCGGCCGACATCGACAAGATCGG
Source organism: Planctomycetaceae bacterium (assembly GCA_021205245.1). GTDB lineage: Bacteria > Planctomycetota > SZUA-567 > SZUA-567 > SZUA-567 > JAJBSZ01. Next base: position 11,441 of record JAJPXZ010000027.1, read on the forward strand.
CAAAGGCAGTTGCGGCGGCGCGTCCCAGGTCTTTATGGTGATTGACCCCGCGCACCTGACCGAAGCGGCGAAAATCAAGGAAACGATCCGCAAAGCCAAGGCCCATATCAAGAGTTCCAAGCTGGCCCAGGGCGAACGGGGCATTTGGTTCCCGGGCGAGGATTACATCCTGGCCAAAAAGGAAAACTCCGAACAGGGCGTTTTCGTCGATGACGAAGTGTGGAATGAAATCAAGGCGTTATAACTGAAAAAAGAGCGCGGGCCGATTCAAACCCTCGCCCCGATGGGGCCGACCTTCCTGGAGGTCGGCCCCTTTTTTTTGACCAGCCCCAATTCCGCATGGGACTGCACCACGTGGCAGACAGTAGTCTACCGGGGGACAACAGTGGGAGCATGGTATGCACGACTTTTTCAAAAACAAGGTAGTGGCGATTACCGGCGGCACGTCCGGCATTGGCTTGGCGACATCGAGTTGTTTTCTCCGCGCCGGGGCGAAGGTGGCGGTCTGCGGTATCGAGAAGGACTTCGAGGAAAACGAGGAAACGAAAAAGATGGCCGACGGCAAGGTCGACAACGCCATGGCCATGGTCGCCGACGTCACCAAGACGAACGAGATTGAGAAATTCATCGACACAGCCACCGACAAGCTTGGCCAGATAAACATCTTCTACAACAACGCCGGCGTCTACGATCGTTTCCCGTCCATCGAGGTCACGGACGACGATTGGGAAAAGATCATTTCCATCAACCTGAAGAGCTATTTCTTCGCGGCCCAGGCCATGGCCAAACGCTGGATCGATAAAAAGCTCGGCGGCTGCATCATCAACACCGCCTCCATCAACGCCCGCGACGTCGAACCCGAGGCCCAGGTCTATTGCGTCAGCAAGGCGGGCGTGGTCATGCTCACCAAGTGCCTCGCCGCCGATTGGGGCCAGTACGGCATCCGCGTCAACGCGGTCGCGCCCGGCACCATCCCCACGACACTGAACGAAGATCTGTATTCCGACGAAGAGCGCGAGGAATTGGGCCAATCGCTCCCTCTCAAGCGTCTCGGCACGCCCGAGGATATCGCCGAAGCGGTGATGTTCCTGGCCAGCGACAACGCGTCCTACATCACCGGGCAGGTTATCTTCGTCGACGGCGGGTGGCTGCTGGTAAAGTAGCGTCAGGTGATGTATACTGGCGTGCGTGAGGCTTGCCCAAGAGGAGATAACCCATGAAAATGACGTTTCGGTGGTATGGTCAGGACGACCCGGTTTCGCTCGCCTATATCCGGCAGATTCCCGAAATGAGCGGTATTGTCTCGGCTGTCTACGATGTTCCCGCCGGCGAAGTCTGGCCCGATGCCAGCATTGCCGCCATCAAAAAGGCCGCGAACGACAACGGCCTCGAGTTCGAGGTGGTGGAGAGCGTGCCGGTGCCGGAAGAGATCAAGATGGGCAAGCCGGAGCGCGACCGCCAGATCGACAATTACTGCACGACCATCCGCCGCCTCGGCAAGGCTGGGGTCAAGGTGGTGTGCTACAATTTCATGCCGGTCTTCGACTGGTTCCGGAGCGACCTCGCCCGTACCCTGCCGGACGGCTCCAAAGCGCTCGCCTACGACAACGCGTCTGTGCAAAAGCTCGACCCGACCTCGGCCGACATGTCGCTCCCCGGTTGGGACGAATCCTACACCAAGGACGAAATGAAGCACCTTCTTGGCGACTATAAGGATATTGATGCCGAGAAGCTGTGGGACAATTTCGCCTACTTTATCAACAAGGTCGTCCCGGCCTGCGAAGAGTCCGGCGTCAAAATGGCCATCCACCCGGACGATCCGCCGTGGAGCCTGTTCGGCCTGCCGCGCATCATCACCGGCTGCGACAGTTATGCCCGAATGAAGGCGATCAACCCGTCCCTCGCCAACGGCATCACGCTCTGCTTCGGTTCGCTCGGGGCTGATCCAAACAACGACATCAAGGCGATTGCCCGCGACTTTGGCGACAGGATTCATTTCGCCCATGCCCGCAACGTCAAGTGGACCGGCGAGCATTCGTTCGAAGAAGCGCCGCATCCCAGCCGGTGCGGCAGTCTCGACATGTACGGCATCCTCAAGGCGCTCCACGACGCCGGCTTCAACGGCTATATCCGCCCCGACCACGGCCGGATGATTTGGGGCGAGACCGGCAGGGCAGGCTACGGCCTCTACGACCGCGCCCTCGGCGCCATGTACCTGCTTGGTATATGGGAAGCGCTGGAACGCGGGTAGTTGCGGCGTGGGTTCTAGACGATGCAAAGTAAAAGGCCGCCCCAGAAATGGGACGGCCTTTCATGTTTGGTTTTTTTCGGTATCGGCTGTTGCAAACGAGTATCGTCAGTTCGTCCATTTCACTCTCCCCACACGTCACCCCGGCGTAAGAAACGTGCATCAGCGGCATAAACGGACTGTTCGGCCGGGGTCCACGGGGTTGCCAGTGATGGCATGAAAATGCCCCCACGCTCAACCGCATGAGTTCGGTGCTTTCACCGCCTATCCCGTGGACCCCGGCCGAACAGCCCGCTTTTCGCGCTGGTGGAGGTCCGCACGCCGGGG
>JAJPXZ010000193.1 GCA_021205245.1 Planctomycetaceae bacterium
TTTTGATCACTGCACGTAATGTGATTATGCCATGCATTTAATGTGCGTTGCATTTTACATAGTGGTAGGTGGAGTACCGGCACTTTTTTCCCGTTCGTTGATCTCGGGAGAAAGAAAGGTGCGTCCGATAATTGATCCAATTGTATGCATCCAAGAGGGTTACCGGTTGGGTTGACGTTCCCTGTAGCGTTGGCACGGAAATTGCTCTTCTATTATTTAGCGCCGGCACCCGCCATGGTTTGCGTAACTGGTTGTGGTTGCCCGAGCGACCGGCATGAAAGGGACCGCCATGAATATCAACGGCGTAAGCACGTACAATTTTCTGCAGAATTACACGCAATCCTCCGGCGCAGCCGGGCGGAACTCTTCGGCCTCGTCGGCGGCAGGGGTGGAATTCTCCCTTGATATTTCGGTGGAGGAGGTCGAGCCGGCCGCACCCACGGTCGAAGACGTGAAAAAAGAATTCGCCGACTTTCTTTCCTCGCTCCAAATCACCCAGAGGGGAACGTCCATCTCGGTGAGCGTCAGCGATTCGGCGTGGGAAAAGATGGCCGCTGACCCCGAGTATAAACAAAAAATGATGGATTTATGCAAGCGCGACCTCTGCGATCCCGCCTGGGGTACCACCGTGCCTGCGCCGGCTCTGACCACCATCCGCATCGACGCCGACGCCGAAGAAGAATATCTGGCCTCCGGCTACGGCAGCGCCGTCGCCGATAAGGCAGACACCAGCGACAGCTGGTGGACACGGCGCTCGGAACGCCATAAAACAGCGCTCGAGGAAGCGCAAGAACTGGCGCTGGGAAGGCGGGAAATGATGGATTTCCTGCAGCAGCGCGTCGATCAACGCAAGCAGCTTGCCGGAGGGTCGCATGGTGTTGGCTCTGCCAACGCGATTACCAGTTGCTACTCACCGTCCACGACCAGCGCAACCGCCGGGCTTCTCGGCGCGGGGAGTTACGTATAACATTGAATACTGTTCGGTGAGCCTTGCAAGGCATCAATGGTATAAATCTTCGGATTGAGATTACGTACGATAACGAGGTTTGTTGGCAGTCGCCTATGCCTCAATTATTTCCAAGACATATGCATAATGGGCTGAGGACAGGTTCCTGCAGCCCATTTCCATTTGATTCACGCCGTGAGTACCCATAAAACCGTCCAGGCCTGTGAATGCCACGCTCTTCTACCCCGCCGCCAGCGTCGCCTGTCGGCGCTGCGCCCACGGCATATACCAACGCCGGTTGCAGTACTTGATGGCCAGTGTGAAGATGAGCACGATGCCCCACATCGCCAAGCTGATATGTGGGCTCACACCGTAGAGATTGAGTCCGGTCGAAATGACCTGCAACACCAACAGGGCCAGCACCGCGCCCCACACCTTGCCGAAGCCGCCATTCGGATCCGCTCCGCCCATGATGATGGCGAGGACGGTCAGCAGTAGATATGATTCGCCATACCCCATGTTGGCGGAGTTGAAGCGGGCGGTCATCACCAGCCCGGCCATGACGCACATCAGGCTCGAATAGATGTAGATGGCGATCAGCACCTTGTTGGTATCGACGCCGGAATAGTAGGTGGCGTTGATGTTGGAGCCAGCCATATAGACGTTTTTGCCCAGTTGTGTTTTACCCAATAGCAGGGCGGTGAACGCCGCCGTTATCAGGAACACCACCAGCGGTATTGGTACGCCGAGCACAGTGCCGTTGCCGATATATTGAATCACCGACGGCATCCCACGGATGGGTCGGCCGCCGGTGACGGCAATGCCGATTCCCTTGATAAGAGTCATGACGCCAAGAGTGGTCAGGGTGGGATGGACGCCGGCGTAGGCGACCATCGCGCCGATGCCGGTGCCGATGACGGTGGCGACGACGAATCCGGAGAGGAGAGCGATGACCAGCCAGACCAATTGCAGGGCAATCCCCGCGTCAACCGGAATGAATGATACCCACATCCACGCCATCAGCAGGCTGCACAGGTTGGCGGTGACGATGATCGCCAGATTAAAACCGGCACTGACGAACGGGAGGAACATGGCCAGGGTGAGAAGGCCGAGTTCCGGCATTTGAAAAGCCATGGACTCGAAGGTGCTTACCGAGAGAAATTTACCCGGCATGAGAATGGCGAAAAAGGCTAAAGTCGCCAGCAGCAGGGCGGGGAGGCCCAGGGCAGGCACTTTGGTGAGGAGGTTGTTTTGTGAATGCATTCTGGTACTCCCGCATGGAATCGTAAAACCGTCCGGACGATACGTCTCTTCTATCGGCGTGGCGTCACGCAAACCCGACATCCGTTTCTTTCCGCTTGCCCAGGTGCGTCGCAATCAAGGCGATGACGATGACCGGGCCGACGATGACATCGGAAAAATAGGACGAGACGCCGAACAGGTTGAGGCCGTTCTTGAGCAGGCCGATCAGGAACACGCCGAGGATGGTGCCGATGACGCTGCCCCTGCCGCCGGCGAAAGAGCCGCCCCCCAGAACCGCCGCCGCGAGGACGTCCAGTTCGCGTCCGACCAGGGCGTTGGGGACGACCTCTTCCACCCGGAGCACCTGGGTCAGCCCGCCTACCGCAGCCATCAAGCCCATGTAGCCGTAGGCGAAGAGGTGCAGTGCGCCCAAGCGTATGCCGAGCCGCCGCGCCGCCTCGGCGTTGCCGCCCATGGCATAGAGCTGTCTGCCGGTCGTTGTCTTGTTCAGGAGGAACCAGGTGAGGAGTGCCATAACCACCATGACAAATGGCGCAAGACTCACTGGTATTCGATCGCCGCCGATGGCCAGGGTGATGGCGGAGCCGCCGTAGGTGTACATCCAGTCCGGCAGGGTATAGATGGAGCGGCCGGAGGAGGCGTACATAAGCATGCCGAAGAGAATACTCTGCATACTGATGGTGACGATGATGGAGACGATGTTCAGGTTGAAAATGAGCATCCCATCCCGTTCAGCATGCCGATGGCGACGCCGATGACCATGGCGATGAGAATCCCGACGATGGCGTAGTCGGATGCACCCAGGGCCAGGCAGATTTTGACAGTAACGTACTGGACGACGCTGGCGGTGGCGAGAAACGAAATGTCAATGCCGCCCGTCACCAGGACAACCAGAAGGCCCATGGCGAAAATGCCTGTGACCGAATAACTCTCGACCATGTTGAAGAAATTGTTCCAGGTTGCGAACGTCTCGGTGGTCAGGGAGAAGAAGGCCGCGATCAAAATCATGACCAGGGCGAGGTACGCCACCACGCGGTTGTATCGTACTTTTTTTGCCTCAGCCATTTTCGATCACCTCCGCAAAATCGTGTTCGCTCAACTTGTCGGGATGGTATTCGCCCGCGACCGTGCCTTTGCTGAAATGCAGGATGCGGTCGCAATTGTAATACACCTCCGGCACTTCGTCGGAGATGATGATGACGGCTATTTTGTCAGCCGCCAGCTTGTGGATGAGCTGGTAAATGCTGTTTTTCGCGCCCACGTCCACGCCGACCGTCGGCGAGTCGAGTATGAGGATCTTCGGGTTGGTGAGAATCCATTTCGATAAGGCCACCTTTTGCTGGTTGCCGCCGGAAAGGGTGCTTATCGGGTAGTCGACGTTGTCAACCTTGACGTCCATCTTGTCGACCCATTCGTCGATAAGGGCGCGCCGCTTTTTCCTCTCGATCAGATGCAGGTTGTTCTTCAGCCGATCGAGAATCGTCAACACCATATTGTCGCCGACCGACTGCTGCTGGATAAGGCCCAGGGTGAGGCGATCCTCGGACAAATAACTGACGCCCGCTTTGATGGCTTCCATCTGGCTCTTGAAGGTAACCGGTTTGCCGTCCACAAACATGTGACCGCTGTCGGGACGGGTCATGCCGAAAATGGACAGGGCGAGTTCGGTGCGGCCAGAGCCGAGAAGCCCGCAAATGCCCAAGACCTCGCCTTCTTTCAGGGTGAAATTCACATTGTGATATTGGCCTGCGCGGCTGAACTCGCGGACCTCCAGAACGGTCTTGTCGGTGGCGGTTTTGTCGGTCTTTTTGAGGAATTCGATTTGCCTGCCGGTGATCAGTTCGGTCAACTTCGCCTCGTTCATATCCTTGGCGGGATAGGTGCCGATCTTCTTGCCGTCTCGCATGGCGGTGACGCGGTCGGATACCTCCAGCACTTCGTCCAGTCGGTGGTTGACGAAAATGACGGTGATTTCCTTGGATTTCAGGTACCGAACGGTATCCAGGAGGTGGTTCACTTCGACGCGGGTCAGGGAGGCCGTTGGCTCGTCCATGATAACCAGTTTGGCGTCGGCGACCAGGGCGCGGCAGATGGCGACCTGCTGGCGCTGGGCGATGGAGAGCTGTTCGACCCGGTCATCCAGATCGATGGAGAATTTCAATTCGTCCAGTACCTCCTTCGCCTTTTGGCGCAGGCGGGACTTCCGGTATATGCCGATGCCCTCGAGGTTGTATTCGAAGGCGATGTTTTCGTAGACGGTGAGATTGGGGAACAGCGCCAGGTCCTGGTAGATGACCTGCACGCCATAGGCGCGGGATTCCTGCGGCGTCAGCCGTGCGTGATCGCTGCCGCCGATGCGGATGCTCGCGCCCCTGTCCGGCTGATACGCGCCGGAGATGACTTTCGCGAGGGTGCTTTTGCCGCAGCCGTTCGCGCCGCAGAGGCAGTGCACCTCGCCCTTTTGCAATTCCAAATCGACATCGCGGAGCGCGTAGTTGCCGCCGAAGCGCTTCGAGATGTTTCTGAGTACGACGATGGATTCCCTGGTGCCGGGAGTGCCGCCGGACGCAGCCGTTGCCTCGCGCGGATCAAGCCGCGCCGTCACCGCCGGGTCCGCCGTGGCGGATGCTTCAGAGCCGGACATAACGTTCCTCCATCCCCCTCCGTTCCCATCCTGTCGACGGGAACGGAGAGAGCAATATTCGCATACGAAACTACAGGCCCATTTCCACCAGGCGGTCGATGTTGTCGATGTCCAGGGATTCGAGTTCCTGGCCCAGGACGACCCGGTTTTCCGCGTCGACGGTTACCTTGCCCATGCCGTCGATGACCATGCCGTCCACGATGGGTGTGCCATCCATGAGCATGCGGCCGATGCGGATAAACACTTCGCCGGCGACCAGCGGGCTCCAGGTGAAGCCACCCTTGATCGCGCCCTGCTTGACCAGACGCTCGCCCTGGCCGGCGGAAAACGCGCCGAACACCACCACGTCGTCAGCCTTGCCGCGCTGCATGACGGCGCGGCCCGCGCCAATCGGACCCTGGGAACCGAAGGTGAGGATGCCCTTGAGGTCGGGATATTTGGCCAATAGCTCGTTGGCGGTGCGCATGGTGTCGTCCATGGATTCGGAGACGCCGAAGCGGTCGGCGACGAGTTCCATCTCCGGGAAGTGCTCTTTCTGGTAGTTGATGGCGACGTCGGCCCAGGCGTTGTGGAGCGGCACGGTGAGGGAACCGACGAAGACGGCGTACTTGCCCTTCTTGCCGATAAGTTCCGCGAAGCGCTTGATGTGTTCTTCGCCGTAGTACTGCACGCTGACCAGTTCGAAGTCCCAGTCCTTGTTGATCTGTTCCGGACCTTCGTGGATGATGACCTTAATGCCTGCGTCGCGGGCGCGCTTGAGGACCGGCTCAAGGACCTGGAGGTCGTTGGGGACGACGCCGATGACGTCGACCTTCTGGGCGATCAAGTCCTCGATGGCGCGGACCTGCAGAGCCGGGTCGGCCGATGTGGGGCCGATCTGCCAGGCGTCGACGTTCTGCTTGGGCGCTTCCCGGTTGATGCCTTCTTCCATGGAGTTAAACCACGGAATGCCGCCGATCTTGACGACGACCGCCATACGGAATTTCTCACCGGCGAAGGTCTGCCCGGCGAAGAGGACGGCGGTCAGCACTGCCGCGATACACAGTTTGCGCATGGTTGCTCCTTAAAAAACGGATACGAGACTGGTGCGAATTCCCATACCGGCCACGAGCCGATCACGCCAGGAATTTTTCTTTGACGAATTTGAGTGACTGCGCGATGTCGGCGTCGAGTTTGGCGTCGTCGCCGCCGTCGGAAAGATCGTGCCAGACGTGGATCTCCTTGCCGACGGTGCCGCCCATGCGGACGAAGGGTTCCATCACCACGGCACCCTGGTAGCCGATGTCGCGGAGGCCCTGGCCGATGTCGTCCCAGGGCATGTGGCCCTGTCCCGGCACCTTGCGGTTGCACTCGCCGATGTGGAAATGGCCGAGCAGGGGGCCGACGGAACGGATGGCGTCGCCCATGAAGTCTTCTTCGATGTTCATGTGGAAGGTGTCCAGCATCACTTTGACGTTCGGCTTGCCGATATCGGTGACGAACTGGACCGCTTCGGCGGCCGTGTTGACCATGAAGTGTTCAAAGCGGTTGACCACTTCGCACTGGAGGGTGACGCCGTGGTTCTTGGCCATGTCTGCCGAGGTCTTCATGGATTCGACGCTCCTGGCCCATGCGGCCGGCTTGTCGAACGGCACATTGTAATCGTAGGGCCATGACGCGAAAATCACGCCGCCCACACTGGTGATGCCGGCTTGCTCGAGAAGGGGCAGCATCTTGCCCATCAGCTCGAGGCCGCGTTGCCGTGTCGCCGCGTCTGCCGACGACAGGTCCGAATCGGCAGGGAAGCCAAGGCCCGCCGTCAGGCTGATGCCTTCGTCGGCGGCCGCTTTTTTCATGTCGCCGATCTCACCGGTCGTCATGCGCATCAACCCGTCGGCGCTGATCTCCAGGATATCGAAGCCAAGCTTGGCCACCTTGTGGCAGTAGGCGACGTAATCGCCCCGCCACTCCTGTTCCCAATACGCGAAATAGGTCCCGAATTTCATCTGTTCTCCTATCAAAAGGCCTGGTTCTATTAACGAAACATCCCCGCCAGGGAATCCTCATTCCCTGTTTCATGGGTGACGCGGATGATCATGTAATGGCTGAGTGATGACGGCGGTGTTTCAAAGGGAGATATCAGTCGGATGAGGACCGTACCGATCCGCGCTTGACCAGCGCAACCGGAATGACCTCGTGCCGACAGTCATAACTTTTCTTTTCCATCTGGGCGAGGAGGAGCTTGGCGCCGTTCAGGGCCAAAGCCGCGACGTCCTGCCTGATGGTGGTCAGGGCCGGGCGTGAGTACTCGCCCAGCGGCACATCGTCGAAGCCGATTACGTTCACGTCGTCGGGGACGCGTATGCCTGTGTCTTCCAGGCCGAGAAGAGCGCCGAGAGCGCCCGCATCCAGAGTGGAAAAGACCCCGTCAAAGCGCTTGCCGGCGCGAACGGCTTTTGAAATCCGCTCCCGGGCCGCGCCGACGGTCATGGGCGTTTTTATCATCCCGGTACGGCGGGACCAGGTAACGCCTGCCGCGCGCAGGCCTTCCTCGAAGCCGGCCAGGCGGTTCTCGATAGTGGACAGGCCGCCCAAATCGATCGGGTCGCAAAGGATGACCGGATTGCGGCTGCCGCCGGCGATCAGCGTCTCCGCCGCCAGCCTGCCGCCGTGGCGGTTGTCGGAGACGATGGAACATCGTTCCTCATCGCCCGGCGGCACACGGTCAAGGCAGACCACCGGCACCCCGGTGTCTCCAGAGTGCAGCGGGTAGCGGGAGATATACAACAGGCCGTCGACCCCTTTGCCAAGCAGGTTGGCGACCATGGCGTTGTTCTTTTCCTGATCCTCGTCTGTGCAACAGACGAAGAGGGAATAGTTGTGGTCGAAGAACACGCGACCGAGCGAATCGATGATACGCGCGAAAAACTGGTTGACGACCTCGGGGATGATCAGCCCCACAGCGTAGGCGTTGCGGGTCCGGAGCGCCTTGGCCGCCACGTTGGGAGAATAGCCCGTCTCCTTGATGAGAGACAGGACACGGTGGCGCGTTTCTTCGGAGAAACGGCCGTTGTCGTTCAGCACCCGGGAAATGGTGGCGGTCGAGACATTCGCCATCTTGGCAAGCTCTTTGAGCGAGATGGGCGACTTATCTATCATGGCAACCCTCGTGGGCATGCAGGTGGGCCCGGGCGACGCTTTTATTCTTGGGTAATCGATTGCTCAACCAATTTTACCATACCCCATAATTTTGCATTGTCAAGCAGAAGGGGAAAAATAATTAACGTGACGGCAGTCTTCACAGCTACTTCACATGGCATCCTTGAACGATTTTATGAAGCGTTTGATCAAAGGCGACGGGCTGCTTTCTTCTCCTTAGCCAGGTTTGACCCATAGCTTTTTGTCATGGCAAATATAGCATTTTGTCATTATGTCAGGGACGGTGCACAGGGTAAACTACATCGGTAGCACCGATCCCTCAACGTGAAGGCTGTAACCAATTCATCCACCTGTCGGTACGCCGCCCAGCGGTCAAATCCGATGCGCCTGTTTGTGTGCGGATGCACTTTGCCGGCACTATAGACGTCAAACTCCGATTCCAAGAAAGAGCAAATCATGACAATGATGCAGGCTTTGGTGTACTACGGTCCCGGAGATATGCGCCTCGAAGAGCGTCCCATCCCCGAGCCGGGTCCGGGCGAAGTGCTGGTGAAGATGCACTGCGTGTCGGTGTGCGGTTCCGACCTGGGCGCGTACCGCCTGCCCGAGGTGAGCGACCGCTGGGCTCCCCCAATCGTCCTGGGACACGAGTTCGCCGGCGATGTGGTGAAAAACGGACCCGGCGCGGGTAAATACGCGGTGGGGCAACGCGTGGCAGCCAACCCCATCCTCTACTGCGGCGATTGCTACTATTGCAAGAAAGGTCTCATCAACCTGTGCTCGAACAGGAACTCCTTCGGCACCTCCATCGGCGGCAAGAGTACGGACGGAGCCATGCAAGAATACTTCACCATTCGCGAAAACGCCATTATCCCACTGGATAATGCGCTGACCTATGAGCAGGGCGCGCTCCTGGAGCCGCTGGCCGTCTGCTACCGCGCCGCCCACGCCGGCGTGCTGGGCGACGACGAACGTGTGGTGGTCATGGGGGCCGGTCCCATCGGCCTTATGACCGTGAAATTCCTGAAGGCCATGGGCGCGACAGTTATCGTCTCGGACATCGTCAAAACGCGCCTGGATTTCGCCACCAAATACGGGGCGGACCGAACCGTCAATGTGAAAGAGGAGTCGTTGACCGATGTGGTCAAGGACCTCACGGACGGCATCGGCGTGGATAGGGTCATCATCTGCGCCGGGAATCCAAGCTCGATCCCCGAGTCATTCGGCATTATCCGTAACGGCGGCAACATCGTTCTGGTCGCCCTTGCCCATTACCACGTGGAACTGGATCCGATGCAATTGGTCGCCCGGGGGGTGTCCCTCATCGGCAGCTATATGTTTACTACCGAGCAAAACGACGTCATGCGCATGCTTGCCGACGCCAAACTTTATGTCGACGACATCGTCACCGACACCATACCTCTGTCGAAAAGCCAGGATGTGTTTAAAAACCTTTCCTCGCCTTCGTGCGAGGAGGTAAAGGTGCTTCTTACGGCGTGACGGTTATCGCGGTTAAAGGCGATTTAAAGTTTCCCGCAAATGCAGTGCTTCCCCGTCAGCTCCGCCTTAAGCCAAAGGTTGTGGCCGCGTAGGTCGAAAACACGGATAACCTCATCCGCCAGCAGCGGGTCGGTTATGAGTGAGCGTGCAGTGTCGCGGTATTGCTCGAGTAGGGCGGGGTTGAACAGGCAGTCCGACCGCTCAGGCATGATGGCTGCGTAGAATATGCCGGTTTCCACCAGATCCTGGAAGAAATGGCTGCCAAAGGAAAGCTCCGGCCGCACGTGGCCATCCAGCATGGACACCTCGCACAACGCGGTAATGCCGCAGATTTCCGCGAAGGTGACGGGAACGCCCAGATCCGGCGACCGCGTTCCCCAGCGGCCGGGACCAATGAGCATGACGCGTTTATCCTGCTCCACCATCGCTCGCACCACATCGCCGATAGCCCGCGCCGTCGCGTATTTGCCGCTCATGGTCAGGCGTTCGTATCCCTTCTGATCCACCGACACCACATAGTCCAGGTTGACGTCCACGCCGCATCCCATGGTGCAGCCTTCGACGCGAAACAGCGTTTTATCCCGCGCTATGTCGGGGACGACCACCTGGCCGCCGCCGACGCCGCTCTGCAGCGGGCGGCATTGAAGCAGGTTGATCATGTAATCGCCCTGCGCCCCGAAGTTGGCGGCAAACTCCACATCGACGGGTTGGGCGTATTCGGCCTGCAAGCAGGCGAGAATAGCCCGCATATCGCGGCAGAACCGGTCGTTGTTGACCAGTTCCCGGCAAGCGCAGAAGAATATTTCTTTGGTAATCCCTCGCTCGGAATAGAAGCGTTCGGCTTCGTAATCGCGTTCACAGAGGAGATTCCGTAGCCAGTCGGGCCAGTGGTTGCACGCGTCGGCGATATCGATGTCGGTGAATTTCCCCCCGGCGAGATCGATGCAATCGACTTTTCGCTGCGAATACCTGGCGCGTTCGCCATCGCCGGCGAAGGGGGACAGGGTAGGTTGTCCCAACGGCACGATTCGTGGGTAATCCGTATCGGTGCGATCCACCGCCCGCGTTCCCAGCCCGGCCACGAGCCGAAGCATGCCTGCCTCGGGTTCGATGCGCTCGTCCCAGACATAACTGTTGTGCGAAAATCCCACGCCCGCCGCGCACGGCATGAAATAGCCGCCGTAATTCCCGCCGGAGACCCGCTGTACCAGAATGGCCATTTGCTCGTCGCGGTCCGCCAGGCCGCGCGCCTGACGGTAGGCGAGGGCGGAGGTGGAAAGCGAGCTGGCGTAAACGATCTTGACCGCTTTTTCAAAAGCGGCGAGCCGTTGTTCGATATCACCTGAATTGGGCAGGAATACCGATTCGTACTTTCCCGCGAAAGCGTTGCCGAAGCCGTCTTCCAGCAGGCTGCTGGAGCGGACGATAATCGGGCTTTGGGCGAAATGGTCCAGTATCCGCCGCAAATGATCGCGCAGTCCGGGGGGAAAACTTCCTTCGGCTATTTTTTCGCGGAGCTGTTCGGCCGCGCTGAAAAATTCCTCCCGCGTGCGCTGGCGCAGGCGAAGCCGCCACCAGCCGTTTTCCACCAGGAAGGCGTAGAAAACGTCGGCGCCGATATAAAAGGAATCGTGCGGTTCGGTCCGGTCGGCTAGGTCCGGCAGCGAGTTTTCCACGATGCGCCTGGCGAGAAGCATACCCGCCGCCTTTCCGCCTATCGAGCCGGAGCCGATCATCCGGTCCTTGATCTGCAGTAAATGGCGTATGTCGAAGTGCCGGCAGGCCATGGCGGCGATATCGGGATCGCGTCCCATCAGCATGTCCACCAGGCGCGACACGGCTGCGGTGCCGTCGTGGCCGTTGTCGGCATCGGCCCGGGCGCGGATAAACGTCCGGTCCCAATAATCAAGATGCGCGTCCAGGCTGATCGCGCCGGCGCTGTTTATCAGGGAATGGAACCGCGCCGCCTCGACCGCGTCGTCCAGCGGGAGTGCGTCTGCGCCGCCGTTCGCCAATCGGTGCGGTGAAAACATGGTCGGATGGTACCTGTTCCATACCTTCAGGGGCTGGACGTAAGGACTGTCGCATTCGCCGTACGCGTTCAGCAGTAACTGCGTTGTCTCGCGGATTCGCGCCAACGCGTCGAAGGAATGCAGATTGCGCAGCACGCCGAAAAACGCCACCGTATTCATTTCGAAAAGGTAGGGGCAGGTGACTTGAAAAAAACATCCCATCATCAGATCCGACGCCCAGGCGGTCTGCAGTTCGGAGAGGGAATCAAAGACATAAAACGCGTCCCGGTCCTCACGACCGATGAGTTCGTGGATTTTGAGGGTAAAGGTTTCGAAGCCCTCGTCAGGATCGAAGTTGTCGATTGTAAGGCCCGGCATGGCGGTGAATAGCGGATCGTGGTTTGCGAAGCGGATGTAATGCAGATTTCTCCCGTCGCGAATGGCCTGATGCACAAACGGTGTGGCAAAACTACGGTACTGAGCGAGATCGTCCAACTGCCAGACGACGTTGTCGCCCATTCGTATGTTGTCAACCAGTTTGTCGAGGCCGGCCAGCCCGGAGGCAACCCGTTCGAATGTCGGCATGTGCTGTTCTCCGTGACCACAGGGTGGAATTGAACCGAACACGTAAGGTACTATACGGCTGCGGTGAGGAATCAGGCAAGAACATTACGCCCTGACAGACAGTCGGCAGGGACCGTGGGACGTAAGGCGTGGATGTCACCAGCCCTTTTCAAAAATAATGCGCGCCGCGCCTTGCCATTGTGGTATCAAATAGACACATGAAAAATTCCTGTATTTTGCTGCCGTGATGTTTACACATGCATGCAGAAAAGATACATGGGAACAAAAATCGGTTTACTCCGCGCTGGAGCGGTGATTGGCATGGCCTTCGACCCAAAAAACGATCCCCGCACTATTTTTTTTACCCCCTGCCATCACAAATGTTGCCGTATTTCCGACTGGAAAATTGGATCTCACACTCTTGACAACTTTTTCCGGATGGGTATAACGGTATCGCAAGATATGGGTTGTTGGGGGTAGAAATCCACAATATATAGATGGACGTACGAATGCCTCGTCCGTCTCGCAACCATACGGAAGTCACCGCTTGTATGCGGTGGCTTCGGCTTGCTGGGTGGACGGGCCATCCGCACGGACCACCGTCGGCTTTTTCCATACTTTACTACTTATCACACTGAGCAGCCTCGTAAGGAGACCGCGTGGGTACCGTATTGACTTGTAAAGGTTCCGAACAGAAAACTGACGTATCGGAGGCCTGTCGTTCGATTCTTAAGCGAGATGGACGCATCGTTCCCTACGATGAACACAAGATTGCGGCGGCAATCGGCAAGGCCTTCAAGGCGGCAGGGCTGGATGACGATTCTCTCGCCCGGGGATTGGCGGGGATTGTGGGCGAGGCGGTGTGGAAAAAGTATCCGAACGCCACCCAAACCATCGAGGTTATCCAGGACGAAGTTGAAGCCATTCTCATGCAGGCCGGCTTTACCGATGTGGCGAAACGGTACATTCTTTATCGCGCCCAGCGCACCCATGTCCGTGAAGCGAACACGTCCCTGATGCGCATTTGCGAAGAGATTACCCATGCCGACGCCCGCCAGTCCGACTTGAAGCGGGATAATGCCAACATCGACGGCAACACCGCGATGGGCAGCATGCTACAAATCGGGTCCGCCGCCGCCAAAGCGTACAATAGCTCCCACCTCCTGTCGGAGAAACAGTCGAAGGCGCATGCCGAAGGCTGGATTCATATCCACGATTTCGACTTCTACTCCCTGACCACCACCTGCTGTCAGATCGACGTCGACACGCTGTTCCGGCGCGGCTTTTCAACCGGACACGGTCATCTGCGGGAACCGCAAGATATCCTCAGTTATGCAGCGCTCGCCTGTATCGCTATACAAAGCAATCAGAACGACCAGCACGGCGGTCAAAGTATTCCCAACTTCGATTACGCCCTCGCCACCGGCGTCGCCAAGACCTACCGACGGCTATTTGCGGAAAATCTCCGCAAAGGCATGCTGTTTGCGCAGGTCGGAGCGGACGATACGCAACCGGCCCTGGACGAGATCCTCGGACAGGTTGAGAAGGCGACCGGCATGGGACCGCGCCTCGCTGCAGGGGACGTCTATCTTTCCGCGCTCAAGGATGCGTTACCGTTCCCGGAAGCGGGCCGCATCGTCGATATGGCTGTCGCCATGACGGAGACGGAGACCGAGCGGCGCACCTACCAGGCGATGGAGGCGCTTATCCACAACCTCAACTCCATGCATTCCCGCGCTGGCGCGCAGACGCCGTTTTCCTCCATCAACTACGGCACCGACACCACCCCGGAAGGCAGGATGGTGATTCGCGCCATTCTCCTGGCCACCGAAAGGGGGCTGGGGCTGGGTGAGACGCCAATTTTCCCCATACAAGTCTTCAAGTTGAAGGACGGTGTGAACTATAAACCGG